>DATLLD010000106.1:0-2448 GCA_035538035.1 Gemmatimonadaceae bacterium | reverse complement strand
CGAGCAACGTCGAGCGGTACCGGTGCGCGATGAACGCCGCCGCCGTCGTCAGCATCGCGGCGATCCACGGCATGTGCTCCTTGATCTCCATCGCGAAGGTGTGGAGCCAGCGCTTGCTCGGGTCCGCCAGCAGGATCGCCCGCGGGTAGCCCGTGAGGTCGAGGAGTCCCTCGGGCGGCGTCGCGCGATACGGCGGGAACACGATGTACGTCCCGCCGAGCACCGCGAGCCAAAGCAGCACCGCGGCGGCGACGGCGACCCACGCGAAGTTGTTGCCCTGCCGTTCGCTCACGGGAGCGCCTTCCGGGAGCGCCATCGCGCGCAGGGCGAAGAGGGCGGCCGCGATCGCCATGATCGCGCCCCCGCTCAGGACAAGGCCGTGCAGCATCGTCAGCAGGCTGCGGGTCGAGAAGAGCATCGAACCTCCGGTGAGCTGCGTCTGGCCCCGTCCGTGGGGGCGATGTCCCGCGTGACTACTTGTGGCTCAATGAGTACACGTATGCGGTCACGGCACTGACCTTCGCCGAGTCGAGCGGGACGCCTCCGAACGGCGGCATCACCGTGGCGCTCTCCTTCGACTTGGTCACGCCCGTCCGCACGATCGTCTCGATAAACTTGAGCGATCCGTCGCCATGTAGCCACTTGGCATCGGTGAGGTCGGGTCCCATCCCCGGCATGCCCTTGGCATTCTGCCCATGGCAGGTCGTGCAGATGGCGCCGCCGAGCTTGCCCTTGAACACGCTGTCGCCGCGCGCGACGAGTGCCTTGTCGAGCGTCGGTTGCTGCGCCTGGGGCGCCTGCCCGTCCAACTCCCCCGGTGCACGGGCGGCCGCGACCAGTGCGAGCGCCGCCGCCATCGTCACCGCTGCCAGCGTGATCTGCCTGATGTTCATCGCCTCCTCCCGGATTCTCTTTCTCTCTTTGTCAGAACGCCAGCGTGAACCCCGTCACCAGCCGGGCCCGCTCGCGGTCGGTGTCCCACGCGCCCTCGGTGATCAGCCGCACGTTGCGCTGCAGTAGATAGTGCACGCCGAGCGACTGCGTGCGGTAGCGAGTCAGGAATCCCGGCGCCGTGTCCTGCTCGCCGAGCCGGAGCGAGATCACCGGACCATCGGCTTCGATGTAGTTCACGAGTCCCGTCACGAACCACCGTCCCGCCGGCCCTGCCGGCCAGAAGATCAGTTCGGCCATCGCCGCATCCACCGTCGTGGCGAACGGTGTGGTCTCGCCGCCCGGGCAGGGCTCCAGCGCCGAGCAACGGCCGAGGAACGGGTCGCTGTCCCACCGGCGGTAGAACTGCAGGTTCATCTCGCCAAAGCGGCTGATCGGCACCGTGGCGTCGGGGCCGAACATGCGGATGCGACTCGTGACGCCGCCCGCGGCCTCGCTGCCGGCATAGCCGAACACGCCCACGCGCAGCGGCCCGATGTCCTGCGACCATCGCGCGACGCCGGTCTGGTGCGAATCGCGGTCGTAGCTCCGGGTGGTGGTTGCCTCGGAGAGCCCCTGGCCGTTGACCACCTGGAAGGTCAGGTCGGTGCCGGCGCGCGGCGACCAGCTCGCCATCATGCCGCGCTCGTAGGTGAGGTCGGCACGGGTGTCGCCCACACGCACGCGGTAGGGATGATAGTCCTCGAAGCTCAGGCGCAGTTCGCGCTTGAACAGGGGATCCGACACCTGGAACTGTCCGACGGCGAGGTTCACGCCGGTGCCGCCGAGGTCGCTGAACTGGATGAACGCATCCTCGAGTCCCACGAATGCGCCGCGCTCGGAGACGAGGGCGTACATGTAATAACTGACCTTGTTCGCGACTTGCCCGCCCGAGAGCACCTTGAATGTGTAGGGCAGCTGCTGGTCGAGCATGGGCTCGCCGGCGGCGCGCTTGGAGAGCAGGCGCTGGTAGGCGTCGACCCGCACGCCGACGCCGATGTTGCGCTGCAGGCGCAGCAGCGGATCGCCGGTGCCGATGGTGTCGCGCGGCTCCTCGCCCATCGCGAACTCGAAGCCATTGGCCGCGAACGCCTCGCCGAACGGCGTGAGCCGCGGGATCGGCTGGTGGCACATCGCGCAGCTCACTCCGTACTTGCGCGCGAACGGGGGGATGGCCGAGGCGACGCGCGGCGACGCCGCTGACGCGAGGGCGAGGAGCACGAGACCGGCCAAGGGTGAGTACCGGATTACGGCGCGCATAGGGATTCCCGTGTGGTTTTTGACTGCGGTCGAGCCTAGTGCCATGCAGGGCGAAATATGTTCGCCCTCGAGGCGACCTGCAGTCAGGCATTTTGCGACGGGGCCGTGGGGTGTACCTACCCGCCGGTGCCGCAAGCGATCGCGTTCGCCGTCGCGTTCGCGTTCACATTCGCGTTCGATGGATTCCGCGCGCAAGACCTCGGTGACGCGTCGGCGAGCGCAGGCCATACCTTCGCGACATGACCCGCACACACAACC
>DATLLD010000105.1:0-12537 GCA_035538035.1 Gemmatimonadaceae bacterium | reverse complement strand
CGAGTCCTTCCGGACGTACATCGCGTCGCGGCCCCACGCCGACGACCATTTGGCTACCAGCAGGGGCACCTCGACCGGCCCGAGGTACACCCCCGCCGCGTCGAACACGTCGAATCGCGTGAGCGCCGAGTCCGGGTCGAGATGCACCCAGGTGTTGCCGAGGCCGTCCACGGAGATGGCCGAGAACGCGGGAAGAGTGGCCGGGATCTTCTCCTTCTCGAACTGGAGGCGGACGGCGGCTTCCTCGATCTCCATGCTCTTGGCGAGGTCGGCCACTCGCTTGTCGTACGCCGCGTCGCGCCGGCTTCCGTTCACCGGTTCAGGGCTCCACGCCCGGCGGAACACGCGGATGGTATCGCGGCCGTTGTCGCTCACGGCGAGGCGGTATGCGCCGGACCATCCATGAATGATCTCGCCCGCCGCGTTGAACACCGCGTCACCCTGCGGAGAGAAGAGCACCGGAGTGCTCATCATCATGTTCTTGCCCTGCCGGAACGTCCACTCCGGGCTCGATGGCGGCTCGGCCACGACGACGGAGTCGAGCGGAGTGCCGAGTGAGTCGAAACGGAGGAATGCGCGAATGGCGCCGTCGGGCGGCCGCGTCGGCACGGCGATGCGCCCGCGTGTGTCGATCGACGGGCGCGTCCAGTAGCAGCAGGTGCCCACCCAGCTGCGCAGGTAGGTGCCTGAAGTGTCGAACACGCTCACGCGCGAGTTCTGCGGGTCGTGGACGATGAGCCTGCCGGCGCCCACTGCGTGCAGCGCCACCCTGAACTCGCCCGGGCCCGCACCTTCGCGACCGAAGCTCCGGACGAACCGGCCCTTCTCGTCGAACACCTTGATCACCTCGGGCTTGGTGTCGACGACGTACACGTAGCCGCGCTCGTCGACGGCGAAGTCGCGAGGGTTCACGAGCTCGCCCGGCGTGCCGACGCCGCCTTCGAGCGCGCCGTCCTCGACAAGGCGCCAGCCGGCGCTGTCGCTCCATGCCGTGGGGCCGCCGGCGCTCACCGTGACGATGCCCGCGATGGTGTCGATCGTGAGTCCACTGCCGGCTACGATGGCGCTCTCGTCCGAGCGAGCGCAGCCCACAAGAATGAGCAGTGAGACGAACGACGACAGCGTGGCGCGGCGGGACATCGCGTAACCCCTCTTGGTCGTTCGGTGAACGAGCGGCGGCTGCTGGGTCCGCGCTCCGTCAGCCCTCGCGGAGCACTTTGGCGGGGTCAATCATCGCTGCCCGGCGCGCCGGAAGCCACCCCGCCACCGCCGCCACGCCGGCCAGCACCAGCATCGCGCCTGCGATCGTCACTGGGTCCGTGGGCGGCAGCCCGAACAGCAGGGCACCCACGAACCGCGACGCCCACCAACTCACCATGCCTCCGAGCACAATTCCGCCGAGCACGAGCAAGCCGGTGCGCGACATCACCAGCCGCACCACCGAAGGCGGCGAGGCGCCGAGCGCCATGCGAATGCCCAGCTCCACCCGACGCCGAGATACGCCATACGCCGTGATGCCGTACAGGCCGAGCGCCGCCAGCAACAGCGCAAGCACGCCGAAGAATCCGGAGAGCATCGCAATCAGCCGTTCCTGCGCGAGCGACGCGTCGATGTACTCGCCGAGCGGTCGGAAGGAGAGCGCAAGGTCCGGATGCACGGCGGCGATGGCGGCGGTGACGCTGCGCGTGAGCGCCCTCGGCTCGTCCGCAGTGGTGCGCAAGGTGAGGATCACGCTCGAGCCGGGTTCGTCCTCTTGCCCCAGTGCCCAGTACAGCGTGGGCGTGAGCGATTCGCGCAGGTTGATGTAGACCGCGTCTCCGGCGAGCCCGACGATCTCGGCGGGCCGCGATGGATCCCCGCCGAAGCCCGGGTCGATGATGGTGCGCCCGATGGGGTTCTCCCCGGCGAAATACTTCTCCGCGAACTTTCGGTTGACGATCACCACGTTCGCGCCCCCGACCCGGTCGCGACTGTCGAAGTCGCGCCCCGCGACGAGTGGCGTGCCCATCGTCGTGAACCAGCCGGGCGAGAGGAAGTTGAGGTTCACGATTCGGTCCTCCTCGGCCATCTCCGGGCGCCCCGGGAACTCGATGATCGAGTTCCACTGGCTGCCGCTCACCGGCGTGATGACGGAGAGTGCAGCGTTGGTCACCTGTGGCACCGCGCGCACGGCATCGAGCATGCGCTCGTAGAGCGCGCCGCGCGACGCGGGCGCTACGCCCGTGCGCTGGGCGCCGACGCCGACGACCAGGACCTTCTCCGGCACGAACCCGAGGTCGACCTTGGTGAGCGACGCGAAGGTGCGCATGAAGAGTCCTGCCGCCACGAGCAGCAGCAGGGAGAGCGCCACCTGCACCAGCACGAGCGAGCCCGCGAGCCCGGCACCGCGCGCCGAACCTCCGCGGCCGGAGGACTGTTCCTTCATCGCCTCCATCGGTGGCACGCGCGCGGCGGCGAGTGACGGCGCGACGCCGAAGAGGATCGTCGTCAGGATGGCGATGAGCGCCGTGAAGCCGAGCATCCGCCAGTCGACGCCGATATCGAGGAACACGCGATTGGTGGAGGTGGCGAGTTGGGCGACGATCAACCGGCTCCCCCAGATTGCCAGCAGCACGCCGAGCGCGGCGCCGAGGACCGAGAGCAGCAGGTTCTCGCCAAGCAGCTGTCGCGCCAGGCGCCAGCGCGGCGCCCCGAGCGCGGTGCGCACCGCGAACTCGTGCCGGCGCGCCGACGCCCGCGCCAGCATGAGGTTGGCGATGTTGCCGCAGGCGATCAGCAGGGTGAAGGCGACGACCGCGGTGAGCGCCATCAACGGCCGCTGGTAACGCGCGCGCAGCGACGACGTCCCGGCCGTCGCGGGAAACAGGCCCATCTCTCCAGTGAGGTAGCGCGCCGCGTCCTGAGGACGATAGTCCTGCGGCAGCGTCTCCTCGCGCACCAGCGGCTGCACCGCGCGGAACGCCGCCGTCGCCTGCTCGGCGGACTGGTCGGGACGCAGTCGCGCGAAGATGCTCATCCACCATGTCGACCGGCGGTCGAGCGAACTCTCGGCGCCGCGGACCAGCGGCTCCGTGCCGATCGGCACGACGACGTCAAAGGCGCGGCCGACCTCATGCCCGAAGAACCCGGCCGGTGTGACGCCGATGATGGTGAAGGCGACGCGGTCCAACGTGATCGCGCGCCCGACGACGTCAGGCGCGCCGCCGAAGCGATCCTGCCACAGGGCGTGGCTGATGACGGCGACCGGACCATCGGGACCGCCGCCGCGGCGGTCGTCGGTCTCGGTGAAGGTCCGTCCCATCGCAGGTGTGACGCCCAGCACGTCGAAGTAGTGCGCGCTCGCGAAGAGCCCATCGATCGGATCGACCTCGCCGCCGCGCGCCGCGTTGAAGCGGGCGCGCCCTACGGCGAACGCGCCGTCGAACAGCTGCGGGCGTGACCGGACCGCCTCCCAAATGGGGTTCGTCCAGGAGGCGCGGCTCTCGCCTTCGCGCAGGACGACCAGCCGCGACGCGTGCTCGACGGGCAGCGACCGCAGCATCAGCGCGTCGACGATCGAGAAGATCGCCGTGTTGGCCCCGATGCCGAGCGCGAGGGAGAGAATGGCGACGAGCGAGACGAGCGGTGTGGCGCGGAGGGCGCGGAACGCGCTGCGCAGTTCGGTCATGTGGAGGTCGGGGAGCCGGAACGCCGGTGCGCCGTCGGGACACCCCAGAGACACCGCGAGCGGGGAAACCGTTGGCCGGGCCCTTGTGCATCACCGCCATCGCAGGCATTGTGTATATACTTTAACTGAACAGTTAACATGCCTACGGCCCGCACGATCGCTCGAAAGAAGAAGGTTGCTGGACCTCGGAAGAGCGCAGCGCCAGCGCCGCCTGACGCCGAGCAGCGCATCCTCGACGCCGCCCGCCGTGTCTTCATCCGCCGCGGCACCGCCGGCGCCCGCATGCAGGAGATCGCGGACGAAGCCGGCGTGAACCAGGCGCTGCTCCACTACTACTACCGGTCCAAGGCGCGACTCGCCGAGCGTGTATTCCTCGAGGCCGCCGGGCGACTCTTCGCCGCCGTCGTTCCCGCGCTTACCGCGGACGCGCCGCTCGAGGAGCTGATCGAGCAGTTCGTGCATCGCTACATCGACGAGGTGCGGAACAGCCCGTTCATCCCGGGCTACGTGCTCGCCGAACTGCATCATCATCCAGAGCGGGTGCCAGCGCTGCTCGCGCGCGCCACCGGCAGTGAACCCTCGCGCATGGCGCGCGCCGCGCTCGACGGACTGCGGGGACGCATCGCCGCGCGCGTCCAGGCAGGTACCATGCGCCCGGTCACGCCGGAGCAGTTCTTCATCACGCTCGTCGGCAGCGTGGTCTTCCCGTTCGCGGCGCGGCCCATCCTCACCGCCTTCCTCGGCATGGATGACGCCGCGTTCGACCGCTTCCTCGACCAGCGCCGGCTCGAGCTGCCGGCGTTCATCCTCAGCGCGCTCCGGCCATGAAGCTCATCCTCGCGTTCTCCTTCATCATCGTGACGGCCGCGGCACCGCAGGCCTGGGCGCAGCCGGACACGCTGCGGCTCGGCGGCGAGTTGAAGCTCGCCGAGCGCGCGGACAGGCGGGCCGCGCAGCGCGAGCTCCTCCAGGCGCAATCGCGGCTGAGGCAGGAATCGTTCGGCGCCGAGCGCCTGCCGTCGATCATGCTGCTCGGCCAGGGGCAGTACCTCTCCGACGTGCCATCGGTACGGGCGCTGCTGCCCGCGGGACTCGCGCCGGGCGACCCGCCCCACGACAATTACGACGCGTACCTCGGCGCGCGGCAGCGACTCTACGACCCCTCGCTCGCTCCGCGCCGTGCCGTCGAGCGGGCGCAGCTCGCCGAGTCCGAGGCGCGGTTGGGCTCGACGCTCTTCGCGCAGCGACTCGCGGTCAACGAGGCGTTCTTCGCGGCGCTGTTGCTGGACGCGCAGCGCGAGACGCTCGAGGCGGGCATCACGGACCTCGAGGCACAGCGCCGCCTCGCCGGGGAGCGCGTGGCCGCCGGCGCCGCGTTGCCGAGCGAAGCGGCGGCCATCGAGGCGGAACTGATCCGTCGACAGCAGTCCACCGCGACGCTCGCAGCGGACCGCGAGGCGGCGCGAGAGGTGCTCGGTACGCTGGTCGGTCGAGTGATCGGGACGGCGACCGTGCTCGAGTTGCCGGAGGATGCGAGTGCGGGCGCCGACTCGGCGCGGCCCATCACGGCGGTGCGCCCTGACTCCGCCGGGCGCCGCGCCACCCGACCCGAGTTCGAGCAGTTCGCCCGCGGGCGCGACCTGCTCGCCGAGCGACGCGCCGCCGCCGCTGCGCAGGACCGGCCGCGCGTCTCGGCGTTCGGTCGCGCGGGCTACGGTCGCCCGGGGCTCAATCCACTCGCGCGCGAGTTCGACACCTTCTGGCTCGCCGGCGTGCAGCTCGAATGGTCGCCGTGGAACTGGGGCACCACGCGTCGCGAGCAACAGGAACTCGCGCTCCAGGCGCAGATCCTCTCCAGCGAGGAGGCGGCATTCGCCGCGAGCCTCGATCGCGCCTTGATCCGCGCGCGGGCCTCGATCGCGCACCTGGAGCAGTCGCTCGCGCAGGACGACCGGATCATCGCGCTGCACGAGGGGATCCTCCGCGAGACGCGACTGCGCTTCACGGAGGGAACGGTAACCGCCGCGGAGTACGTGGACCGGCAGACCGACGTCCTCACGTCGCAGCTCGCTCGCGCCACGCGCCGTGTGCAGCTCGCGGAAGCGCGGGCGAGGCTCCTCACCACTCTCGGACTCGAGGTCCGCTGATGCGACATCTGCCGCCGCGCCTTCCGGCGCTCCTGCTCGGCATCTCCCTCGCCGGAACCATCGCCTGCCGCGGCGACGGCGAGCCTGACGCCTACGGGAACTTCGAGGCCATCGAGGTCGTCGTCTCCGCACAATCCGCGGGCCAGCTCGTGCGCTTCCTGCCGGTCGAGGGCATGCGGCTCGAGGCCGACGCCGTCGTCGCGCTGGTGGACACGACGCAGCTTGCGCTCGAGCGCGATCAGTTGGTTGCGCAGCGGGGCGCCGCCGGTGCGCGCCGTGCGGAGGTGAACGACCAAGTGCGCGCGCTCGAGGCACAGCGCGAGATCGCCGCGCGCACGCTCGAGCGCACGCGCCGCCTGCATGCGGGGCAGGCGGCGACGCAGCAACAGCTCGACCAGGCCGAGCGCGACTTTCGCGTGCTCGACGCGCAACTCGGCGCGGCACGGTCCGCTCGCGCCGGCATCGGGCTCGACATGACATCGACCGTGGCGCGCGTGGCGCAGGTGAGCGACCGGCTGGCGCGGAGCGAGGTGCGCAACCCGACGGCCGGCACGGTGCTCGCGACATACGCGCGCACGGGCGAGGTGGTGCAAACGGGCCAACCGCTCTACCGCGTCGCCGACCTCGACACGCTCGAGCTGCGCGCGTACGTGAGCGGCGCGCAACTCGCGCGCGTCAAGCTCAGGCAGCGCGTGGCGGTGCACTTCGACGGCGGCGACGGCGCGTTGCGCACGGTCGAGGGTGAGATCTCATGGATCGCCGGCAAGGCCGAGTTCACGCCGACGCCCGTGCAGATGCGCGACGAGCGCGCGGACCTCGTCTACGCGATGAAGGTGCTCGTGGCGAACCCGGATGGCGCGCTCAAGATCGGGATGCCGGCGGACGTGACGTTCGCGCCGGTGCAACGGCCGTGAGCGGTGGGAACGTCTCCCCGGTGCAGTTGCGCGGACTCGGCAAGCGCTTCGGCACGCGGACCGCGCTCGGCGGCGTCTCCCTCGACGTGCGACCGGCCGAGCTCTTCGGACTCATCGGACCGGACGGGGCGGGGAAGACGACGCTCTTCCGCATCCTGACGACGCTGCTGACCCCAGACGAGGGTTCGGCCACGGTGCTCGGGCTCGACGTCGTGCGCGACCTGTGGGCGATCCGTGCGCGCGTCGGCTACATGCCCGGCCGATTCTCCCTCTACGGCGACCTCAGCGTCGAGGAGAACCTGCGCTTCTTCGCGTCAGTGTTCGGCACGACGCTGGAGGCTGGCCGCGACGTGATCGCGCCGATCTACCGGCAGATCGAGCCGTTTCGCGACCGTCGAGCCAGTGCCCTCTCCGGCGGGATGAAGCAGAAGCTGGCGCTCTCGTGCGCGCTGGTGCACCGCCCCGACCTGCTCCTGCTCGACGAACCGACGACGGGCGTCGACGCGGTCTCGCGCCGCGAGTTCTGGGACCTCCTGGGAGAGCTCAAGGCGTCCGGCCTCACCATCGTCGTGTCGACGCCGTACATGGACGAGGCGACGCGCTGCGACCGCGTGGCGTTGCTGCAGGCGGGTCGGATCCTCGCGATCGACGAGCCGAGCGCGATCGGCAAGCGCTTCCCGCGCGCGCTCTTCGCGGTGCGTGCGCGCCGCCGCGCCGAGTTGATCGCGGCGTTGCATGCGTACCCGCACACCGCCTCGGCATTCCCCTTCGGCGAGAGCGTGCACTTCAGCGACGTGCGCGGCGGGGAGACAGTCGCTGCCGAGCTGGTGGCGTACCTGCACGGTCTCGGGTTCGACGATGCCAACGTGGCGCGCATCGAGCCCGGCGTGGAGGATGCGTTCATGGAGCTGATGGGCCCGGTCGACGGCGAGACCGCGGGCGCCGCCGCGTGACGGCCGCGATCGAGGTGCGCGCGCTGACCCGCCGGTTCGGCGACTTCACGGCCGTGGACGCGATCACGTTCGACGTGGCGCCGGGCGAGGTCTTCGGTTTCCTCGGTGCCAATGGTGCCGGCAAGACGACGGCGATCAAGATGCTGATCGGCCTGCTCGCTCCGACCAGCGGCATGGCCCGCGTGGCCGGGGCCGACGTGATCTCGGAGACGGAGCAAGTGCGGCGGCGGATCGGCTACATGAGCCAGCGCTTCTCGCTCTACGAGGACCTGACGGCACGCGAGAACATCCGCCTTTACGGCGGCATCTACGGGCTCGACGACGCGACCATCCGCTCGCGGGGCGACGCCCTGCTCGACGAGCTCCGGCTCCAGGCGCATGCGGACGAACTGGTCGCCGCACTCCCGCTCGGCTGGAAGCAGAAGCTCGCGTTCTCGGTGGCGATGCTGCACGAGCCGGCGGTGGTGTTCCTCGACGAGCCGACTGGCGGCGTGGACCCCATCACGCGGCGCCGGTTCTGGGAGCTGATCTACGCGGCGGCGGCGCGCGGGACGACGGTGTTCGTCACCACGCACTATCTCGACGAAGCGGAGTACTGCGACCGCATCTCGATCATGGTCGACGGTCGCATCGGCGCGATGGGCACGCCGGGCGAGCTCAAGACGCAGTTCGGCACGCCGTCGCTCGACGAGGTGTTCGTGCGGCTGGTCCGCGCGCCGATGGGCGTCGGCGCGTCGGCGGCGGACGCGACATGAGCGCCCTCCGCGCCTTCATGGTGAAAGAGGCGCGCCATATCCTGCGCGACCGCCAGACCCTCTGGATCCTGCTGCTGCTGCCGATGGCGCAGGTGGTGCTGTTCGGCTACGCCCTGCGTACGGACGTGAATGACGTGCGCGTGGCGTTCGTCGACCCCGCGCCGGACCATGCGACGCTCTCCCTCCGCGCGCGCTTCGCGCACAACGGACGCATGCGCATCGTCACGGCGGCACCGAGCATGGCGGCGCTCGAACCGCTCTTCCGGCGCGGCGCGCTGGACCTCGCGGTGGCATTCGAACCTGGCTTCGCCGAGCGGCTCGGCGACGGCTCCGGGGCCACCCTGCTGGTCATCAGCGACGCGGCCGACCCGAACACCGGCACGACGATGCAGAACTACGCCGGCGCCGTCGTGCGCGACTGGCAGGCGGACGCCCTCGCGCCCGGTCGCGCGGTGCGGATCGAACCGCGTGTGCGCATGCGCTTCAACCCCACGCTCGAGAGCGTCAACCTCTTCGTGCCGGGCCTGATCGCGCTGATCCTCACGCTCGTCTCCACGCTGATGACGGCGATCTCGCTCTCGCGCGAGAAGGAGCGCGGCACGCTCGAGGTGCTGCTCGTGTCGCCGCTGCGGCCCTGGCAGATCATCGTGGGCAAGGTGCTGCCGTACCTCCTGCTCGCGTTCGCCAACGTGGTCACCGCCTTGCTGGTGGCATGGCTGGTGTTCGGGGTGCCGTTCCGCGGCAGCCTCGCGCTGCTGCTCGCGGCGAGCATGCTGTACGCGCTCGTCGGCCTCGCGCTCGGCGTGCTGATCGCCGCCGTGACCTCGTCGCAGATCGCGGCCATGCTCCTTGCGCTCGGCGGCACGATGCTCCCCAACGCGCTCCTCTCGGGGATGATCTTCCCGATCGCCAGCCTGCCGGCGGTGCTGCAGCCGGTGACGAACATCCTCCCCGCGCGCTGGTTCATCGTGATCAGCCGCGGCATCATGCTCAAGGGCATCGGCATCGCTCACCTCTGGCAGGAGCTGGCGATCCTTCTCCTGATGTTCGTGGTGCTGATGATGGCGGCCGTGCGCAAGTTCTCGCCGCGACTCGGCTGATGCTGCGATCACTTCGATTCCTGCTCCGGAAGGAGTTCCTGCAGATCCGGCGCGACAAGGTCATCCTGCGGATGCTGCTGGTGATGCCGCTCGTCCAGCTCGTCGTGCTCGGGAACGCCGCCACGTTCGAGGTGACGCGCGCGAGACTCTACGTGGTGGACCACGACCGCACGAGCGCGACGCGCGCCGTCGTCGACCGGCTGTCGGCGTCGGGCCGGTTCGTGCCGGTGGCCACGTCTGCGTCCGGCGCCGCAGCGGATGCGGCACTGCTCGACCGCGACGCCGACATGATCATCGTCCTGCCGGCCGGGTTCGAGCGCGACCTCGTGCGCGATCGCCGTGCACCGGTACAGTTCATCCTCAATGCCGAGGACGGTTCCGCGGCCGGCGTGACGCAGGGGTATGCGCTGGAGATCGTGCGGCGCTACGCGGCGGAGCGGAGCGGCGCAGCGCAGCCGACTGTCGAGGTGCGCCGCCGGGGGTGGTACAACCCCGAGCTCGACTACCGCGACTACATGGTCCCGGGCATCCTCGTGCAGCTCCTCACGCTGATCGGCACGCTGATGACCGCGCTCAACATCGTGCGCGAGAAGGAGGCCGGCACGCTGGACCAGCTGAACGTCACGCCGGTGACGCGCAGCGCGTTCATCGCCGCCAAGCTGATCCCGCTCTGGGCCATCGGCCTGGTCGAACTCGCGGCCGGCCTCCTGATAGCGCGCTTCCTCTTCGGCGTGCCGATGGTGGGGAACCCGGCCGTCGTCTTCTTCGCGGGAGGCATCTACCTCGTGGCCGCGCTCGGCATCGGGCTCTGGATCTCCACGGTGACGGAGACCCAGCAGCAAGCGGTGTTCGTGACGTTCTCGATCATGCTCGTGTACCTGCTGATGAGCGGACTCTTCACGCCCATGCGCGCCATGCCGGAGTGGGTCCAGTGGGTGGCGCGGGCGAACCCCATGCTCCATTTCATCCACCTCATGCGCGGGGTCATGATGAAGGGCGCCGGGCTGGCGGATGTCGCGCCGCAGCTGGCGGTGCTCGCCACGGCCAGCGTCGTCGTGCTGACGGCCGCCGTCCGGTTCCATCACAAGCGCACGGCGTAGGCGACCGGAGCGGGCGCCCGGAGCACGGCACAGGGCTTTCGGAACGATTCGCCGAGGTCCAGATTCGCCCAATGCGCACACGTCTCATCGCCTCTTTCGCCCTCGTCGGCGCCGTCGTCCTCACCGCCTGGTCGGTGCAGCAACCCGCGGCGCCCTACACCCTCGAGACGCCGCGACAGGCCGCGCCGGGCCGGCTGCGCGTGCTCGTGCTCCACGACATGGAAGGTCTCTCGGGCCAGGATGACTGGCACACCTTCGACTTCGAGTTCACCGACGCCTATCGCCGTGGGCAGCAGCTCCTGGTGGATGACGTGAACGCCGTCGTCGACGGGCTGTTCGCCGGCGGCGCGACGGTGGTCGACGTGGTGGACGGGCACGGCAGCGGCAATCCGGAGCCGGACGTGCGCCGCGACCTCCTCGACAAGCGCGCCAACCAGGTCACGCGCGACACGCCGTTCCGCCAGTATGTGGACCTCGTCGCGCCGGACGTCTACGACGGCGTCGTGCTCGTCGGCATGCATGCCAAGACGGGGAGCGGGGGATTCGCCTCGCACACCTTCACCTACGGCATCGAGTTCCGCATGAACGGGCTCGCCATCACCGAGACCGAGCTTGTCGCGTTCTCATGGGCACGGCAGGGCGTGCCGATCATCATGGTCTCTGGCGACGACCGCCTGAAGCGCGACGTCTCCAGCACGATGCCGTGGCTCGAGTACGTGATGGTGAAGACAGCCACCTCGGCATCGTCGGCGACGCTGCGTCCGGTGGCCGAGGCGCACGCGGACCTGCGCGCCGCCGCGCGCCGCGCGGCCGAACGGCTGCGCTCGCCCGACGCCGGCGGGTTCAAGTCGATGCGGCTGCGCGAGCCGGTGCAGGCGGCAGTGCGCGCCGTCGCGCCCGCCAGCCTCTCGCCGTTGCGCAACGTGCCGGGCGTGAACTACGCCGACGAGATGGTGACCTTCGAGGCGCCCGACTATCAAGCTGCGTACAACGGGCTCGTGGCGCTCACGAACGTCGCGTCGCGGGCGTACCCCAGCGTGCTCGCGGAGGTCGTGCGCCGGCGCCCGGACGGCGAGCAGGCGATCCTCGACTACGCCGAGGCGCTCAATATGCGCTGGCTCGACGTCGAGTCTGGCCGCTGGTCACCTCCGGCCGCGACTGCGGCGCCGCGCCGGTACTTCGGCGCGCGCTGACAGCTCTCAACGACATCGACGCACGCTGACAGCTCTCAACGACATCGACGCACGCTGACGGCCTCAACGACATCGGCGCACGCGCGTATCATAGCGTACACCGGCGCAAAGAAGGCGGAACGGGCCACTTCACGACTCCTTCCCGATGAACCAGCACCTCCACCTGCGCACGCTCGACCACCTGCTGGAAGGGTGCCAGATCATCGGCCCCGACTGGCGCTATCTGTACGTGAACGCCGCCGCCGCGCAGCACGGCATGCGCTCGCCCGAGGAGTTGATAGGGCGCACGATGATGGAGGCGTATCCCGGCATCGATGAGACGCACCTCTTCACCTTGCTGCGCCGCTGCATGGACGAGGGCGTGCCGGCGGAACTCGAGAACGAGTTCGCCCTCCCGGACGGCAGCCGCAGCTGGTTCGCGTTGCGGATCCAGCCGGTGCCGGAAGGCGTGTTCGTGCTCTCGATCGACATCTCCGAGCGCGTCCGCATGGAGCGCCGGGCGAATCGCGCGCAGCGGCTGGAGTCGCTCGGGGTACTCGCGAGCGGCGTCGCGCACGACCTCAACAATGCCCTCGCGCCCATCCGCCTCGGTGTCGAGTTGTTGCGGCTCGATCATCCTGGTGCCGAGGAGCTGGCGGCGATGTTCGAGTCGAGCGCTCAACGCGCCACGAGCATGGTGCGGCAGTTGCTCACGTTCGCGCGAGGCTC
>DATLLD010000104.1:0-50326 GCA_035538035.1 Gemmatimonadaceae bacterium | reverse complement strand
CTCGCCGGCGAGCGGCGAGAAGAGCTCCGAGACGGCCTTCACCGCCTCGATCGTGCCAAACACCTCGTTCGACGTGAGCTTGCGGCCCTTGGCGGGCATCTCGAGGTAGACGATGTCGCCCAGCTCGCCCTGCGCGTAGTCAGTGATGCCGACGAGCACGACCGATGGGTCGGCGGTCTTCTTCACGTATTCGTGGTCGGCGGAATAGAGCAGGTCCTGCGGGATCGACGACACGTGCGGCTCCGTTTTTCGATGTACGTGTGCGAAGGGAATGGCTGGCGATGACGAACGAGCGAAGGCTATCCCTCTCGGTACCGAGGGTCAAGCCGACGATGCGGACGCTTCCTGTTGCATCCACTCCCAGAGCGCGTCGACGCGCGCCTCGAGCTCCTCGAGCGCCCCGTCGTTGTCGATGACGTAATGGGCGCGGGCGCGCTTCGCTTCGGACGGCATCTGGGCGGCGATCATCGCGTCCGCCTCTTCCGGCGAGAGTCCGCGGTCGCGGACGATGCGGTCGCGCCTCACCTCGGCCGGCGCGTCTACGAGCACGATGCGGTCGACGGTGCCCTCGAGGCCGGCCTCGAACAGGAGGGGGATGTCGCAGACGACGAGCGGCTCGCCGCGGCGGCGCGCGGTCTCGACCGCGGCATGACGCAATCGCGCCACGGCGGGGTGCACGATCGCATCGAGCGCGGCGCGCTCGGCGGGGTCGGCGAAGACGATGCGTCGCAGCGCCGCGCGGTCGAGCGAGCCGTCGCGCCGCAGGACGCCGCGGCCCCAGCGCGTCTCGATCGCGGCGAGGGCGGGGCGGCCCGGCTCGACGGCCTCCCGCGCCAGGATGTCGGCGTCGATGATGAGCGCGCCGAGTGACGCGAGCTGTGCCGCGACCGCGGACTTTCCAGAGGCGATGTTCCCGGTGAGGCCGACGATCAGCATGCGCGAATCGTACGCACCGGGAGGCGGTGGGGCCACCGGGCCGTTAGCTTCGCCGGGTGCCCTCTTCCTGCGAACCCGTCCGACGCCGTCTGATGCGCGGCCGCTCGAGGACCGCCTTCACGCTGATCGAGATCCTGATGGTGATCACGCTGATCGGGATCATCGCCGGGTTCGCGGTCTCCCGCGTGGATTATCGAGGCTACCGCATGGACTCGAACATCCGGTTCCTGCAGAACGTCATCATCGGCGCGCAGCAGGCGGCGATCACGCGGAACGTGACCGTGCAGCTGATGTTCGACGCCAATGCCCAGCGCGTGCGTGTGCTGATGGACTACAACGGCAACGGCGTCATGGACGCGAGCGACTCGGTGCGCTACCGCCCGCTGTTCGACGGGGCGGAGTTCCAGGCTCCGACGTCCACCATCGACGGCGCGACGGCGGCGTACCTCACGGGGCCGGGCGTCGTGGAGACGGGGAATCCGCTGCAGCTGGCGCTGCGCATCCTGCCCAACGGGTCGCTCTCGGGCGATGTGGTGGTCTATGTCGGGTCGGCCGCGCGGCAGGCCACGGACCTGCGGGCGATGACCGTGGCAGGCGCGACCGCGCGCACCGGGTTCTGGAGCAACGCGGCCGGGAGCTGGCGCCAGCGGAACAACTGACTTCAGGCGCCGGCGGACTCGAGGAAACGTTCCACCACCCACGCCGCGCCGCCCTTGGCGCGGATCTCCTGCGGGGTCGCGCCGACGTAGCGCTGGCAGGTGTTCCGGAACGCCGAACCCGATGGGAAGTCGAGCATGCGCGCCACGCCGTCGGCGGTGCGCTTCTCGTCCTCGAGCATCTGGGCAGCGACGATCAGGCGACCCCACGCGATCAGTTTCTGCGGCGGCGGGTACCCGGCCTCCTCGAGCGCGGCCAGGAGCGCGCGCTTGGAGACGCCGCAGATCTCGGCGAGCCGGTGCGACGTGAGGCGCAGGTGCGCGCGGGTGACGGCGACCATCACGGCATCGCGCACGACCGGCGTGGTGTTGGCGAGTCGCGCGCGAAGCAGGCGCGCCACGCCGCGCGCCTCGGCGCGCTCGAGCACGGCGCGGAAGGCGGCGGGCGTGTCGTCCTGCCCCTTGATGAGCAGCCCGTCGATTCCCGCACGACCGGCGTCGAAGAGGTCGCGCGCGCGTTCGGCGGTGACGGTGACGTAGGCGACGAGCGTCAGGCGTTCGGCGCGCATCTTGAGGCGGCGGATGATGTCGAAGTGGCTCTGCCCGTCGGCGAAGAGGTCGACGATGGCGAGCGAGACCGACTCGTCCTGGCAGGCGGTCTCGAACTCCTCCCATCCGGTGCAGTGGATGACCGTGTGTTCTCCCGCCACGGCGGCGTTCACGCGCTCCAGCGCCCGCGCGTCAGGCAACATCGTTGCGATCGAGGCCACGGGCGGTTGGTGGTCGGTGGGGGAGTGGTGACTCACGGGCCGGAGCCCTCGGATGACGGACGCCATCAAGGCACAATTTGTCACAGTGTGACATGGCCGCAACAGTCGGCGTCCTAGTTCTGCTGACCTTCGTTGGTGGACCTTCATAGTATTCGCGCCATGCCACCCTTTCGTTCCAACGCACCGTCCCGCGCGCGGTCGCGCGCGTACCCGGGGCGGCCCGGGCGGATGCGCCGGCGGGCCGGCATGACGATCATCGAAGTGCTGTTCGCGATCGTGATCCTCTCGGGCGTCATGCTGAGCATGGCGCGGTTCGGGCAGGCGTTCACGCGCGCGTCGCGGAACGCGGCGACCCTCGCGCTGGCGAGCGACCTCGCGGCCGCCCGCGTGGAGATGATCAAGGGCCACGCCGACTACGCGACGATCGTCGCGAGCTACGATGCCGACGTCGAGACGTCGGCGGATGCGACCGCGAATCTGTCGATGGTCGGTAGCGACGGGTACATTCGGACGACGCGAGCCGTACGCACGGTGAGCGACACCACGGACTTCGTGACCGTGACCGTCACGGTCACGGCGGCCGAGCTGACGGCGCCGGTGGCGAAGACAGTGCTGATCGCGGCGAATCCGTGAGGCAGGAACGGGACGCGAGTCGCGTGCGGCGCGGCTTCACCCTCGTCGAGATCCTCGTCGCCATGACGTTGACGCTCGCGGTGTTCGCGATCACGCTGCCGTTCGTGCGCGCGCAGACACGGGCGCTGGGTGCGAGCGCCGGCCGTCTCGATGCGGACCAGGTGGCGCGCTACGCGCAGCGAGCCATCGACCGCGACCTGCGGCTGGCGAGCGCCGTCGACGGGCAGCCGCTCCTCGTGCAGGCGGGGCCGCTCGCCATCTCGTTCAACGCCAACCTCACGGCAGCCGATACCGCGGACCCGGGCGCGCTCGACCTGCAGCAGGGCGCCGCGACGACGCTCACCGACTCGTGGCGACTCGCCGCGGCCACGGCGCTGCCGATCACCGGGCGTGTGTACCCCGCGGCGGACTACCTCGACCGCTCGGGAGAGATCAGCCGCCACGAGACGATCAGCTACTTCCTGCGACCCGACACCATCAGCGGCCGCAGCGACCTCTACGTCCTCTACCGCCGCGTCAACGCGCGCGACTCCGTGCAGGTGGTGCGAGCGCTGCAGGTGCCGGCCGACTCGGCCTTCTTCAGTTATTTCCGGCCGGTGGGCGGCGTGCTGACGCGCATCGCGGGGTCGCGGCTGCCGCTCTATTGGGATTCCACGGCGATCGATTCCATCCGGAGCGTCGGGCTCCGGGCAACCGGGTTCTACCGCGAACGGACGACGGGGAAGGAGACGCTGCGCACCGTGTCGTGGACGACGGTAGTGCCGAACGCCGCGGGGAGACTCACGGCGGGGTGCGGGTCGGCGCCGGTCGCGCCAGGAAGCGCCTACATCGTGGTGCAGTCCAGCTCAGGGCCTTATCGCGTGGAAGTGCGCTGGCTTCGCTCGACCGATGACGGGGCCGGAGCCGACGACGTCCGCTACTACGTGATCGAACGACGGCCGACGGCTGGGGCGGCTCCTTGGGAGACGCTGGCCACGCTGCCCGCGAGGGGGAGCACGACTTACCTGTGGACGCATGGGAGCCCTTCAGGGAGCGGCAGCTACACGTATGGCGTCCGCGCGGTGGACTGCGCGGGTACCGCGTCGGCGCGGGCCTCCGATACTGGTACGCTGCCTTGATGCTACGTGCGCGCCGCGGATCGGCGCTGATCCTCGTGTTGCTGATGACCCTTGCCGTCGCGGGACTCGCGGTCGCGGCGATCTTCATGTCGTCGAGCGCCGGGCTGCTCTCGCGATTCTACGATCGGGAGCGGGAGTTCCGTCTTGCCGCCGAGAGTGCGACCGAGATCGCGCGCTCTCGACTGGCGCGCGACCTGTCGCTCGCGATCCCGGACACGGGCATGCGACAGCTGCTCGCGGGCTATGCCGTCACGGACGCGGCCGGCACCGAGCTCCCCCGCGCGCGCGTCAACGTGTTCGCGGCGGTGACCGGTGACACGACAGGGGTCTTCCTCCCGCACGTGACGCTGCTGGCGGTGGCCTACGACGCGAACGGCACGCGGCACGTGCGCCGTACGGACCTGCGTCGGGAGAGCTTCTCGCGATACGCGATCTTCGCCGATTCGTTCCCGTCGGGCACGGCGCACGGGCCCGGCGTCGTGACCGGCCGGGTGCACACCAATGAGACCTGGCGCGGATCCGTGACCGGGAACTACTACCGTGATACAGTGAGCGCCGTGGCGGGATTCAGCGGCGTCGGCACGTATGACATCGACAGCCTCGTCGGCGTGCCGCCCGTGCGATACCCGGCCGACTCGACGTTCGCCTGGATGCACACGCTCGCCACCGCGGCGAACCTCGGGTTCGCGCCGGTGAGCGGGGGCGGGCGGGGTTCGCGTCTCGAGTTCGTCACCGTCGACGCGGACGGTGACGGCCTGCTCGAGGAACATGAGGGATTCGTGCGGGTGTTCGACCTCGCGTCCGCCGCGGGCGTCGACACCATGCGACTGCGCACGTCGCCGACGGTGACGCAGCCGTTCCTCGGCGGCTACGCGAGCCGATACCACCGATGGGACGATCCCATCATCCAGAACCAGTGCGGCGCGTTCTACCGGACGGGCGGACGATGGCACTTCTTCCCGGTGTCGACGCACCGTGCCGACTACGTGCGAGATGTGCTCACGGCCGGCGGTCCTGGGCGGTACCCCGTAGTGAACGGCGGCATGATGAATCGATTGGACGACTACTCCTATGAGGCCGTGGAGGAGATCCTCTCGCTGCCGACGGCGCGCTGCTTTCCCGCCGGGAGTCCCTACCTGATGCCGGCCGAGCGCCTGACGAACGCGGCGGGCGTCGTGACCGGCACCAATGCCGACGTGATTCCGTTCGGTGCATCGCCTCCGCCCGGCGGATGGCCGGCCGGCTCCTCCAACGGTTACGGAGGTTCGGACACCACATTCACTTGGCGCGTGCGCACCTGCACGTTCCCCGAGTACGACGATCCGTCCCCATGGACGTGCAGCGGCGCGCGCGACCTCGGGAGCTGGAGGACGTTCGGCGGCACATCCGCGAGCATCCCTTCCACGGTGAGGCAGGCAGGGGAACTCGCGTATCTCTGGCCGCTCTCGCCGGTGCTGAATCCGGCGTCGCGGCGGGTGGTGAGCTCGTCCGGGCCGTTGTTCGTAAGCGGCGTAGCGAGCGGCAACGTCACGCTTCGCGTGGCCGGCCGCGTGTCGATCGTCGACCGGCTGCAGTTGCGGAACGACCCCAATGGCCCCGATGTGGCAGCCTGCGCGGACCAACTCGGCGTCGTTGCGGTTGGCGACGTGCTGGTAGTGGAGGGGCTGACGTCACGCGTGCGGCGAGTCGGTGACCCCGCGCTCCTGGGTTTGGCTCTCGGCGGGAACGTCACCGCGGCTCTGGGTGGCGAGAGCCGCTTCACGATCCAGGCGCACCTGATGAGCCTCACGGGCACCGTCGGCGCCGAGAACGCCGACGACACGATGGGCGCGGGGTCCGCGCAGCTGCCGTGTCCGGACGATGGCGGTCTCTCGACGTTGACGAACGGAGGATGCTTCGCGCTGACCGGCGGGGCCGCGATGCGGCGGTTCAGCGGTCTGTACGCGAACTCGACCTCGAACTCGGGCTACCGGTACCTCGGCACGCCGGACCGCTGCCAGGCGACGGATCGCCGGCCGCCGTTCTTTCCGCTCACGAACCGGTACACGGAAGTGCGGACGCTCGAGATCGAGCCGAGCCTGGCGAATACGCCGGCGAGGATCCGCGCACTCTTGATGCGCCTGAAGGGGCGAGCGCTCTGAGGGGGCGGTGGCCGCATGGATCGCGGTCGCCTAAGGGAGAGGTTACACGTGTAGCCGGCGGATGAAGGGGCGTACTGCCGGGACGGGCGGTGCGCCCTTTTTCCGTGCGGCCAACGCTGCCCCTCTCGCGCCATACTTTGGGGGGCCACGCAACCCTTCTCAGGCTGCCCTTGTCTCTGGGACGTTCACGAAGTGCCTGACGCGACTCCACCCAACGATCGCTCCGCCTTGGCCGACTCCGAGATCATCGCCGCGGTACTGCAGGGCGACGCGCGCGCAGAGCGGATGCTCTACGACGCGCATGTCGACCGGGTCTACCGGCTGGCATGGCGGATGGCGGGCGACGAGACGCTGGCCAGGGACTTCACGCAGGACACGTTCATCCGGGCCTTCGAACGGCTTGGCGATTTCCGCGGCCAGAGCTCGCTCTCGACCTGGCTGCACAGCATCGCGGTGAGCGTGTGCCTGAACGGTCTCAAGAAGGTGAAGCGCATTCACGGCCGCGAGATGGGCGGAGACGAGCTGCCTGAGGTGGCGATCACGAAGCGAGAGGCGGAGCCGGACCTGAAGGTGCGACTGCGCCGCGCGATCGATGGACTGCCGACCGGCTACAGGACGGTGTTCGTGCTGCACGACGTGGAAGGCTACACGCACGAGGAGATCGGGCTTGCGCTGGGAATCCAGCCGGGCACTTCAAAGGCGCAGTTGTTCCGGGCCCGCGCCCGGCTGCGCACGGAACTGGCGGAGTTCGCCGGGGAGTGGGCGTCATGAGCGACGAGAAGTTCGAGGAGTTCCTGCAGCGCGAGGCCAAGGCGCTGTACAACGCGCCGCCCTCGGCGACGCCGGCGGACGAGATGTGGTTCGCAATCGAACGTGCGCGGGCGGAGCGGCGCTCGGCGGCCATCGCCCCGCGGCGCTTGCGGTACGCGCCCTGGATCGGCATGGCCGCGACACTGCTGCTGGGCGTGGGGATCGGCCGCTATGCGCTACAGCGCGAATCGCTGGAGCCGACCGTGGCTCCCACGGTCGCGGTGGCTCCCGAGCCGGATGCCATTCGCGAACGCACTGCCGATTCGACTCCCGGTGCAGTGGGGGCGGACTCACCGGCGGTGGCACAACGCGTCGTGCCGGCCGCGACCAGCAATGACATCCCGGTCGCGCCACGCTCGCTCGCCGCGCGAGGCGAGGCGCCGCGGAGCGAGAGCCCGAACCGCGTCGCCACCAGCGGCCCGGCATCGGTCGCCAACGGTGCCGCCGACGCCAACGCGACGCCGTACCGGGTGGCCTCCGAGCGGCATCTCGCACGCGCTGAGGCGCTGATCTCGGTCGTCACGACGGCGCCGCGCGACGCGATGCTCGACTCGCTGACCTCGCGCTGGGCGCGCGAGATGCTCGGCAACACGCGCCTGCTGCTCGATTCACCCGCCGGCGCGGATCCCGTGCGACGCCGGCTGCTCGAAGACCTCGAGACCCTGCTCGTGCAACTCGTGCAGCGCTCCGGCACGCCAGTGGATGAGCGCGACCTGATCGACCGTACGCTCCAGCGGACCCAGCTCCTGACGCGGCTGCGCTCGAACGCAGCCGGAACCTGAGGAAACACCAGATGAAGCTCACGATCCTTGCCTTGTTCACCGCTGCCGGCGCGGGCGCGCTTGCGGCACCGGCGATGGCCGGTCCGTCGGCAGTCGCACCGTACGACATCGTCGACGGCGCGCGTGTCCCGGTCTCGTCCTGGGCGCCGCGCGACACGGCCGACACGCTCTGGCGCCGCGGACGGATCGCCATCTCCGAGGAGGACTGGAGCCAGGCCGCGGAGGTCTTCGGGCGCCTGCAGGAGCGCTATCCAACGTCAAAGTACGCGGGCGACGCGCTCTACTGGCAGGCGTTCGCGCTGCAGCGTCTCCGGAGCACGAGCGACCTGCGGCTCGCGGTGGCGGCGCTGGAGAAGCAGAAGGTGCGGTACCCGAAGTCTGCCACCTATGAGTCGGGCGAGTCGGCGGCACTGCTGACCAGGCTCAACGGGCTGCTGGCGCGCGGCGGTGATGCCACTGCGGCGGCGGCGATCTCGGAGATGGCGATGTCGGCGGCACAGGTGGGGCTCGAGGCCGCCGCAGCCGCGATGCCGGTGGTCGCCGAGGAACTGCGACGGGCTCGCCCCGAGATCGAGCGCGGCATGGCCGAGGCGGCCCGCGACATGGCGCGCAGCGCGCGCCAGATGCGGAGTGGCGACAAGATCCCCGCCGAGTGCGAGGGCGTGATCGGCGAGGAGAAGCTGGAGGCGCTCAACGCGCTGATGCAGATGAACTCCGAGCAGGCGATGCCGATCCTCAAGCGCGTGCTCGAGCGTCGCGACAAGTGCTCGGAGGTGCTGCGGCGGCAGGCGGTGTTCCTCGTGTCGCAGAAGCGGACGGAAGAAGCGGTCGACATCCTGCTGAAGACGGCCAAGACGGACCCGGACACGGAGACGCGCAAGCAGGCGGTGTTCTGGCTGTCGCAGACGCGCAGCGAGCGCGCGGTCGAGGTGCTGGAGCAGATCCTGCTCAAGGATTCGCCGGACGAAGAGCTGCAGGAGCAGGCACTGTTCGCGATCTCGCAGATCCGCTCCGACCGTGCGCAGGGCATCCTGCGGGACTACGTGCGACGCACAGACGTCCCGGAGAAGGCACGCGCCGACGCCATCTTCTGGCTCGGCCAGCGGCGCGACCCGGAGAGCCTGGCATTCCTGCGCGAGCTCTTCCCGACGCTCGGCTCCGACGAACTGCGCGAGAAGGTGCTGTTCTCGGTGTCACAGCAGAAGTCGCCGGAGAACGGACGCTGGCTGCTGCAGCAGGCAAAGGACCGCCGGCTCGACGGCGAACTGCGGAAGTCTGCGCTCTTCTGGGCCGGGCAGAGCGGCGTGGCGGTGAAGGACCTGGCCGAGATCTACGATACGGCGGGCAACGACCGCGAGCTGCGCAACCAGGTGATCTTCGTCCTCTCACAGCGCCGCAACGACACGGCGGCGATGGACAAGCTGGTGGAGATCGCGCAGCGCGAGCCGGACAAGGAGCTGCGGCAGCAGGCGATCTTCTGGCTCGGACAGTCGCGCGACCCGCGGGCGGCGAAGCTGCTCGAGGACATCATCAACAAGCCGATGTGACGCGATCGCCGATCGTCGCCGATGACTGGCGATGATCGGCGATGGACGTGCCACTCCTTCGCGGAGACACCAGTGCAGAGAAGACTGATCCTCAAGACCCAGGCCGTCGCCGCGATGGTGACACTGATGCTGGCCGGCACCAGTGCGATGGCGCAGTCGCTCGCCTCACGGGTGAGCGCGGTGAAGAGCGGGACGGTGCGGCTATCGTATCCGTCGCGACCCGGCGTGTGCGGGAACGGGCGCGGGAACGTGTCCATTTCCCTTGGCCGGAACAACGGCGGCACCGCTGTTTCCAACGCCGGGAACGCGCGCTCGTCCTCTCGCGAGTGGGAGGACGAGTGCGAGCCGGGCCCGGTGCGCGTCGCGGTCGATCTCGACCGGGGCCAAGTCGTGGCAGTGCGATCCTACGTCGGTGGCCGGTGGCGCGGTGACGCCGAAGCGGATCTCGGGCTCGTCGGTGCGAAGGAGGCGAGCGATTGGCTCCTGACGCTCGCCGAGCGCAGCGATGCGAAGCCGGCCAAGGAAGCGATCCTGCCGGCGATGCTCGCCGAGGGCGTGGAGGTCTGGCCGCGGTTGCTGAAGCTGGCCAAGGACGCGGACCGGCCGCGCGAGGTGCGGAACGCGGCGATCTTCTGGGTCAGTCAGGAAGCGAGCGAGAAGGCGACGGCGGGGCTGCAGGCGATCGTCGATGATGCGAGCGGGGACCGAGAGGTGCGGAAGAGCGCGGTGTTCTCGATCTCGCAGAGACCGAAGGACGAGTCGGTGCCGGCGCTGATCCGGATCGCTCGGACGCACGGGGATGCGGAGGTGCGGAAGGCGGCGATCTTCTGGCTGGGGCAGTCACGCGATGCGAGGGCGATTGCCTACTTCGAGGAGATTCTTTCCGCCCGCTGAAAAGGCGATGCCTGATGCGTGATTACTTCAGCATGAGCTGGCTGGGGTCGCCCTTCGTGACCGAGTGGCAGGCTCGGCAGCGCGCCTCGTAGGCCTCGGCGCCGCCCACCATCACCGTCGGCGAGTCGTACGCCGCTGGGCGGCCGTCGATCAGGCGCTGGTTGCGGCTGGCGGGGGCGCCGCAGAGGACACAGATGGAGTGCAGTTTGTCGACCACCTCGGCGACGCACATCAACTGCGGCATGGGGCCGAAAGGCTCGCCTCGGAAGTCCGTGTCGGTGCCGGCGAGGATGACGCGCCGGCCGCGGAGCGCGAGGTCGCTGGCGATGTCGACGATGCCCGCGTCGAGGAACTGCACTTCATCGATCGCCACGACCTGTGCCATGGGGTCGAGCCGCAGCGCGATCTGGCGTGATGAATCGACAGGCACGGCTTCGATGGTGCGGCCGTCGTGGCTGCCGACGGCGAAGACGCCGCCGGAGTAGCGGTTGTCCAGGTGCGACTTGAACACCTGGACCCGCTTCTTTGCGATCATCGACCGGCGCACGCGGCGCATGAGCTCTTCGCTCTTGCCGCTGAACATCACGCCGGCGATGACCTCCATCCAGCCGCCCGTCAGCTGGAACGAACCGCTCACCGATCGCCCCGGGGCTTGGGCGGACGCGAACCGCCGGCACGCGGACCGCCGCGCGGCTTGTCGCTCCGCGGGCCGAAGCCACGCGGCTTGTCGTCACGTGCGCCGAACGAGCGCGGCTTGTCGTCACGGGCGCCGAACGAGCGCGGCTTGTCGTCGCGGGCGCCGAACGAGCGTGGCTTGTCGCTGCGCGGGCCGAACGAACGCGGCTTGTCGCTGCGCGGGCCGCTGCTACGCGGACGATCATCGCGCGGCGGGAACGAGCGCGGACGCTCGGTGCCGCCCGCGCCAGCGCCGCCAGCACTGGCGGCGTCGCGCTCCTCGCGCTCGCGCTGCAGTTCCTTCATCTGCGTGCGCACGCGAAGCTCGGTGGCGCTGACGAGTTCCGCCTGCGCGGAACGCGTGCGCTCGAGCAGCCGCAGGGCCGCGGCGGCGATCTCCAGGCCGTCGTGCTCGCCAAGCAGCGGCTCGAGGGCCAGCACTTCACGCGAGGGGATGCCCTGGGCGAGCTGTTCGCGCAGCTCGGCGCGGACGCGGGCGTCGGAGGCGCGAGCGCGGAGCACCGCGGCGCGAGCGACGAACGGCTGCGGCGTGGTCTCGCCGGCGAGCAGCTGCAGCGCGCTGAGTTCGCGCGGCGTGATGATGGCCACGATCTGCGCAGGCTGCGCAGCGACGGCCGCCGCCCACGCGGTCGCCTTGGGAATGCCGAGCGTCACGACGAGGGCACTGTTGGGACGCACGTCCTGGTCGGAGACGCGGGCAAGACCGTCCTCGGCGTAGCCGATGGCCTTGAGCATCGCACGCGCCGAGTCGGCGATGACCGCGTCGCTGGCGAGGATCGTGGCCGAGGGCGCGTCGACCTCGTCCAGCACGAGCGCGAGGGCATCCACCGGGGAGCCGCTGATGGTGTGATAGCGCACGGAGACGGCAGCCGGCGCGTCCTCGGCCGGCGCGACGTCGTCGAGCACGCGGCGCGCGCGGTGGAGGTAGCGCTCGAGGATGGCCTCGACGCCCGGGGTCGCGGAGAGCGCCGTCAACACGCGCGTCGCGGTGCGAGGCACCTCGGCGAGGACCGTGGCGAGTTCCGGCGAGTCGGCATCGAACTCATCGGCGGCGGCGAAGAGCACGTTCGCGACCTGGTCGAGCTTGAGCGCGGCGCCGGTAAGGACGGGCGCGAGCACGCTGGGTGCACCGATGATGACCTGCGCCGGGGCGCCGTTGATCATGCGCTGCGTGCGGGCCGGCGAGGTGGCGGCCACGACGCGCACGCCTTCGGCCTGCTTGAGGTTGGCGATGGCGCGCGCGAGCGAGAGCGCGGCACCCGCGTCGGGAACCAGGATCAGGAGCTGGACATGGGAGTCGTCCCGCGTGATGCGCTCGAGGGCCGGTGCGGCGCGCCGGGCGACACGTGCCCAATCGGGGGGAAGAAAATACGCCACATGGGCGGAGCGGACGGAGCCAGCCGTCTCGCGCTCGGGAGCGGTCACGCGGAACCTCGGTTTTCAATGGCGCGCACTATGGCGCGTGGATAACGTTCGTCGAAGACCTGAATATAACGGGACCTGACCCCTTGGTGTGGGTCCCATTCGTCCATGGCCGCGTACCGGAGCTCGTCAGTTGTCCGAATCCCAGTCGTTTCGCCCCTCGCCGAACATCGCCGACATGCGGGAGTCGGCGACGATCGCAGTCTCACAACGGGCGAAGGCGCTGAAGGCCGCCGGACACGAGGTGATCGATCTCGGGGCGGGCGAGCCTGACTTCGACACTCCGGAGTCGATCCGCCAGGCGGCCAAGGAGGCGCTCGACCGGGGCGCCACGCGGTACACGGCGGTGGATGGCATCCTGCCGCTACGCGACGCGATCGCGACGCAGGCCAACGCGGCGTATCGCGGCGACGGCGCCATCGCCCCCACCGACGTCGTGGTGTCGACGGGCTCCAAGCAATCGCTCTTCAATGCCTGCTACGTGCTGTTCGGCCCCGGCGACGAGGTGCTGGTCCCGACGCCGAGCTGGACGAGCTACTACGAGATGGTCGGACTGGCGCGGGCGACGGCGGTGGAAGTGCACGGCGACCCCGCGAACGGCTTCAAGGTGGACGTCGAGCGCCTCGCCCGGCACGCCACGCCGCGCACGCGCGGGCTGATGCTCAACTCGCCGAGCAATCCCACCGGCTCGGTCTATTCGGCGGAGGAGTTGCGCGCGATCCTTGACCTCGCGTCGGCGCGCGGCTGGTGGGTGATCAGCGACGAGATCTATGCGCGCATCGCGTACGACGCGCCGGCGCCCGGCGTGCTCGACGTGGCGACGAGGCGCGACAACCTCGTCGTCGTCGGCGGGGTCGCGAAGGCCTACGCGATGACGGGCTGGCGAATCGGCTGGTCGATCTCGCCGCGCGCCGTGGCGCAGGCGATGACGGCTCTGCAGTCGCACACGACGTCGAACGCAGCGACGGTCTCGCAGCACGCGGCGCTGGCCGCGTTGACGCTTGGCGAGTCGGTGGAGCGGTCGGTGACCGCGATGGTGGCCGAGTTCCGCAAGCGACGCGACGCGGCGCTGCCGATCCTGCGCGCGTCGGGGAACCTGACCGTGCTGCACCCGGCGGGCGCCTTCTACTTCTACCTCAAGGCGCCGCGCGCCGGCGCCGTGCCGGACGCGGGTACGGCGTTCGCGGCGGAGCTCCTCGAGCGGCATGGCGTGGCGATCGTCCCGGGCGCGGCGTTCCGCACGCCGGACTGGGCACGCATCTCGTACGCGGCGGAGATGTCGCAGGTGGTCGAGGCGTGCCGGCGCGTGGCCGCGGCCGCCGACGCGATGACGTGAAACGGACTCTGGCGCGTCATTAGGCTGACGCGCCGCGCGTCGCGGTGCTTAGGATCGCTGCACGACGATTCCCGGAGGGAACGTGGCGGTCGAGGTCCGGCTGGAGGAAGTGAACGAACGCGAACTGCCGCCCGTGGACTACCGCTGGGATGCGGACACCGACATCCTCGCGGCGGCGCTGCGGGGTCCCGCGGTGGGCGAGGGGCTCACGGGGTCGGTGGACATCGAGGGCGCGGACGGCTCGTGGTTGATGCTCGAGGTGATGGGCGGACGTCTCGCGGCCATCGAGATCGCCGTCTGGCCCGACGTGCGCACGGTCGCCACGCTCCACCCGCCGCCGGGGAGCGCGGCGGCGCGGCTCAAGGTCCCGTCGCGTCCCGAGCACGATGGCCTGGATGCCCTCGAGGTGAACACGCGCATCGTGGCCGTAGCCGACGAGGCCGAACGCACGATACACTTCCGGATCGGTCCACAGCGCCCGTGCCGGGCGACGCGGGTGGCGCAGGATCTCCTCGCGGAGGTCGACGCCAGCTCACGGCTCGCCGGCTTCTGGCTCCTCAACGTCCCGCCGTTCCCCTCCACCCCGACGTCGCAATGATCACGACCATCGTCCTCATCCAGGCAGAGCCGCGCCTGATCCCGAAGTGCGCCGCGGCGCTCGCGGGGATCGACGGCGTGACGGACGTTTACTCGGTGTCCGGCGAGTGGGACCTCATCGCCATCGTGAAGGTCGCCGAGTACGAGCAGATCGCGGAGATCGTCACGGAGAAGTTCCCGACGGTGCCGGGGCTGGTGAAGACGACGACGCTGACGGCGTTCCGCGCGTACTCGAAGGCGGATCTCGAGCAGGCCTTCGACATGGGCGTGGACTGAACGGCAAGCGCACGGCCACAGGAGTCGCAGAGGTCACGGAGGGCCACAGAGGCTGCCACCGCAACCGCTTTTAAGGGGGCTCCCGTGCAAGAATCTCGCACGGCACCCCCCTTGAATGCGGTTGTTGTTCTCCGCCCTACTCTGTGCTCTTCCTGCCTCCTGTTGCTTGTCGTAGCAGTTCGCGGTCTGCGATCCCTAGGGCTGCCGCCGCTGCGTGCACCAGTCCATGGGCACGCGGAACGTCTCGCGCCAGCGACCCGCGCGATACTTGAGCAGCACGAGGTCCGGCACGCCGGCATAGCGCCAGCCTTCGGCGACGATCTCGGCGATTCCGTCGCCGTCCAGGTCGGCGTGGTTGACCAGCCGCATGAAGTCGACTGCGCGCGCCTCACCGGACGAGCTGTGCCGATAGCTGGTGTTGAAGACGCCGGCCGAGTCCTCGGCGAGCACGAAGATGTTCGTGGAGTGCCCGACGCCCGGTCCCGCGTCGCCTGCCTCGGGGTCGAGGAAGGTCGCGAGCAGCGTGCGTCCCTCGGCGCCCGCGCCGGTGCGCAGCCAGCGCGCATGAAATTCCAAGTTGGCGAGTTCCTCGGCGCCGACCTCGGCCTCGGCAGCGACCGCGCCGGCGATGGTGCGCCCCGGCGAGTCCGCATCGGCCGGCAACGGCTTAGACTCGGTGCGCTGCGCGAACGGCGCGCTCGCGGCGAGCAACTCGACGCTCTCCTCGAGCGGGATGGTCGCGTCGAGACGGAGCGCGGCCTGTGGCACCGGCGCGCGGCAGCCCGGCAGCGAGTAGAGCGCGTCCTCGTCGGCGGGCCACATGCCGCGCTCGACCTCGGCGAAGCCGATGTCACGACCGCGATGGAAGAGCGAGAGCCTCATGCCGGCCGTGAACACCATCGAGTCGAGCATGCGCCAACCGTCGGCGTCGAGCGCGATCGCGCTGAGGTTGCCGCCGGAGACGATGGCGATGGGTGCGGCGCGCGGACCGTCGCGGTCGCCGAACACCTGGAAGAGGACCGTCGGCGAGCTGGTGAGGTCGGTGAGCGGAGCGGCCGGAGCCGCCGCCTCTGGCGTTGGCTTGTCGCAGCCGACGAGGAGCGTTAGGATGCTCGCGATGACTGCGGTGCGTCGCATGGAGCCAAGCTATGACCCTGCAGATGGGTCGGCAAGCATGCGCGAGGCGCTCCGCGCACTTCGTGCCAGCGGCGTGAGCGCGGCCGGAACAGCCGCCCCGCTCGAGGTCGCGCAACGCGGCGACGAACCGCCGCGCGTCGAGGGCGCGACGCCCATCGAGGGCACTTTCGTCGCGGTGCGAAAGGTCGATGGCGCACCTGTCGCCGGTGTCGCCGCGTTCCTCGATGGCATCCAGCGCTCCCGCGTGCTCGCGCATGCCGGCGTCGTGCCGCTGGTGCATGGCGCAGTGGCGGCCGCGGTCCGCGTGCGGCACGATCGCCGGCTCCGCACATGGGAATCGCCGATCGTCGACCAGGCACTGTACGTGCCCGTGGCCGCGCTCGAGCCGGAGTTCGCCGCCGCGCTCTCGTCGCGCTGCCGCGTGCGCGACACGGAAGTGGAGCCGCTGAGCCATCCGCAGCAGTTCACGGCCCGCGCGCTCACGGCGGTGCAGCGGGCGCGAGAGCGGGCCGAGACATCCCTCGCCGAGGCTTGGGTCGCGCGCGGGGATGGCCCGTTGCTCGTGGACGGCGGCATCAGCGGTGCGGGAACGGCGGCGCGGCACCCGATGGCGATCGGCGTCGTGAAGTCGCACCGCACGCTCTACGCGGCGAGCGACGCGCTCGGCACGGTGCTGGGCCTGCGCGAGGGAGAGCGCACGACGGCGGTCGAGATCTCGTCGCCGCGGCGCGTGCCGGTCGCGACCTGGTACCTTCGCCTTCGTGAAAGCGGAGAGCGCGCACCGCTGTTCGGTCTCGTGCGCGTGGAGGTGGCGCGCGATTCGTCGGTGGATATCACCGAGCGCGCCGACCTCGTGTCGCGCTGGCTGCTCGCCGAGAGAGCGCCGGTGGCGCTGCCGGACATGCGCTGGGACGTGATGGTGTACGGCATCCGCGAGTGCGAGCAGTACCTTACGGCGATCCTCACATGAGCGACGAGATCACTCCATCCGCCGTCCTCGGCCGCGTCGTCGCGACCGAGCGCAAGCCGAACACGCCGCACGAGTTCCACTTCTGGACCGCGCTCGATGCGCCGGTCGGGATCGGCACGATCGTGCGCGTCGAGAGCGCGCGGCCGGTGGGCGGGGTGCTGCCGAAGGTGTACGGCGTGGTGACGGAAGGGTTCTCGTACACCGACCTCCAGACGCCGCTGCATGACGTGCTGGGCGCCGACGGCGAGCCCGGCGCGAGCGCGCTGGCGCCCACCGAGCGCACGGAGATCAGGCTCTACACCGCCGCCGTGCTGCGCCACGTGCCCGAGGAGCCGCTGCAGCCCGTGCCGATGGGCACGGTGCACTTGGCGAGCGAGGCCGACGTGCATGCGGCGCTCCGCATGGACAGCTACGTGCAGGGCGATCATCCGCAGGGGATCCCGATCGGCCTCTACCGCGCCGGCGGCACGCAGGCGGCCGTGCACCTCGACGCCGACTTCCTGCTCGGACCCGAGGCGGCGCACTTGAGCATCTCGGGCGTGTCCGGGCTCGCGACCAAGACGAGCGCCGTGGAATGGCTGCTGGCGAGCATCTTCGCACACTTCCCGCAGAGGAAGGGACGCGTCGCCGCGGTCTGCTTCAACGTGAAGGGGCCGGACCTCTGTTTCCTCGACCAGCCGGCGTCGTCGCTGGACGAGGCCGACCGCGCGATGTACGACGCGCTCGGCGTGCCGGCGGCGCCTTTTGCCGACGTGCGCTACTTCGCTCCGTGGACGGCGCGCGGTACGCAGCTCGCGACGCTTCGCTCCAACGACGCACTGCAGCACAACGTCAGCCCGCTCACCTGGGGACTGCGCGAGACGCTGCAGTACGCCGAGGTGCTGCTGAACAAGGATGACGTCGACGCGAAGGCCGACGCGATGATCGACTTCATCAAGGAGCGCGTGCTCGACCAGCCGTTCAACGACTCGCTGCTCGAGCGCACGCACGAGGTGCGGTCGTTCTCGGACCTCGAGCGGTGGTTCCGAGAGCTGTTGCGCGCGATGGAAGGCGCCAACAAGGACGTCTGGCGCACGCATCACGTGGCCACCATCCGCAAGGTGCGCAACCGTCTCTCCAACATCTCCACGCGCTGCCGCGGCCTCGTCACCGACGACGGCTCGGTGAGCGACCTGCCATTCGGCGAGTTCGACGACCGCGCGGTGTACGTGGTGGACGTGGCGAACCTCGAGGAGGACGCGCAGGACCTCGTCTTCGCGCGCATCGTCTCGCAGCTGCGCGAGCACCTCGAGAAGCGGCAGCTCGGCGTCGACCACGTGGTGGTGTTCGTGGACGAGCTCAACAAATATGCGCCGGCCGAGGGCGCCGACACGTACGTGCGGAAGATGCTGCTCGACATCTCGGAGCGCGGTCGCTATCTCGGCCTCGTGCTCTTTGGCGCGCAGCAGTTCCGCTCGCAGGTGCACCGTCGAGTGGTGGGCAACAGCGGCACCTCGTTGTTCGGGCGCATGGACCCCGACGAGCTGGCCACGCCCGGCTACCAGACGCTCGCGCCGGCGACCAAGGCGCGGCTGGCGACGCTGGAGAAGGGGCAGCTGATGGTGCGGCATCCGCACTTCGGGCAGCCGGTGTTCGTGCGGTTCCCGCGGCCGGCGGTGCTGGGCGGTCGCGAGGGCGTGGAGCGATTCCCTCAGGCGGAGGAGCTCACGCTGGAGGCGGCGGTGACCAAGGCGCTGCGTCGGCTCGACCCGTCCGTGACGCTCGGGTGGGTGCAGGACACACTCGCGCTGGCCGGCGAGGATGAGGACGGCATCCTCAGCGCGCGGAACCGCACGCTGCAGGCGCGGCCGGACGACGTGAAGGCGTACTTCCGGGCGCAGCTCAAGAAACGGGTGATGCCGGAGCAAGGTGCGCGCCGGGGTCCGGCGCCGCTCAGGGTGCCGACGAGCGACGACCCGTACGGCTGAGGCGGGGCGGCCGCGCCGGGGCACGGCTGTCCGGGCGCGGCTGTCCGCGGACGTGCCGCGGCGTAGATTCCCCGGTTCGTGCGCCTCGTCCACCTTTCCGACCTGCACCTCGGCTTCCGCCAGTTCCAGCGGCAGACGCCGGCCGGGATCAATCAGCGAGAAGCTGACGTCGCGGCTTCGTTCGCGCGCGCGATCGACCGCCTGATCGCCATCGCGCCGGACGTCGTGCTCGTCGGAGGCGACGTGTTCCACACGGTGCGCCCGACGAACACGGCGATCTTGCACGCCTTCCAGCAGTTCGCGCGCCTCGTGGCGGCGCTGCCGGGGACCGACGTCGTGATCGTCGCCGGCAACCACGACATGCCGCGCTCGAGCGAGACGATGTGCATCCTGCGTCTCTTCGCCGCGCCGCTCGGCGTGCACGTGGCGGACCGCGAGGCGCGGCGGATCGAGCTCGTGCGCGACGGGCGCAAGCTCTCCGTGCTCGCGGTGCCGGACCTGCCGCCGGGCACGGTCGACCTCGCGCCCGACCCCGCGGCCGACTGGAACGTGCTGCTGCTGCACGGCGAGGTGCAGGGCGCGCTGCCGAACGCCGATGCGGCGGATCGCGCGGCGATGCAGATCCCGCTCACCGAGGTGACGCGCGCGGGCTGGGACTTCGTCGCGCTGGGGCACTACCACGTCTACAAGCGCATCGCCGACCACGTGTTCTACTCTGGCTCGCTCGACTACACGAGCACCAACCCGTGGGGCGAGCTGGCCGAGGAGCGCGCGGCGAAGTTGCCGGGCAAGGGGATGATCGAGCGCGACCTCGCGACGGGGAAGCAGACGTTCCACCCGCTTCCCGTGTCGCGCCCGTACCTCGACCTGCCGCCGATCGAGGGGCGCGGCCTGTCCTCCGCCGACCTCGATGCGGCGATCCAGTCGGCGGTGGCGCGCGTGAGCGGCGGCATCGACGGCAAGGTCGTGCGGCTCGTCGTGCGCGACGTGCCGCGTCACATCGCCCGCGAGCTCGACCACAAGGCGCTGCGCGAGCTGCAGCGGAAGGCGCTGCACTTCCACCTCGACACGCGACGGCCGGAGGTGGTGCGGCGCTCGGTGGGCGGCGGCGCGCCGGGGCGGCGTCCGTCGCTGCCGGAGTTGCTGCGCGAGCGGCTGCGCGCGCGCGCGGTGCCGGCGGACGTCGACCGCGAGGCGCTGGTGGCGCTCGGCGTGCAATACCTCGAGGCGGCGGAGATGGCCGAGCCGACGCGTGACCTGCCGGGGTCCGGCGGATGAGACTCAACCGCCTGCGTCTCACGAACTTTCGCCAGCACGCCGACACGGACCTCGAGTTTGACTCGGGCCTCACCGGCATCATCGGGCCCAACGGGGCGGGCAAGAGCACGATCCTCGAGGCCATGGCCTGGGCGCTGTACGGCGGCAACACGGCGCGCGGCGGCAACGAGTCGATCCGCTGGAGCCGCGCGCCGGCCCGCTCGACCGTGCGGGTGGAGCTGGAGTTCGAGCTTGGCGGGCATCGCTATCGCGTGGTGCGCGGGCTCTCGATGGCCGAGCTCTACCTCGACGGCGGCGAGCAGCCGATCGCCAACTCGCTGACCACGGTGGCGGAGATGCTCCAGCGGCGCATCGGCATGACGCGCGCGGAGTTCTTCAACACCTACTTCACGGGGCAGAAGGAACTCGCCGTCATGCAGTCGCTGTCGTCCGGCGAGCGGGCACAGTTCCTCTCGCGCGTGCTCGGTTACGAGAAGCTGCGCACGGCCCAGGAACTCTGTGCGGTGCGGCGGAAGGAGCTCGTCAGCGAGATCAGCGGGCTTCGCTCCGGCATGCCCGAGCGCGAGGTGGTGGAGCGCCACGAGAAGGAGGCGCGCGCGACGCATGTGGATGCGTTGCGGAAGGTGACGGCCGCCGAGCGACTCGAGACGGACACGAAGGAGGCGCTCGATTCCGTCGCGCCGCGATGGCTCGCCGCACAGGCCGGCCGCGACGAGCGCCAGCGGATCGAGAACGAGCTCGCCGCGGTGGACGGCGAGCTGGCGGCGCTCGCGCGCGCCGAACAGAAGCAGGCGCTGGAGATGGCGCAGGTGGCCGAGGCTCGCGCCGCGCTCGCGCCGTTGCTGCCGGACGTCGCCGCGTTCGAGTCCGTGCGGATGGAGCTCGAGGCGCAGCGCACGCTGGCGATGCACGACGGCCGGCGTCGCGCGCTGGTCGAGTCGCAGCGCGCGCTGGCGGACGAGGTGCGGTCGCTCGGCGAGCAGCGCGACAAGCTGCAGCCCGCGCCGCAGCTCGAGGAGCAGGTGACGCTCGAGCTGGAGCAGCGCCGCAAGGCGCACGAGGACGTGCAGGGCAAGCTCGAGGCGCGCCGCACGGAGTGGGTGCGCGACCGCGAGTCCGTGGACACGCGGCTCCGTGCGCTGCGCGGCCAGTTCGCGGAGCTGCGCGACCAGCGCAACAAGCTGGTCGAGCTCGGCGAGGAAGGCGCGTGCCCCACCTGCACGCGCAAGCTGGGCGAGCACTTCCGCGACGTGCTCGACGTGATCGAGCGGCAGGTCGAGACGGTCGAGGCCGATGGCGCCTACTTCAGGTCGCGGCTCGAGCAGCTCCAGACGATGCCGGCCGACATCGCGCACCTCGACGAGCTGCGCACGAAGCTGCAGCTCGACGTGCGCTCGCTCGACCGCCGGCTGCTCACGGTGCAGCAGGAGGCGGCGCAGGCCACGCGCGTGCAGCGCGAACTCACCGCCAAGGCCGAGCGGCTCAAGGCGGCGACGACGGAGCTGGCGACGATCCCCTCCGGTTACGACGAGGCGCGGCACCGCGCGCTCGAGGCCGAGCAGATGCGGCTGGCCGAACAGGCCAAGATCGCCAACAAGCTCTCGATGCAGGTGGAGCGCGAGCCGATGCTCCTGCGCGAGGGCGAGTCGCTGGCGCGGTCCCGCGCCGAACTCTCGGCGCGGGGGGAGGCGGCACGCGCACGCCTCGCCGACCTGCGGTTCCCCGAGGGCGACTACGCCGAGCTGCGCCGCGTGCACGACGAGGTGGCGGCGGCGTACGGCGAGGCGTCGCGCGCGGCGGCCGGCCTGCGCGCCGCGCGCGACATCGCCGAGGCGGCGCTCCTGCGCGCGGCCGAGTCGCGCGCGGACCACGACCGCCTCGCCGGTCGCGTGGACGCGCTCGACCGCGACCGCCGGCTCCACGACGAGCTCCACCGCGCCTACTCGGACCTCCGCACGGACCTCAACTTCGAGCTGCGGCCCGAGCTCTCCGAGCTCGCCTCGGCGTTCCTCACGGAGCTCACCGACGCGCGGTACACGGAGTTCGAGCTCGACGACAAGTACAAGGTGCTGCTGCACGAGGACGGCATCCCCAAGCCGGTCATCTCCGGCGGCGAGGATGACGTGGCCAACCTCGTCCTCCGCCTGGCGATCTCGCAGATGATCGCCGAGCGGGCGGGGCAGTCGTTCTCGCTCTTGGTGCTCGACGAGGTGTTCGGCTCGCTGGACGACGTGCGACGTCAGAACGTGATCTCGCTGCTGCGCGGACTGCAGGACCGGTTCGAGCAGGTCATCGTGATCACGCACATCGAGAGCGTGCGTGACGGGCTCGACCGCGTGATCAGCATCGGCTTCGACGAGCACACGGGCGCGGCCGTCGTGACCAGGCAGGACAACGTGCCCGGCGAGCTGACGGTGGCCGGTGCCGCGCTCCGGCTCGACGCCACCGGGACGGCCGCATGAGCGACGTCGCCGGTCGCGTGACGGGACCGTTTCCGATCAAGGCCGAGGACCTGACCGCGCTCAACGTGCTGTTCTCGGAGGCGTTCAGCGAGCGCTATCGCCGGGACGGCATGGCCGGCGTGCGGGTGCCGCCGCTCAACCCGACGATCTGGCGGTTCGCGATCGAGGGCGCCGGCACCGGCGCGATGCTCTGGCGCGATGGGCTCGGACGGATCGCCGCGTTCAACATCGCGCACGTCTCGGGAACCGAGGGATGGATGGGCCCGCTGGCGGTGCGCGAGGAGCTGCAGGGACGCGGGCTCGGGCGCGCGATCGTGCGCGCGGGCATCGAGCACCTGAAGGCCGCGGGCTGCCGCGTGATCGGGCTCGAGACGATGCCGCGCACGATGGACAACATCGGGTTCTATGCCGGGCTCGGGTTCACCCCGGCCGGCCTCACGATCACGCTGACGCTCGAGGCGGGCTCGGCGACCGACGCGCTGCCGCCGCTGCTGACCCAGCTCGGCGAGGCCGAGCGCGCGGCGGTGATCGCGGAGTGCGCGGCGTTGTCGTCTGCGGTGCGCACGGGCTGCGACTACTCAAGGGAGATCGCGCTGACGGTGCGGCACGGGCTCGGCGACATGCTGGTGATGCGCGATGGCGCGGGCAGGCTCACCGGCTTCGCGCTCTACCATGACGCACCGCTGGTCGAGGGGCGGAACCGCGAGGAACTGCGGGTGCTGAAGATGGTGCTCGAGGATGCCGACTCGCTGCCGCGGATGTCGGAGCTGCTGGCGGCGCAGGCGAGGCGGAGCGGCACGTTGCGCGCGGCGCTCCGGGTGCAGGGTGAACACCGCGGAGCGTTCCGCACGCTGGTGGCGCGCGGCGCGCGCGTGCGGTGGACGGACCTGCGGATGACGCTCTCCGGTTACGACGAGGTGCCGCCGGTTTCGGGGATCGCCCTGTCGAACTGGGAGATCTAGCGAGACCGCTCCTCAGCGCTTGCGGGCGCGCGCCGAGCGCTGGATCGCCCCGAAGATCACGAAGAACACCCCGAGCGTCAGGAAGAGATGGATGATGCCCGGCGCCTCGAGGAAGAACGCGCCGGCCACCCACAGCGCCAGCATCGCGATGCCGGCGAGAGTCAACATGTCCATGTAGAATGTTCCCAGGTTTTTCGTTGCGGTTCCGATTGACATGCCGGGGTCCGAACCTACAATTCATCTCATCGTACTCGGGACGGGGAGAATCAACTTTTTGAGCCGATAAGTCCTCCGAAGCGGATCCGACATCTCTATCGCCGCCATGCCCGGACGCCGGGAAGACGAAAGTAGGGTGAGGGCCTCATGCATTCGACAGGGCTTCAAAATCCTCTCCTCGCTCCCACCTCTTCCGAAGCCCCGTTCCCGATGCGAAAGCTACCGGGAGCGGGGCTTCGGTCGTAATGTACAACATGCCCATCGTCTCCATCACGCGGATCCTGCGCTTCAACGCCGCGCACCGCGTCCATAACCCGGCGCTCAGCGACGAGGAGAACAGCCGCCTCTTCGGGAAGTGCAACAACCCCAACTGGCACGGGCACAACTACACGCTCGAGATCACCGTCGAGGGCGAGATCGACCCCAAGACGGGATACGTGATGGACCTCGGGGACCTCAAGTCGATCGCCACGCGCGAGCTCATCGACCACCTCGACCACAAGAACCTGAACCTCGACGTGCCGTTCCTCGCGGGAACCATTCCCACGACCGAGAACTTGGTTCTTGCCAGCTGGCGCGTGCTCGCACCGCTGCTGGGCCCCGCCCGACTCACCAAGCTGCGACTTTGGGAAACGGAGAACCATTATGTCGAATACGACGGCCGCTGACGGCGCCCGGGCGAAGGCGCGGCAGGCATCGCGCGCGCTCGCCGGCTCCGACGACTTCGAGGCGAACCCCGCGATCCCGGGCGACCGGATGCTCGAGTTCGAGAACATCGTGCGGCGCGAGCTCGAGCTGATCGGCGAGGATCCGGAGCGGCAGGGCCTCCTCAAGACCCCGGAGCGCGTCGCCAAGTCGCTCTCCTGGCTCACGCGGGGCTACGACATGAGCGTCGCCGACGTCGTCGGCGACGCGGTGTTCGACGAGCAGCACGCGTCGATGGTGATGGTGCGCGACATCGAGCTCTACTCGATGTGCGAGCATCACATGCTGCCGTTCTTCGGCAAGGCGCACATCGCCTACATCCCCAAGGGGCGCATCGTCGGGCTCTCCAAGCTGCCGCGCATCGTCGAGGTGTTCGCGCGCCGGCTGCAGGTACAGGAGCGGCTGACGGAACAGATCGCCGAGGCCATCGAGGAGGTGCTGCAGCCGGAAGGCGTCGGCGTGGTGATCGAATGCGAGCACCTCTGCATGATGATGCGCGGCGTCGAGAAGCAGAACTCCAAGACCATCACCTCGGCGCTCCGCGGCTCGTTCAAGGACTGCCCGATGACGCGCGACGAGTTCCTGCGCCTCGCATACGGCTCGGGGTCGCGCGCCTGAGGACACGCTGAACTCCCCGCTCGCCGGGCGTTCGGCGCTCGTCACCGGCGCCACGCGGGGCATCGGCGCGGCGGTGGCGCGCGCGCTGGCGGCGTCCGGCGCGCGCGTGCTGCTGGTGGCGCGCACCCAGGACCTGCTCGAGCGCGCGGTCGCCGAGCTGCCGGGTGCCGCGGTGGGCATCCGCGCGGACCTCACGGCAGCGGGTGCCGCCGCCCTCGTGGCGGAGGCGGCACGCGCAGCGCTCGGGGGCGATGGCGTGGCGGCGGGTGACGCTCGTGGCGGCGCGCCGGACATCATCGTCCATGCAGCGGGCAACTTCCCGATGGCACCGTTCGCCGACGCGGACGACGCGACGATCGAGCAAGCGCTGACGCTCAACGCGGCGGTGCCGCTGCGGCTCACCCGCGAGTTCCTGCCGGCGATGCGCTCTCGGGGCACGGGCCACGTGGTGATGATCGGCTCCATCGCCGACCGCGTGATCTTCCCGTCGAACGCGGCCTACTCGGCGTCCAAGCACGCGCTCCGCGCGGTGCACGAGACGCTCCGCGCCGAGACGCGCGGCAGCGGGCTGCGTGCGACGCTCGTCTCGCCCGCGGCGACCGATACGCCGATCTGGGACCAGTACCTCACCAGCGAGACGCCGCACCTCCCCACGCGCGCCGATATGCTGCGCGCGGAGGATGTGGCCGACGCGGTGCTCTGGGCCGTGACGCGTCCGGCGCACGTGGACATCGAGGAACTGCGGCTGGCGCGGAGCTGAGCCGGGCCAGGTTCAGCGCGCGGCCACGTTCGCCAGCACGTCGTCCTCGAACTCGTCCGCCAGCGCTCTCGTCACGGCATCGAAGCTCCCGGTGCGCTCGAAGAGCGCGCGCTGGCGGTCGGCGCTCGTCGGGGCGCCTTGCCCGAGCCGGCGGAGGTCGTCGAGGTACTGCGACTCCTCCATGAACCCGTTCGCCACGAGGTCGTCGAGCGTGCGCAGCAGGTGCTCGCGGATCGGCAGCGAGTGGCCTTCGTTGCTGATGATGTAATCCGCGTCCATGCCGTGGCGCGAGGCGCGCCACTTGTTCTCGCGCACGCGCCAGGCGGGAGGGAAGGTGCGCGCGGTGCCCGCGGCGACGCGCGCACCGGCGCGACGCGCGAGCGCCTGCACGAGCGCGACGATTGCGCAGGTCTCGCGGATCGTCGCGAGGCCGTCGCAGACGCGGATCTCGAGCGTGCCGTAGCGGGGGCTCGGGCGGATGTCCCACCAGAGGTCCTTCATCGACGTGATGGCGTTGGCGCGCTGCAGCGTCTCGACGAGCTCGTTGAACTCCGCCCAGTCGTGCACGAGCTGAGGGATGCCGCCGGTGGGCATGGCCTCGAACACGGTGACGCGCGAGGAGGCGAGGCCCGTCACCTCGCCCTGCCAGTAGGGCGAGCTCGTGGAGACGGCGAGCAGCAGGCCCAGGTCATAGAGCAGCTCGTTCTGCACGGCGATGCAGGTCTCGGGGTCGGGCATGCCGACGTGCACGTGCAACCCGAAGATCAGCAAGCGGCGCGCGATCCACTGGTTGCGCGCGATCAGGCCGTGGTAGCGCTCGGCGGGGAAGAGCTGGCGCTCCTGGTAGCGCGCCGTGGGATGCGTGCCGGTGGAGATGAAGCGCACGCCGAGGTCGCGTGCGATCGGCATCAGCCGCGTGGCGGTGGCTCGCAGGTCCGCCTCCGCGGCCGCGGCATCGGCGCAGATGCCCGTGCTGATCTCGAGCATCGACTGGAAGATCTCTGGCTGTACCGTAGCCGGGCCCGACCACCGGCTGAGGATCTGCGGCGCCTTGGCCGTGAGTTCGTGCGTCGAGCGGTCGACGATCTGCAGCTCGACCTCGACACCGAGGGTCCAGGGCTGCGACTTCGCGAATTCGAGCATGGCGTTTCTATTGGCGCGGGTTCTTGAGCAGCCTCCGAGGCGTGCGCCTCGTTCGTTGTCGTTGTGAGATGACCTAACTTACACGAACTGCAGGGGGCAGGTAGAACAAATCCTTGTTCATGGAGATCCAGAGTGCGGCTTGACCTTGCGGAGCGCATGCGTTGCCCGAACCCGCATATGTCCACCCCGCTGGTGGTCGTCGCGCGCCGCGTCGCCGATCGCGAACTCGTGGACGGCGTGGTGGGTTGCCCGGTCTGTCAGCTTGAGGCGCGCGTGGCCGGGGGCGTGGTGACGTTTCCGGGCGGGCTGGAGATAGCGAGCGAGGCTGGGCCGCCGGACGCCGGCGCCGCCACACCTGCGGGCACTGAGCCGACCGACATGGCGGATGACGTCGCGCGCACGGGAGCGCTGCTCGGGCTCGCCGAGCCAGGCGGGGCGGTGCTGCTCGCGGGGCGCTACGGCGCGCTGGCGGCGCGGCTCGCGCGGGAGTTCGAGGTGGCGACGATCGTGATCCGCGCGGGCTCCGCCGTGCCGTTCACGGACCAGAGCTTCCGTGCTGCGGCGATCGATGCCGCGCCGCCTCTCCTGTCCGAGGCCATCCGCGCCGTCGCAGTCCGCGGACGGATCCTCGCGCCCGCGTCCATCAAGCTGCCCGTCGATGTGAAGGAACTCGCCCGCGACGAACGCGAGTGGGTCGGCGAACGCGAGGCGGCCGCGAGCGTCGTCACGCTCAGTCGTGCGGGTGGTCTCCCGCATACAGGGAGTCGATGAGCTCCTTGTAGCTCTGGTCCACGACCTTGCGGCGCACGCTCAGCTTCGGCGTCAGTTCGCCGCGCTCGATCGAGAAGTCATGCTCGAGCAGCCCGATCTTCTTCGGCGTCTCGAACGACGCGAGGCCCACGAGCTGCTTGCGCACCTCACGCTCCATCTTGTCATGCACCAGCGGCATCGCGAGGAGCTCGCGCCGATTCGTCCAGAGCAGGTTCTTGGCCGCCGCCCACTTGTCGAGCTGGTCCCAGTTCGGCACGACGAGCAGGACGGTGTACTTCCGCTTGTCGCCGATCATGACCGCCTGGGATACGAACTTGTTCAGCTTGACCTGGTTCTCGATGGGCTGCGGCGCGATGTTCTTGCCGCCGGCCGTCACGATCAGGTCCTTCTTGCGGTCGGTGATGCGAAGGAAGCCGTCCTCGAGCACGCCGATGTCGCCGGTGGCGAACCAGCCGTCGGCGCCGATGGCCTCGGCGGTGGCCGTGGGGTTGTTGAAATAACCCTTCATCACGTGCGGACCGCGCGTCAGGATCTCGCCGTCCTCGGCGATCCTGACCTCGACGCCGGCGATCGGCTTGCCGACCGTGCCGATGCGGAAGAAGTCCGTGCCGTTCACCGTGATCACGGGTGAGGTCTCGGTGAGGCCGTAACCCTCGAGGATCTTGATGCCGGCCGCGTAGAAGAACTTGTTGATCGATGGCGCGAGCGGCGCGCCGCCGGAGATGAAGTACTTGATGCGGCCGCCCGTCCGTTCCTGGAGCTTGGAGAAGACGAGCTTCTGCGCGATGCCGTACTGCCACGCGAGCGCGCCGCGCGGCGTGCCGCCGGCCAGCGTGACGTCGGCCCAGCGGTCGGCCACGGCCGCCGCCCAGCGGAAGATCCGCGCCTTGATGAAGCCGCCCGAGAGCGCGTTCTCCAGCACGCGCGCGTACATCTTCTCGAACAGGCGCGGCACCGACATCACGTAGTGCGGCCTCACCTCGGTGAGGTTGAGCGGCACCGCGTCGATGTTCTCGGCGTACGCGACGCTGACGCCGCAGGCGAAGAAGAGGTAATCGCCCATCCGCTCGAAGATGTGCGAGAGCGGCAGGAAGCTCAGCGCCTCCTCGCCGACGGAGACCGGCACCTTGTTCCGCGACGCGATGACGTTCGAGGCGATGTTGTCATGCGTCAGCATCACGCCCTTCGGCAGGCCGGTCGTGCCCGACGTGTAGATGAGCGTCGCGAGGTCGTCCGGCTTCACGGCCAGTGCGCCGGCCTTCCACTCGGCGGCCTTCGCCTCGCTGTCGAGCGCCTTGCCAGAGGCCTCGAGCTCGCAGAAGGTCATGTCCACGCCCGCGGGCGCGGGGTGGGTGAAGCTGATGATCCGCTTGATCGTCTTGAACTTGTCGCGCACGGAGGCGGCCTTCTCGGCCTGCGCCGGCGTCGAGACGAACAGCACCACCGCGCCCGAGTCGTTGAGCGGGTGCACGATCTGCTCGGCGGGGAGGGTGGGGTAGATCGGCACGTCGGTCATGCCGGCGCCGAGGCACGCCCAGTCGGCGATCGCCCACTCGGGACGATTCTCCGACATGATGCCCACGCGGTCACCGCGCGCGACACCGAGCGCGCCGAGCCCGAGCGAGACGTGGCGGGCGCGCCGCAGGACATCGCGGTGCGCGATCGGCACGTACTTCCCCTCGAGCTTGTGCTTGTACGCGGCGGGGAGGTCGTATTTCTCGATCGCTTCGAAGAAGAGCCGCGTTAGCGTGCTCGGCTCGGGACGCGGGCCGCCGCTGGCATGCATCGATATGACCTCGATCAAGGGAAGGAGCTTCTTTTGACCTCGCCCTTCTTTCCTAGGGCGCCGCCGGCTCCACATTGACGACGAATCGCACGGGACTGCCCCGCAGCTGCACCCCATGCCGTTTCACTTCCGCCACCACGATGAAGCTGTCGACCGCGGCCGGAAGCACGTTGGCGAACACGCGCAGCCGGCGCGACGAGCTGCCGTCCGTCCCCGTCGTGTCGAGCCGCGAGCGCAGCGTGCCCTGGTCGAGCATCGCCACGAGCGCCGTGTCGCCCGCGCCAAGGGTATCCCCTGCGTGCACGACCCGCCAGCGGACCACCCAGCCGGAGACGTTCGGGCTCACGCCGCCGGCGACATCGTCACTCGTCACGACTACGGCGAGCGCGGGCGATACGTTCGCCGCGACGTCCGGCAGCTGATACCCGTAGGTGAGGATCGTGTCGCCGGTCGCCGCCACCTCGTCAGGGCGGCGGGTCACCTCGATGCGCCGCGTGGGCGACTGCAGCCCGTTGGCCGAGGCGACGAGTCGCACCGTGCCGTCGCGGCGCGTCGCCACGAGGTGGCCCTCGGCGCTGACGGTGACGCCGGTGTCGAGCGAGAGGAACAGGAATTGTGCATCGGTGATGACGTCGCCGCGACCGTTGAGCGCGACGGCACGCAGCGGAGCGATCGCGCCCGTCGAGTCGCGCAGCGTGTCGCCCGCGATCACGGCCGGGTACGGGATGCTGTCGAACTCGATTGCCGCGGCGACGTCGGGATCGGTGCCGAGGTCAGCGCATCCGAGCACCGCGGCGGCGAACAGTGCGAGCGGCGCGGCGAGTCGTCGCGCGCGGCGTGTCATCGACCGACGCGTTCCGCGAGGCGGGTGGCGAGGTTCACGTAGGCTTGCGAGGCCGGGTCGGCCGGCGAGCGCACGACGGCCGGCTGGCCGGCCGCGAACGCTTCCGCGATCGCGGGACTCCGCGGCACGATGATGTCCAGCATCAGGTGCGGCGGCACCTTCTCGCGGATGTAGGCGACAGTCGTCTCGCAGGCCGGGTTGCCCGCCTCGAACATCGTGAGCAGGATGCCATCGAACACGAGGCGCTCGTGAGTGGTCACGATATCCTGTACCCCGCGGAGGATCTGCGGAGTCGTCTGCAGCGCCAACGGCTCGGCCTGCAGCGGGATCAGCACGCGGTCGCTGGACGCGAGCGTCCGGCGGGTCACGGGGCCCAAACCCGGTGGCGTGTCGACCACGACCATGTCGCAGCGCTCGCTGGCCGCGCAGAGCATGCGCGACAGCAGGTCCGACGACGCGATCTGGTCCTGGTAGTTCGTGTGGTCCACCGCGTCGCTGACGCTGCCGGCGAGCATCACGCGCAGCCATGGGAGCGTGGTGGGCAGCAGCACCTCGCGCAGCGTGCGTTCGCCGGCCAGGTGGTCGGCAAAGCCGTAGGTCGGATGCCCGCGGCGGAGTCCCGCGCCATAGCGCACCGAGCCCTGCGGGTCGACGTCCACGAGAAGCGTCTTCATGCCGCGGCGCGCGAAGGCGGCGGCGAGGTTCACGGCGGTGGTCGTCTTGCCGACACCGCCCTTCTGGCTCACGACAGCGAGGATTGTCCCCAAGTGGCGCTACTCCCCGGCGGTGGTGTTCTTCCCGGGCAGCCCGCCATCCTCGGCGGGAGCCCGCAACTGTTCGAGCGTTGACTCCGCATGTGCCACCCAGCGGGCGGCTTCGGGGCCGGTCGGCGGATGGGAGATGAAGGTCGTGAGGTGCTTCACGGCACCCGCCGTCTCTCCTCGCTTGAGCAGCAAGAACGCGAGCCCGTAGTGGGCCCCTGAGAGCATCGGGTCGATCTCGAGCGCCTTCCGGTAGGCCCGGACGGCCTCCTCATGGCGTCCCACGCGGGAGAGCGCGATGGCCATGTTCTGCAGGATCTTCAGGTCGTCCGGCCGCTCGCGGAGCGCCAGCCGGTAGGACGTGACCGCCGCGTCGTAATCGCCCTGACGTTCCAGCACGAGCGCCTCGTTCATGTAGTCGAGGCGCTGCCGGCTCTGTACGGTCTCGGAGCGGCCGCCAAAGAGGCGGTCCCAGAAGGACATATCGTGGCGGTCGGGTATTGGGCGGGTATCCGCACAAGCTATTGGTGCGCGAGGGGGGCAGCAACCGCGGCGCGAAGAGTGGGAGAGCGTGGCGAGCGCCGGGTTGCGCGGACGGTTACCTCGCGGTGCGGAGCGGGGTAGGCTTCAAGTGCGACTTGCTCATGCACCGCGATCGCTCGTTTCCGCAGGAAAACCATGTCGCCGAGGAACCTCCGATGTCTACGCGCCGCTTCGCCGGACCGCCGCAGGAGACGATGATCGTCGAGTGGCCGCTCTTCGGCGAGCTCTCCCGGGCGCTGGCGCTAAAGGTCTCCCGCGAGTTCGACCCCGACATCGTGGTCGGTGTCGCGACCGCGGGGGTCGTGCCGGGTGCGGTGGTGGCGGCGATGCTCGACCGACCGTTCCACTCGATCATCGTGAGCCGTCGCTACCGCGCGACGACGGTGCGCGAGCGGCCCGCGGTGCTCTCGGCCGCGCCTGCCGAAGTGGTGGGAAAGCGCGTGTTGATCGTGGACGAGACCTGCAAGGATGGCGAGACGCTGCGCCTGGCCGTGGCGGCGATCATCAACGGCGGCGCGTCCGAGGTGCTGACAGCGGTGTCGTTCAAGACCGGCTCGTACAAGCCGGACTTCTACGGGTTCGAGACCGAGGCGGCGATCGTGCTGCCGTGGGACCGCGAGCAGATCGTGGACGGGGAGCTGCGCCCCAACCCGAAGTATGCGGGCCTCAACGGGGGCTAGCGCGCGAGGTCACGCACCTGAAATAACTTCCCTTCCATGAAACTCTACTCTTGGAACGTGAACGGCCTGCGCGGCATCATCAAGAAGGGCCTCTTCCAGTCGTTCGTCGCGGACCATAAGCCCGACATCCTCTGCCTGCAGGAGACCAAGGCGGCGCAGGCGCAGGTGGAGATCGACCTGCCGGACTATCACGAGTACTGGAACTCCGCCTCGAAGAAGGGCTACTCGGGCACGGCGATCTTCAGCCGCACGAAGCCGCTCTCCGTCCGCAACGGCTTCCCGACGGCCCTGGCAAAGCGTTTCGCGTTCACCGACGCCGCGGGGCTCGACAGCACCGACGAGGGTCGCGTGATCACGGCGGAGTTCGGGAAGTTCTACGTCGTCACCGTGTACACGCCGAACGCCAAGGACGACCTGAGCCGGCTGCCGCTGCGGTCCAAGCATTGGGACCCGGCGTTCCTCGCGTACTGCAAGCAGTTGGAGAAGAAGAAGCCGGTCATCTTCTGCGGTGACCTGAACGTCGCGCACACCGAACTGGACCTTGCGAATCCGAAGTCGAATCGCGGCCGCAAGGGCTTCACGGTCGAGGAACGAGAGGGATTCCAGGCCTTCCTGGACGCGGGGTTCGTGGACACCCTGCGGATGTTCCGCGAGGGCAACGGGCACTACAGTTGGTGGAGCAACTTCGCGAACGCGCGTGCGCGGAACGTCGGATGGCGGATCGACTACGTGCTCGTGTCGGCCGCACTGCGCAAGGCGGTGAAGGCCGCCGACATCCACGCGGACGTGATGGGCAGCGACCACTGCCCCGTGAGCATCACCCTTCGCTGATCTCCTTCTCCACCTCCACGACGGCCACGGCTCCTTCCTCCGGCCGCACGCCGCCGCCCCTCTGATCCGCCCACACGCGCGTGAACTCCGCGCCGTAGAGCACGATCATGGACGAGTAGTAGAGCCACACGAGCACCAGCACGAGCGAGCCGGCCGCGCCGTAGGCGGTGCCCGGGTCGGAGCTGCCGAGGTATGCGCCGATCAGCTCCTTGCCGACGACGAAGAGCACCGCGGTCGTCGTGCCGCCGACCACCACGTCGCGCCAGGCGATCCTGGCGTCCGGCAGCAACTTGAACATCGCGGAGAACACGAACGCGATCACCACAAACGACAGCACGGCGTTGCCCACGACCAGCACTGCGTCGCCCATGCTGAACATCGCGCCGATGCGATCGCCGACCACGCTGAGCGCCGCGCTCAGCACGAACGAGACGAGGAGCAGGAACGCGACGGCGACCACCACGCCGAACGAGAACACGCGCTTGAGGAGGAACTGCTTGACTCCACCGCGCTTGGGGTCTGGCTTCACGTTCCACGCGCGGTTGAGCCCGGTCTGCAGCTGGCCGAACGCCGTCGTGGCGCCGAGGAGCACCGCGCCGAGCCCGATGAGCGCCGTCGCCGACGCGTCGATCTGGCTGGTGCGCGCGTGCGTGATCACGGTCTCCACCTGCGACGCGCCCGCCGGGCCCACGAGCTCGCCGATCTGGCCCACGATCAGCCGCTGCATCTCCATGGGGTCCACCACCTGGCCGACGAGCAGCAGCACGACGGTCAGCAGCGCGGGCAGCGAGAAGATGGTGTAGAACGCCAGCGCGCCCGCCATCGACGGGCAGTCGTCGTCGGAGAACTTCATCAGGGCGCGCCAGGGGATCAGGGCGATCGCCTTGAGGGTCGGGCGCGTTCGCTGCGGATCGGTCCCGGGCATGGACCGGAGTACACGCGCGAGCGGGGGCAGGGTCCAGCTATCGCAACGGTGCAGCGGCGGCGCCGGACTGCACCGACTTCGAGGACCGAACGTCCTCGCTTGGCAAGGACCTACGCCAGTTCCTTGATCGCCGCCTCGTACGTCACGGCTTCCGTCAGCCGCTGGTAGATATGCGCGATCACCTCGGGGCTGCCGAGCACGAAGCGGCAGCGTGCCGCGCCCGCCGTGCGGCACTCGACCTCCATGCAGCCCAGCGCACCGTCTGCCACGCGGCCGAAGAAATCGGCGAGCATGCCGGCCGAGTAGTAGCACGCGGGGTAGGGCATCGCCGCGGCCGGGTCCGCCTCTGCCCAGTCGGCGCTGTCGATCGCCACCGCCACGTCGCCCAGCGGCGTCATCGTCACCGAGCCCCAGCCTGCCTCGGCGAAGAACTGCGCGGCGTTTTGCTGGAACAGCGCGTACGACATCTCCTCCGGTACCTCGCCGCGCCGGCCGCACCACTCGCGGAAGGCGCCGAAGACCGTCTCGCCGCCCGCATAGCCCGCGTCCTGCAGCACGGCGGCGAAGCCGTCGCCGAGGTCACGCACGAGCGAGGCGCGCAGCGACTTGAGCGACGCATGCGGGACAGCCGAGAGCGTGGAGTTCGCGAGAGTGAGGCTCATGGTGTGCCGTCCTGTCGGGTCATGTAAGGAAAGTAAGGCATCACTGCCCCAGCCGGCGCAGGAGCTCGGCCTCGTCGATCACCTCGACGCCCAACTGCTGCGCCTTGTCGAGCTTGCTCCCGGCCTCATCGCCGGCGACCACCAGGTCGGTGGCCTTCGACACCGAACTCGTCACCTTGCCGCCGTGCCGTTCGATCAGCTCCGTGGCCTGCGGCCGCGAGAGCGTGGGAAGGGTCCCTGTGAGGACGATCTTCATCCCCTTGAAGACACCGTTCGCCTCGGCGGCGCGGGGCTCGTCCATGCGCACGCCGGCGGCGGCCAATCGCGCCACCAGGTCCTGCACGGTGGGGTCGTCCAGCCAGGCGCGCACGGCATCGGCCACGGTGTTGCCGAGGCCATGGATATCGTCGATCTGCTCGGCCGTCGCTGCGGCGAGTGAATCCATCGTGCCGAAGGTGCGCGCCAGGAGCCTGGCGGACTCGGCGCCCACGTGACGGATGCCGAGCGCATAGAGCAATCGCGAGAGCGGCTGCGCCTTGGACGCGTTGATGGCGTCGATGAGCGCTTCGGCGCTCTTGGCGGCAAAGCGCTCGAGGCCAGTGACCTGTTCGACGGTGAGGGAGTAGAGATCCGCCGCGTCGTGCACGAGTTCCGCGGCGAGCAGCTGCTCCAGCCGCTGGTAGCTCAGCCCGCGGATGTCCATTGCATCGCGCGACGTGAAGTGCACCAGCGCCTCGAGCCGCCGGCCGGGGCAGGCGACGTTCGGGCAGTAGATCGCGACCTCTTCCTCGTCGCGCACGGCCGGCGTGCCGCACACCGGGCAAACGGTCGGCACGCCGACAACGCGCTCGTTCCCCGTGCGGCGCGCCGGCACCGGTCCCAGGATCTGCGGGATGACGTCGCCGGCGCGCTTGATCTGCACCGTGTCGCCGATGCGCAGGTCCTTGGCCGCGACGAGGTCGAAGTTGTGCAGCGTGGCGTAGTTGATCTTCGCCCCGCCGACCTCCACCTCGTCGAGCACCGCGCGCGGCGTCAGCGCGCCCGTGCGGCCCACCTGCACCTGGATGTCGAGCAGCACTGTCTCGGCGATGTCGGGCGCGAACTTGCGCGCGACGGCCCAGCGGGGAACGCGCCCGCCGATGACGCCGAGTTCCGACTGCAGCGCGAGGCGGTTGACCTTCACCACGCCGCCGTCGATGGCGAACGGCAGCGACGGGCGAATGGTCGCCTCGAGCGCGCGCGCCCACTCGTTCACCGCGTCGAGCGATGGCGCGGCCATGCGGTGCGGCGCCACCGGGATGCCCCATGACTCCAGCATCTCGAGCAGTTCCCATTGCGTGGCGAACGGCAGCGTAGCGACGCCCGGCACCGCGAAGGCGTAGCCGAAGAGGTTGAGCGGCCGCTTGGCCGTCTCCTTCGGGTCCTTCTGGCGGAGCGCGCCGGCGGCCGAGTTGCGCGGGTTGGCGAAGACCTCCTCGCCGGCGCGCACGCGCTCCTCGTTCATGCGCTCGAAGCCGTCGAAGGTCATGTAGACCTCGCCGCGGATCTCGATCAGCTCGGGCCACCCCTTGCCGGTGAGATGACGTGGCACGTCAGGGATCGAGCGCAGGTTGGCCGTCACGTCTTCGCCGATGCTGCCGTTGCCGCGAGTCGCGCCCACCACGAGCTTGCCGTCGCGATAGGTGAGCGAGATGGCGGCGCCGTCGATCTTGAGCTCGCAGCAGTAACCGTCGCGGTCGAGCGCGTCGCCGACGAGCTTGCGCGTGCGCACGTCCCACTGCGCGAGCTCGTCCTCCGTGAAGGCGTTGTCGAGCGACGCCATCGGCACGAGGTGGCTGTGCTTGGCGAGATGGCTCTCGGTGACCGCCGCGCCGACCCGCGCCGTCGGCGAGTCCGCGTCAGCCAGCTCCGGATGGTCGCGCTCGAGCGACTGCAGCTCGCGGAAGAGCTTGTCGTACTCGGCGTCGCTGAGCGACGGCTTGTCGAGGACGTAATAGTCGTGCGCCGCCCGGTCGATCAGGCGGCGCAGTTCCGTGACGCGGGCGGAAGGATTCTCCTTCACGCTCAGCCGGCCACTTCCTCGTCGGCCGTCTCGGTGAGGCCGCCCTGCATCAGGTAGTTCTCGACGAAGAAGAGGCCCGGCTCGCCGGCGCGCTTCACCATGCGCAGCAGCGTGTCCATCGACGAGACTTCCTCGCGCTGCTCGTTGACGAACCACTCGAGCGCGTTCTTCGACAGGTGGTCCTTGTCCTTGATCGCGAGGTCGACGATCTCGTTGATTTGCTTGGTGACGCGAAGCTCGGACTCGAGCGCCAGCGCGACCGCCTCGGCCGCGCTCTTGAATCCGGTGCTCGGCGCGGGGATCGCGGGAATGTCGACTTCACCGCCCGCCTGCAGGGTGTAGCGGACGAAGCGCATGGCATGGTCGCGCTCCTCGGCCGCCTGCTTGAAGAAGTGCTTCGTCAGCATCGGCAAGCCCTCGCCGTCGAAGTACGCCGCGATGGCGATGTACTGGTTCGAGGCGGCGAGCTCGTTGCCCACCTGCTCGTTGAGTGCGGTGTTCATCTGCTTGGAGATGATCATCATTGGACTCCCGGCGTGCGGCGCGGTTTATTGGAGACAGTCGAGGTGTGACGCTGCATAACGTTGTCAGAGCGCGCGAGGCGGGTCAATGACGGTCGTCGAGCTTGTCGAGCGGAAACGGGACGGCGGACGGCTCACGCCGGCGGAATGGCGCGCGCTGATGAGTGGTTACGCCGCCGGTGACGTGCCCGACTATCAGGTGGCGGCCCTCGCGATGGCCGTGTACTTCCGCGGCATGGACGACGAGGAGACCGAGGCGCTGATGACGGCCATGCTCGAGAGCGGGCGCCGGCTCGAGCTCAGCCATCTCACGATGCCTCGCATCGACAAGCACTCCACCGGTGGCGTCGGCGACAAGGTCTCGATCATCCTCGCACCGCTCGTCGCCGCCTGCGGCATCGCCGTGCCGATGATGTCCGGCCGCGGCCTCGGCCACACCGGCGGCACGCTCGACAAGCTCGAGAGCATACCGGGATTCCGCACGCGCCTCACGCTGGAGGAGGCGGCAGCGCAGGTGGGGCGCATCGGTTGCGCGCTCATCGGGCAAACGCGCGAGATAGCTCCCGCGGACCGGCGATTCTACGCGCTCCGTGACGCCACCGCGACGGTGGAGGCCATTCCGCTGATCGCCGCGAGCATCATGAGCAAGAAGCTCGCGGAGGGTCTCACCGGCCTCGTGCTCGACGTGAAGACCGGCGCCGGCGCGTTCATGCCGCGGCTCGAGGATGCGTTCAAGCTCGCCCGCACGATGATCGCGCTCGGCGAGAAGCATGGCTGCCCCACCGTCGCGCTCCTCACCGACATGGACGCGCCGCTGGGCGAGGCGTGTGGCAACGCGCTCGAGGTCGAGGAGTCGGTGCACGTGCTGCGCGGGGAGGGGCCAGCCGACCTCCGCGAGGTCACGCTGGCGCTGGCCACGGAGATGCTGCTCCTGGGCGGCGCCCCCGGCGTGGGGCAGGCGAGGGAGACCGCCGAGCATGCGCTCGCGAGCGGCGCGGCGCTGCGCAAGTTCCGCGAGATCGTGCAGGCGCAGGGCGGGCATCCGGGCGTCATCGACAATCCCGTCACGCACCTGCCGCGCGCCCCGTTGCGCGAACGCTTCGAGGCGCCGCGCGGCGGGTTCGTCCAGCGCATCGAGCCGCGGATCGTTGGCCGAGCCATCACCACGCTCGGCGGCGGACGCACGCGCGTGGAGGATGAGGTGGATCCCGCGGTCGGGTTCGTGCTCAAGTTGCGTCCGGGTGCGCCAGTGAGGCCGGGGGACGCTCTGGCCACCATCCACGCGCGCGATGAGGCGACGTTGGCACTGGCGCGCGAGGCGCTGGCGCGGGCGTTCGTGATCGGGGACGAGGCTCCTGCGCCTCGACCGCTGGTCTCGCACCGCGTGACGGCGCGAGGGGTAGAAGAACTCCCCGGACCTCTTCAGATTGGAGACCCATGATGAATCAACGAAAGATGGAGACCCTCGCGGCACTCGGCGCCTTTGGCGCAGCCGGTGGCATCATGCTGGTGTGGGCCGCGCTCATGTGGCTGATCCGGCCCGTGTCATCGGGCGGGATGGATGGCACCTCGTTCTACGCGGCAGCCTTGGCGGCGGGGTTCCCGCTGGTGGTGCTCGCGTTGGTGCACGCATGGCTGGGTGTGCAGCTCAGACGCGGGCCCGACTCGATCAGGGGTTGATGGAACGCGTGAGCGTGCGTCTCAGTCGATGACAATCACCAGCTTGCCCGCCGTCCCCTTGGCGAAGTCCTTCAGTGCCGCGAGCGCCTCGGTGAACGAGTACTTCCGCTGGATCACGACGCGCGTCTCGCCGCTCGCCTGGTTCGAGGCCAGTCGATCGAGCGTCGCGGTGGTGGGTTGCGCGTAGATCGGCACGACCCTCGCCTCCGTGCGCGGGAGCTGCGCCGGCGACTCGATGAGCGTCGACACGAACGCCCCGTGGTGCCCGCGCACGAGCGGCACCAGGCGCGCGCCGTCGCCGGCGAAGTGCAGCACGATGTCGACGCCGTCAGGATGCTTCTCACGCACCTGCGCGACGATGTTCGTGGCGGGGTCCACGTCCTCGGAGGCGCCGAGTGAGTGCATCAGGCCTCGCTCTTCCTCCGTGCCGGCGGTGGCGATGACGTGGGCGCCGGCATTCGCCGCCATCTGCACGGCCTGCGTGCCCACGCCGCCGGTGGCGCCCACGATCAACACGACGTTTCCCTTCTTCGGCGCGGCGGCCTGCACGGCATCGAACGCGGCCGTGCCCGCGAGTCCGAGCGCGCCACCTTCCGCATAGCCGACCACCGCCGGAAGCATGGCGATGCCGAGCTCCGTGGGGACGTTCACGAACTCGGCGAACGAACCATCGCCGATGTAGGGCTTCATGACCACGCCGAAGACACGATCGCCCACCGCATAGTCGCTGACCCCCGCTCCCAGCGCGTCCACGGTACCCGCGAAGTCCTTGCCGAGCACGACCGGGAAGCGATGCTCCATCAGGTCCTTCACGTATCCGTTGGCGACGGCGAGGTCGAATCCGTTCACCGAGGCTGCCCGCACGCGCACCCGGACCTCGCCCTCGACCGGCCGGGGGACGGGAAGTTCGCTGATGGTGGGTGGGGCGCCGAACCGGTCGAACAGCACTGCGCGCATGGGAGTAGTCCTCGGCTGCGGGGCATGTGATTGAAGCGCGGTGAAGCGCGCGGTGTTTCCCCGTCGCGGAACCGATCGCTCGCCCTGAAGCGTTCCCGTGGAGGGAGGTGGGCATGGCGGATGACTCCGGCAGATACGACTACATCGTCGTGGGCGCAGGATCGGCAGGAGCGATCGTCGCCGCGCGGCTCTCCGAGGACCGCGGCACGAAGGTGCTGCTCCTCGAAGCCGGTCCCGAGGACCGGAGCATCTGGTCGAGGATCCCGCTGGGATTCGCGAAGATCCTCTTTGACAGGCGCTACATGTGGTGGGACCACGTGTCCGAGCCGGAACCGGGCCTCAAGGGCAAGAAGGTCGGCCTGCCGCACGGCAAGCTGATAGGCGGCTCGAGCGCCATCAACGGGTTGGTGCATGTGCGCGGCGCGCCGTTCGACTACGACACCTGGCGGAGCATGGGCGCGGCCGGATGGGGCTACGACGACGTCCTGCCGTACTTCAAGAAGTACGAGCGGGACAGGCGCGGCCCTGGGATGTATCACGGACGCGACGGGCCGATCGGCGTGGAGCCGGCCGCCTGGAAGAACCCGCTCGCGGACGCGTTCATCGACGCGGCGGAGAGCCTCGGCATCCCGCGCAACCTGGACTTCAACGGCGCGCGGATGGAAGGCACCGGCTACTGGGATCTCTGCACCTGGAAGGGTTGGCGATCCTCGACATCGACCGGGTACATCGCGCCCGCGCGTGGCCGGGTGAACCTCCGTGTGATCACGCGCGCGTACGTGACGAGGGTCGAGTTCACCGGACGCGAGGCGACGGGCGTCGCGTACACGCGCGACGGCCAGTCGCACCGGGCCACCGCCACCCGCGAAGTCATCCTGAGCGCGGGCGCGCTGCAGTCACCGCAGTTGCTGCAACTCTCCGGTGTCGGCCAGGCCGAGCTGCTGCAGCGCTTCGGCATCCCGCTGGTGCACGAGCTCAAGGGCGTCGGCGAGAACCTGATGGATCACATGCAGGTCGGTCGCAAGTACTCGACCTCGAGCGACGACACCTTCAACAAGAGGGTCGGGGATCCGCTCGGGCAGATGCTCGCGGGGATCAACTACTTCGTGGGGCCGCGCAACGGGCCGCTGACGATCGGCGCATCTCTCGCCGGAGCGTACGTGTTCACGCGTCCCGGACTCGAGGCGCCCGACCTGCACCTGCACTTCCTGCCATTCATGCCGGGCGCCAAGGGATGGGACCTTTCGAAGGAGTCCGGATTCCGGCTCGGGATGTACCAGAACCGGCCAAGGAGCCGCGGTCGCGTGCGCATCAAATCGTCGGACCCGACGGAGGCGCCGTCAGTGCTGTTCAATCATCTGGCCGACCCGGATGACGTGCGCACGATCATGGACGGCATGAAGCTGGCCAGGCGGATCGCGGACGCGATGAAGACGTTCGACGTGCGGGAGATCGAGCCCGGGCCGGCCGGCGAGACCGACGAGGGTCTGCTAGACTACATCCGGACGAACGGCGACACCGGTTTTCACTACAGCGGCACCGCCCGCATGGGCGAGGACGACATGTGCGTGGTCGATTCGCGGTTGCGCGTGCGCGGCGTCGGCAAGCTGCGCGTCATCGATGCGTCGGTGATGCCGACCATCACGTCGGGTAACATCCACGCAGCGGTGATGATGATCGGGGAGAAAGGCGCGGATCTCGTGAAGGCGGGTTGACGGACATCGTCGTGATCGGCGCCGGGCAAGCGGGACTCTCCTCGGCCTATCACCTCAAGCAACGCGGCCTGGTGCCGGAGTCCGGCTTCGTCGTCCTCGACCAGTCGCCGGCTCCGGGGGGTGCGTGGCAGTTCCGCTGGCCGTCGCTGACGCTGAGCACGGTCAACCGCGTGCACGACCTGCCGGGCATGCGCTTCGCCCAGGCGGTCGACACCGGGGCGACGGAGGTCGAGGCAGCTGTCGCCGTGCCGCGCTACTTCGCCGCCTACGAGCGCGAGTTCGCACTTCCCGTGTTGCGACCGGTGAAGGTGACCGTCGTCTGCGGCCGCGGTGATCTCCTGCGCGTCGAGACCGACGACGAGGAGCTGTGGGCGCGTGGGATCATCAACGCCACGGGCACGTGGGAGACGCCGTACATCCCGGAGTATCCGGGAGCCGAGCGTTTCGCGGGGCGCCAGCTGCACACGCGCGACTTTCGGCGGGCCGAGGACTTCGCTGGCCAGCATGTCATCATCGTCGGGGCCGGCATCTCGGCCATCCAGCTGCTCGACCAGATCTCGCTTGTCACCACCACCACCTGGGTGACGCGGCGTCCGCCGGAGTTCCGGGAGGGGCCGTTCGACGAGGCTGCAGGCCGGGCCGCCGTGGCGATAGTCGAGGACCGCGTGCGCCGCGGCTTGCCGCCGACCTCCGTCGTCTCGGTGACGGGATTGCCGGTGACGCCGGCGATCGAGGCGATGCGCGCGCGCGGCGTGCTCGAGCGCCTCCCGATGTTCAGCGAGATCACGGAGGACGGAGTGCTGTGGGCAGCCGGTGCGTCGCAACGCGCCGACGTGATCCTCTGGTGCACGGGCTTCCGCAGCTCGCTCGACCACCTGGCGCCGCTGATGCTGCGTGAGTCGGAGGGCGGCATCACGATGACCGGCCGCCTGGCGACGCAGGTCGCGAAGGATCCGCGCATCCACCTCGTGGGCTACGGGCCGTCCGCCTCCACCATCGGTGCCAACCGCGCGGGGGCCGCCGCCGCGAGCGAGCTGATGGCGCACCTGGGGCTCGGCTAGCAGCACCCTCCGGCCCGGAACCGGGTACCACATACATGCGCGCTCCATTCACGGTCCTCGGCACCGCGCTCCTGCCGGTCCTCCTTTTCGCCGCGTGCGGCTCGCGCGACGAGCTTCCTTGGCGCGCAACCATGCGCGATGCCACCGGCCGCCAGCTCGGCACCCTGAGTCTCAGCGATGCTGCGAACGGCATTCGCGTCGCGGGCACGCTGCGCGGGCTTCCGCCGGGCGAGCACGGTTTCCACTTGCACACGACTGGGGTGTGCGCGCCGAACTTCGACGACGCCGGCGGGCACTGGAACCCGACCAACAAGCAGCACGGGCGGGACAATCCCGCCGGCCCGCACTTCGGCGACCTCGCGAACATCACCGTCGCTGCCGACGGAACGGTGGAGATCGACGACATCACGCCCGGCGGCACGCTGCACGGGCAGGACGCGCTGCTCGACGGGGACGGTGCGGCGGTGATGGTCCACGACGCCGCGGACGACTATCGGTCGGATCCGGCGGGTGAGGCGGGGAGCCGCATCGCGTGCGGGATAGCCACGCGACCGTGAGCGGGCGCGCTGAGGACTCTGCAACGAAGAAGGGGCACCCATCGGGTGCCCCTTCTTCGACCGACCCCAGCGATGGTGTCAGATATCCAGGTTCGAAGCGAACTTCGCGTTCGCCTCGATGAACACCCGCCGCGGCTCGACCTCGTCGCCCATCAGCTTCGTGAAGATCTCGTCGGCCTGCACCGCGTCGTCCATCGTCACCTTGAGGATCGTGCGCGTCTCGGGGTCCATCGTCGTCTTCCAGAGCTGGTCGGGATTCATCTCGCCGAGGCCCTTGTAGCGCTGCATCATGATGTTCGTCTTGCCGTCGCCGTTGCCCATGCGCTGCGCGATGGCGTCGCGCTCGGCGTCGTCGTACGCGTAGTACTCCTCCTTGCCCTTCGCCACGCGGTAGAGCGGCGGCTGCGCGATGTACACCATGCCGGCGTCGATCAGCTCCTGCATCTGGCGGAAGAAGAAGGTCAGCAGCAGCGTCCGGATGTGCGCGCCGTCCACGTCGGCGTCCGTCATGATGATGATCTTGTGGTACCGGACGTTCTCGAGCGTGAACTCCTCCTTGATGCCCGCGCCGATCGCCGTGATGATCGTGCGGATCTCCTCGTTCGAGAGGATCTTGTCGATGCGCGCCTTCTCGACGTTGAGGATCTTGCCGCGCAGCGGGAGGATCGCCTGGAACATGCGGTCGCGCCCCTGCTTGGCCGAGCCGCCGGCCGAGTCGCCCTCGACGAGGTAGATCTCGCAGAGCGCCGGGTCGGAGAGCGAGCAGTCGGCGAGCTTGCCGGGCAGGTTGCCGACGTCGAGCGCCGACTTCTTGCGCGTCAGGTCGCGCGCCTTGCGGGCCGCCTCGCGCGCGCGCGCCGCCGAGAGGCACTTCTCGAGGATGATGTTGGCGACGCGCGGGTGCTCCTCGAGGTAGCTCGCCAGCCACTCGTTGATGAGCGTCTTGACCGCGCTCTCCACCTCGGAGTTGCCGAGCTTCGTCTTGGTCTGCCCCTCGAACTGCGGCTCGCGGACCTTCACCGAGAGCACCGCCGTCAGGCCCTCGCGGACGTCGTCGCCCGAGAGCTTCACTTCCTTGTCCTTCTTGGCGAACGACGACTTGTCGAGGTGCTTGTTGATCACGCTCGTCAGCGCCGACTTGAAGCCGGTGAGGTGCGTGCCGCCCTCATGCGTGTTGATGTTGTTCACGAACGAGAACACGTTCTCGTTGTATCCGTCGTTGTATTGCAGCGCGAGCTCGATCCCGACGTCGTCCCGCTCGCCCTCGAGGTAGAGGATCTCGGGATGCAGCGCCTTCTTGCCCGTGCTGTTGAGGAACGCGACGAACTCCTTGAGGCCGCCCTTCGCGTGGAAGATCTCGTCCTTGGGCGTCTCGCCGCGCTCGTCGCGCAGCACGATCATCACGCCCTTGTTCAGGAACGAGAGCTCGCGCAGGCGCGTGGCGAGCGTGGCGTAGTCGTACACGAGCTCGGTGAAGATCTCGTGGTCCGGCTTGAACCAGACCCGGGTGCCGCTCTCCTTGGCCTTCACCGGGGCGATCAGCTTGAGCTTCGTGGTGGTGCCGCCGCGCACGAAGTCCATGTAGTGCTCCTTCCCGTCGCGCTTCACCCACACCTTCAGCGACTCGGAGAGCGCGTTCACGACCGACACGCCGACGCCGTGAAGGCCGCCCGACACCTTGTACGAGTTCTTGTCGAACTTGCCGCCGGCGTGCAGCACGGTCAGCGCGAGTTCGAGGCCGGGGATGCCTTCCGTCGGGTGGATGTCGACGGGAATGCCGCGCCCGTTGTCCTCCACCATGATGGAGTTGTCGGCGCCGATCGTGACCTTGATGGAGTCGCAGTAGCCCGCGAGCGCTTCGTCGATGGAGTTGTCGACGACCTCGTAGACGAGGTGATGGAGACCGCGCGCCGAGGTGGAGCCGATGTACATGCCGGGGCGCTTGCGAACCGCCTCGAGCCCCTTGAGTACCTGAATGCCAGCGGAGTCGTAGTGCGATTCGGCTGCGTCGTTGGTCTTGGCCATTATTGCGACTGTTTTGTTTTGGGGCCGCGGCAGGGCATGAGCACCAAACCGGCCCGCGAAGAAATGCCGAATTCGCGGCATGAACGCATCAATGAAAACTACTCGCGGTGCGGGGTGAATGCAATGCAATTCTCGCTCTGTAAACGGCTATCGGCCAAGCGTTTACGAGGTGCGATGCGGGGTCCTCGGCGAATCGGGTCAGCGCAACAGTTCCCAGCGGATGCGCTTCACCGGCGTCCTGGATGAACCGTCGTTGATCTTCGCGACCAGCGAGCGCTCCATCAGCGAGAGCTCCGACATCCAGCCATGCGTCTTCACGCCCACTATGAGCGTGCCGTCGTCGGTGACCAGTCGCGGCATGGTCACTCCGGCGATCTGCTTCCCGACGATCTCCGGCCACGCCTCGATCACCCACGCGCGAGCGACCTCTTCGTCGAGGCCGCGCTCGCTGAGCAGCTGCGCGAGCGCCTCGCCGATCGGGCGCGGACGGTCCTTCCCTGAGCGCGGTTCCCTTTCGCGGCTCATTCGCCGGCACCGCCGCGCGAGAACGCGCCGTCCGCCACCCGCCAACGCTCGAGGCGCGTGAACTGCGGCGGGATCTCGTCCGCGCGCGGCACGCAGAGCACGCACTGCCCCAGCCCCGCCTCGTCGAGCAGCCCGAGGATCCTCCCCGTGCGGCGACGGTCGAGCTCGGCGAACGGGTCGTCGAGCAGGAGCACGGGCGTGACGCCGGTCGCGTCGCGATGCGTCGCCGACTCGAGCATGCGCAGCACGATCGCCGCGGTGCGCTGCTGGCCCGCCGAGCCGACGGTGCGGAGGTCATGGCCGTCGAGGTCGAGCACGAGGTCGTCGCGATGCGGGCCCGCATGCGTGATGCCGCGCCGCAGGTCGTGGTCGCGCTGCCGCTCGAGTTGCGCGGTGAGCGCCGCGCGCGCCGACGCGGCGTCGTCCTGCTCGGCCAGCACGACGCCGGACGAATAGGCGAGCGTCGCCGCCGCGCGCTCGCCGATGGCCGCGCACTGCGACCGAAACTCATCCGCGCGCGCGCGCACCCAGGCGCGGCGCTCGCTCACCAGCACCGCTCCGTGCTCGGCGAGCGCCGGCTCCCAGGCGGCCACCGAGCCCGCGGTCGCGCGGCTGCCGCGAGCGGCGTCGCGCAGCGCGGCGTTGCGACGGGCGAGCGCGCCGCGATAGTGCCGCAGCGCGTTCAGGTAAGGCGCCGAGGTCAGCGCGAGAGTGATGTCGAGGTAACGGCGGCGCTCGGCCGGCGAGCCGGCGATGAGGTCGACGTCGCGCGGAGAGAACGAGACCGATGGCAGCGAGTCGAGCGCGTCGGTGAGCTTCTCGGGAATGCCGCCGTCCACCGTCACCTTCTTGCGCCCGGCCTTGTCGACCGCCGCCGTGATGCGGTGCACGTCGGTGCCGGAGCACTCGGCGCTGATGTGGAACGCGGCGGCGCCGTGGCGCAGGAGGTCGCGATCGCGCGCGCCACGCATCGAGCGCATGAGTCGCAGGTAGGCGATCGCCTCGATCAGGTTTGTCTTGCCGTGCCCGTTCTCCCCGACCACCGCGATGCCTTCGCGCGGGAACGGGATCTCGGCGTGGGCGATGTTGCGGAAGTCGTGGACGGTGAGCGCGTCGAGGCGCGCTTCAGGCACCGCGGAAGTCCGGCGGCCGCTTCTCGAGGAAGGCGCTCGTGCCCTCGCGCATGTCCGCCGTGCGTCCCACCGCGCCGAAGTGCTTGCCTTCCAGCGCGAGCGCGTCGTCGAGCGTGAGACCGGCGCCCTGCGTGACCGCAGTGATGGCGTGCCCGAGCGCGAGCGGGCCGTTCATCGACATCGTCCGCGCCATCGCCCGCGCGGCCTCCAGCAGGGTCTCTGGCGGATGCGCGGCGTTCGCGAGGCCCATGGCGACGGCGGCGGCTGCGTCCACCATCTCGCCCGTGAGGATCATCTGCAGCGCGCGGCCCATGCCGACGAGGCGTGGCAGGCGCTGCGTGCCGCCGTAGCCGGGGATCAGGCCGAGCTTGGTCTCGGGAAGCCCGAACTTCGCCGTGGTGCTGGCGAGGCGCACGTGGCAGGCGAGGGCGAGCTCACAGCCGCCTCCCAGCGCGAAGCCGTTGACCGCGGCGATGACCGGCTTGTGCGAGCGCTCGATGCGGCTGAAGACCGCCGTGCCGAAGGCCGACGTGGCCTCCAGGCCCGCGGGGGTGCCGGCCGCGGCCGCGACCTCGGCGATGTCCGCGCCGGCGACGAACGCGCGCCCCGTGCCCGTGAGGATGATCGCGGCGACCTGCTCGCGCGTCGCAAGCGCCATGAACATGCGGTCGAGCTCGCCGATGACGGCGCTGTCGAGGGCGTTCAGCTTATCCGGCCGGTTGATCGTGACGGTGGCGACGCGGTCGGCGATCTCGAGCAGCAGGAACTCGAACGGCGCTGTTGTGGTCATGGGTTGAATCTATACGTTTGGGCCATGACGATACGAGCCGTGCAATGGTCGCCGGAAAATGAGCGCTGCGTGCGGATCATCGACCAGCGCTTGCTGCCGGGCGAGTTCGTGGAGCGCGACATCGGGACGGTTGAGGAGATGGCGGACGCGATCCGCACGCTCGCGGTGCGGGGCGCGCCGGCCATCGGCGTGGCGGCGGCCATGGCGGTGGCCTGCGCGGCGGAGTCGCAGCAGGCGGATTCTTCCCGCAACGCGGCGCTCCATGCGGCGCGCCAGGCGGCGGCGACGCTCCGAGCCACGCGCCCGACGGCCGTCAACCTCGGCTGGGCGCTGGACCGCATGCTGGCGCGGGCCGAGCGGCATGCCGGCGACGAAGCGAGCTTGGGCCAGGCGATGCGCGACGAGGCGAGCCTGATACTCGCCGAGGACCAGGCGATGTGCCGCGCCATCGGCGAGCACGGTGTGGGACTGCTGCACCAGGGCATGCGCATCCTCACGCACTGCAACGCCGGCGCGCTGGCGACCAGTGGCATGGGCACGGCGCTGGCGCCCGTGTACCTGGCGCACGAGCGCGGCATGGCGCTCCGCGTGTATGCGTGCGAGACGCGTCCGCTGCTGCAGGGCGCGCGGCTCACGGCGTGGGAACTCTCGCGCGCCGGCGTGCCGGTGACGCTGCTGGCGGACAACATGGCGGCGAGCCTGATGGCGGCGGGCCGCATCGACATCGTCATGGTGGGGGCGGACCGGATCGCGGCCAACGGCGATGTTGCCAACAAGATCGGCACCTATGGTCTCGCGGTGCTGGCGCACCATCACCGGATCCCGTTCGTGGTGCTGGCGCCGTGGAGCACGGTGGACGCGGCGACGGAGGCGGGAGCGGGCATCGAGATCGAGCAGCGCGACGCAGGGGAGGTGACTGAATTCGCCGGAGTCCGCACGGCGCCCGAGGGCATCGCCGTCAACAACCCGGCGTTCGACATCACGCCCGGCGCGCTGGTCACGCACTACGTGACCGATCGCGGCGTGCAGCACGCGCCGTTCCGCATCGAGGTAAGTTCGGTGGAGCTTCCACCTCCGGCCTGAGGCACGAACGCGATTGCGGCACATCCTTGCGCTTGACCAGGGCACCACGAGTTCGCGCGCGCTGGTCGTCGCGGACGACGGCCGCGTCGTCGGCCGCGGCTCGCGCGACCTGCAGCAGCACTTCCCCCAGCCGGGCTGGGTGGAGCACGATGCCGACGAGATCTTCGCGGGCACCGTGGCCGCGGCGCGCGACGCCATCGCCCAAGCGGGGGTGGTGCCTGACGCCATCGGCATCACGAACCAGCGCGAGACGGTGGTGGTGTGGGACCGTATCACCGGACGGCCGCTTCACCGGGCGATCGTCTGGCAGGACCGGCGCACGACGGCGCGCTGCGCGGCGCTCAGGGCGGCGGGACAGGCGGACGGGATCTATCGCGCCACGGGACTCGTGCCCGACCCCTACTTCAGCGCCACCAAGATCGAGTGGCTGCTCAAGAACTGCGCGCGCGAGGCAGCCGTGAAGCCCGAGCGCCTGGCGGCGGGGACGATCGACAGCTGGCTGATCTGGAAGCTGACGAATGGCGCAGTGCACGCGACCGACCCCACCAACGCGTCGCGCACGATGCTCTACGACATCAACGCGCTCGCATGGAGCGACCCGTTGTGCGCACTCTTCGGCGTGCCGCGCTCGATCCTTCCCGACGTGCGGCCCTCCTCCGGTGACTTCGGCGTGGCGGCGAGCGAGCACCTGGGCGCAGCGCTCCCGATCATGGGCGTGGCCGGCGACCAGCAGGCGGCGCTCTTCGGGCAGGGATGCTGGGAGAAGGGGAAGAGCAAGAACACCTATGGCACGGGCGCGTTCCTGCTGCTGCACACGGGGCAGGAGCGTCCGGTGGGCGGGCAGGGGATCCTCACGACGGTGGCGTGCGACGAGCGCGGCGGGCCGGCATACGCGCTCGAGGCGGGGATCTTCGTGGCGGGCGCGGCGGTGCAGTGGCTGCGCGACGGGCTCGGGTTGCTCAAGGCCGCGCCGGAGAGCGAGGCGATGGCGATGTCGCTCGAGTCGAACGACGGCGTGTACTTCGTGCCGGCGCTGACGGGGCTCGGCGCGCCGGCGTGGGAACCGGAGGCGCGAGGGACGATCGTCGGCCTGACGCGCGGCACGACGCGCGAGCACATCGTGCGCGCGGCGCTGGAGGCGATGGCGTACGGCACCGCCGACGTGCTGGAGGCCATGCGCGGTGCGAGCGGCGCCCCGCTCGAGGTGCTGCGCGTGGATGGTGGTGCCACCTCGAATTCGTGGCTGATGCAGTTCCAGGCCGACCTGCTCGGCGTGCCGGTGGAGCGTCCGGACGTGATCGAGACGACGGCCATGGGCGCGGCCGGGCTGGCGGGGATCGCGGCCGGCGTGTGGCCCGATGCGGCGAGCTTCTTCGAGCGCCGGGAGTATGAGCGGTTCACTCCGGCGCGCGGGACGACCGCGGCGCGGCAGGGACTCGCGGGGTGGCGGCGGGCGCTGCGCGCGACGGTCTCGTGGGCGCGCGACCGCGAATCGTGAGCGACCGATGAACTTCGCGATCGCATTCGTCTTCTCCGGGTTGCCGTTCGGCCCCCAGCAGCCGTCGCAGGCACCGCGCGACGC
>DATLLD010000103.1:0-16178 GCA_035538035.1 Gemmatimonadaceae bacterium | reverse complement strand
GGGCGCCAAGGATGTTGCCCTGCTGCGCGGGCGTCAGGCCGAACGTGCCGGCGATGGAGCCGACCAGCGCGCCGCCGAGCGCCTGCATCGTGCCCGGGAACAGCGTCGCGCCGCTCGCCGGAACCGGCGTCGGCCCGGTGAAGTTGGAGCGCATGCAGAGGCCGCCGTTGACCGACGGGTCGCAGGCGCGGTCGTAGCGCCAGCCGCGCTTGGACGGGTTGCCGAAGATCTGGACGTCGGTGGCGCCGAGGAGCGGGTTGTTGATGGCGGGGCCGAGGTTCTGCCGCACGCCCGACCACTGGTCGAGGAAGAACGAGAACGACGCCGGCGAGTTGAACGCGCGGTTGAACGTGAAGCGGAAGTTCTGGTCCTCGGCCGCCTTGTACACGAACGCGAGGCGCGGCGAGAACTGGGTGCCCTCGATGCGCGAGTTCTGGTCGCCGCGCACGGCGCCGGTGAAGTCAAGCTTCGCGGTGAGCGGCTGCGTGACCTGCAGGTAGCCGCCGAACTCGTTGATCTTGTCGTCGTTCTCGTTGCGGCCCATGATCGTGCCGGCCGTCTTGGGCGTCGTGGCGATGTAGTCGAGGCCGCCCGTGAGCTTCATCGAGCCCCAGTCGTACGTCTGCTGCACCTGGCCGACGAGCACGTTCGACTTGTCGACCACCGGGATGCCGGAGCGCAGGTAGTACGTGCCCGCGTCGTCGAGCGCGTCGTCGTTGCCCGCGTCGGACGCGTTGTAGAACACCTGGGCGAAGAAGTTCTTGTGGCGGAAGCGCTGCTGGAGGTTCGTGTAGCTCCAGTTCTTCACTTGGGCGGCGCCGAAGGTCGTGGTGATCTCGAGCGCGGTGCCGAGCTGCGTGTAGCCGGCGGTGGTGATGAACTCGGTGTTCTCGCTCGGGCGGTAGTCGATTCGGGCCTCGCCGGAGTACTTGAGCAGGTCGAAGTCGCGGAACTTCGGCTGACCCTGCCGCGATGCCGGCACGCGCGGGTCGGTCGGAGACCACAGCTTGAACGCCTCGCGCTCCACCGGCGTGGCGCTGGCCGGAAGTTCGGTCTCGTTGGGATCGTTGTACTCCCAGTCCTTCGCGGTGAAGTACTCGCCGGAGAGCTTGTAGCCGAGCTTCTCGCTGAACACGCCCGCGTGACGGCCGCCGACGCGCAGCAGCGACCGCTCACCGCCGTCAACCGTCAACGTGGTGCCCTGCGACGTGAAGGGGCTCTTGGTGACGACGTGGATGACGCCGGCGCCCGAGTTCGGGCCGTAGAGCGCCGAGGCCGGGCCCTGCAGGACCTCGATGCGCTCGATGTCCTCGCCGGTGCCGGTGAACAGGAAGGGCACGTTGACGCGCAGCGACGGGACGCCGGCGAACCGGTAGTCCTGCAGCATCATCATCGACGTGGAGAAGGCGTTGTTGAAGCCGCGCGAGACGATGTTCGCCTGCACGATGCCGCCGTTGGAGATCGAGAGGCCGGGCGTCGACTTGAGGTGGTCGGTGATGGTGACCGCCGGCCGCTCCTCCACGCGCTGTTCGTTGACGACCGAGATCGAGATCGGCGCCTCGGTCACCTTCATGCCGGCGGCGCCGCGAGTGACGACCACCGGGTTCAGGAGTGAAGCAGCATCGGACATCGCCGCGTCCGCTGTCGCCGTGCCGTCGGCGGTCACCACGACGCGCTCGACCGTCGCCTGCAGGAAGCCGATCCGGTTGACCATCACGGCGTAGGTGCCCACCGGCACGTTCATGATGCGGTAGTTTCCACCCTCATCGGACACGCCGCGCGCCACCTCGGACTGGCCGCGCATGACGCGTACCTGCGCCGCGACCACGGGCGTGCCGGACTCCTGCGCCGTCACGCGTCCGCTGACCGTTCCCGTCTGGGCTTCGGCAGTGCCGGCGAGGAGAAGGAGGCCAAGGAACGCGAACATCCCGCTGACAAATCGGATTCGCATACGAGGTACACCTCTGGGGTGCTTGAGAGTGGGAAGGCCGCGGGGTTCGCGACGACGCCTCTAAGTTCCGCTCCACCTGCCCCCGCGTCAATGAGGCAAGCCGATACCACGGTCAGGCTACTCCCGGTCAGCGAACGCCGGTCACCTTGTGCGTCTGCACCGAGAGTCGCCACTGCGGATTCGCCAGGCAATACGCCACTGCGTCCCGCGTCGTCTCTGCGAGTCGCGGACCGTCCATCGGCTGCAGCAGCCAGTGGCGGAAGTCGAGCCCGGTGAAACGTTCCGGCGGCGCGGCGTCCTGCGGGAAGACGAGCTTGAGTTCGTCGCCGCCGGTGACCGCCAACGGAGCGTCCGCCTTGGGACTGACGCAGACCCAGTCGAGACCGCGCGGCAACGGCTGCGTGCCGTTCGTCTCCACCGCCACTTGGAAGCCGCGCGCGTGCAGCGCGTCGATCGCCACCTCGTCGAGTTGGAGCAGCGGCTCACCGCCGGTGCAGACGACGAAGCGGCGTCCGCCCGCGGCCTCTGGCCAGCGAGCGGCGACCGCCTCGGCCAGCGCGTCGGCGGTGGCGAACTTGCCACCGTCGGGACCGACACCGATGAAGTCCGTGTCGCAGAACGTGCACGTGGCGCTCGCGCGGTCCGCCTCGCGCCCCGTCCAGAGGTTGCAGCCGGAGAAGCGGCAGAACACGGCCGGTCGCCCGGCGTGTATGCCCTCCCCTTGCAGCGTGTAGAAGATCTCCTTGACGGTATACATCAGCGCAGCGCCTCCGCGAATCCCTTTTGCCGGATCAGGCACGCATCGCAACGCCCGCACGGCGTGCCATCGGGCGCGGGGTCGTAGCAGGAGATGGTCTGGTCGTAATCCACCCCGAGCGCGAGTCCGGTCCGGATGATGTCGGCCTTGGAGAGGTCGATCAGCGGCGTCACGATCCGCGTGTGCGTCGTGCCCTCGACCCCCGCGCGCGTCGCCAGGTTGGCCATCCGCTCGTACGCCGCGATGTACTCGGGCCGGCAATCCGGATACCCGCTGTAATCTAGCGCGTTCACCCCGATCATGATCTCCGACGCGCCGACGGTCTCGGCGAGCGCGAGCGCGAACGAAAGGAAGATCGTGTTGCGGGCCGGGACGTAGGTGATGGGGATCTCGCTCGGCGGCGCGTGTCCGGTGCCGGCGCCCGCCCCGGTCCCGCCGCCACCCGACCGTATCCCCTCGCCGCCCTTCGGCACCTCGATGTCCGCCGTCAGCGCCGACCCGCCGAACACGCGCAGGTCGATGTCGACCAGCACGTGGCGCGCGACGCCCCACCGCTCGCCGATCGCGCGCGCGCGGTCGATCTCGATGCCATGCCGCTGCCCGTAGCGGAAGGTCATCGCGTGCACCGCGTAGCCCGCCGTCGACGCGAGGGCGAGCAGGGTGGTGGAGTCGAGCCCTCCGCTCAGCAGCAGCACGGCCGGCGTGCCGCGCGGCACCTCGGGAAGCCGGCCGTTCACGAGCGACACAGTCACCCCTCTCGCAACCCGGCGACGATCTCCTTCAGCCGGACCGAGCCCTGGAGCAGCGCCGTCGCCGCACTCGACATCTCCTCGCACGCCGCGCTCTGCTCCTGCGTGGATGCGCTGACCTGCTCGGCGGCGGCGGCGTGGCCTTCGGCGGTGCGCGCCGCCTGCGAGATGCCGGCCGCGGCCTCATTCACCGCACCGACGTTCGCGTCGGCCGCGGAGCCGAGGCCGATGGCGGCGGCGCGCGTGAGCTCGGCGGACTTGCCGATGGACTCGAGCGCGCCGTCGATGCCCTGCGACACGCTCTCGATCTCGGCGACTCGCGTGGCGCCCGTCTCCATCGCCGTCGTGGTGGTGCCGACGCGCCGCGTGACGATGGCCGTGAGCTGCACGACGTCGTCGGCGGCGCGCTGCGCCTGGTCGGCGAGCTTGCGCACCTCGTCGGCGACGACGGCGAAGCCGCGGCCGGCGCTGCCGGCGCGAGCCGCCTCGATCGCCGCGTTCAGCGAGAGCAGGTTCGTCTGCTCGGCGATGCGGCTCACAATGCCGACGAAGCCGTTGATGCTCTCGGCCGTCGCGTTGAGCTCGCGCACCTCGGCCGCGGCGCGGTCCACCGACTGGCGGATCTCCACCAGCAGCGAGAGGGCGCGGGTGATCTCGGCGCGCTTCTCGCGCGCCTGGCGCTCGATCTCGGCGGAGAGGTCGGAGACCTCCTCGGCGCCGGCACGGACCTCGTGGGCCCGCTCGCGCACCGTTTGCAGCGCCGCGTCCGCATCGCGCAGCGACGAGACCTGGATCTCGGCGCCCTCGGTCACCTCGCTCATCGCGGTGGCCGTCTGGCTCGCCGCGAGCGAGATCTGCTCGGCGGCGGAGGTCAGCTGGTGCGCCGAGGTCGCCACCTCCTCTGAGGTGGTCGTCGCGACGCCCGTCATGCGGGAGAGCGAGTGGGCGGTGGTGTTCATGGCCTCGGCGAGCTGCCGGAACTCGCCCGGCAACTCGCCGTCGGTGCGATGGTCGAGCCGGCCGCCGCTGAGCGCCTGCGCGTGGCCGACGAGGCGGTCGAGCGGCCGCTGGATCGACCGCACGGTGCTAAGGACGATGATGACCGCCAGCACGATCGCGATGAGCACCACCGTCAGCAGCAACTGCCGCCGCTGGTCGGCGAGGGTGCTCAGGTCGTCGGTGGCGCGGTCCACCTCGCGGGCGCGCATGACGCTGAGGCGCTCGATGTCGCGCGTCAGCTCAGCCTCCAGCGACCGTACGGAATCGGCCCGCGCGGCGGCTTCCGCGAGTCTGCCGAGGTCGCGCAGGCGGTGTGCCTGCGTGAGCCCCACCTCGAGCGCCGAGAGGCTCTCGTCGATGCTCGCGATGAGCCCGATCTCGGTCGAGGTCAGCCCGTCGCTCCCGTTGAGCGCGTGCTGGGCCTGGTGCGCCTGCCAGCCATGGGCACGGTAGGCGGCGAGGTCCGCTTCGCCGGCGCGGTCGAGGTAACGTCCAGCGGCGGCGAGTTCCTGCGCCACGCTCGTCGTGAGCGAGGAGGTGAGCGCGGTCTCGCGGCGCACCGTCGTCAGCGTCCCGAGGATCTCGCCACTGAAGTTGGCGATCGCCACGCGGCCGACGCCGCCGGCGATGGCGAGCAGGCCAACGATCAGCGAGAAGCCGAGTATGAGGCGGCTGCGAATGGAGTCGAAGCGTAGCAGGTTCATCAGCGACCCTCCGCCATCGGCAGCATCCCGCGCGTCACGCGCACCATGGAGAACGACTTGCCGACCGGGTCGCCGGTCGGGAGGAAAGCGATCGAGCCCGTCACCCCATCGAACGGCCGCTCGGTCGTGCGCGACGCGATCCAGTCGCGGACCTTCGCGCGGTCGGAGCCGACGTCCTTCAATGCCGCTGCCAACAGGTACACCGCGTCATAGGCGAGCGCGGCGTTGCCGTCGGGCTCGCTGGCGTACTTTGCGCGATACGCCGCGACGAACTTCTGGGCTGCGGGCCGAGGGTCGAGCGAGGTGAACGGTGCGCCGACGAGCGCGCCTTCCGCGGCCTCGGGGTCCGCGGCCACGCCGGTCCAACCGTCGCCACCGAGGAAGTCGACCTTGAGTCCCTGCCGTCGCGCCTCGCGAAGCAGCGCGATGCCGGAGCGGTCCGTGCCCGCCACGAACACGAGGTCGGGCCGGTGCGCGAGGAACCACGCGATATACACGTCGGCGCGCGAGCCGGACGCGTCGATCGGGTCGAAGGTCAGCACCTCGCCCTTGAAGTTGCGGCGGAAGTTGTCGGCGAGGCCGCGGCCGTACGAGTCGTTCTCGTAGAGGATCGCGGCGCGCCGCTTGCCGAGTCGCTCGGCGAACCGCGCGAGGTCCACGCCGTTCGCGGAATCGCTCGAGATGACGCGGAACACCCAGGGCGAGATGCCGGTGAGCTCGGGCGAGGACGCCGTCGTGGCGACCGCGGCGAGGTTGGCGTCGTAGATCTTCGCCGCCGCCACCATCGCTCCGGAACTCACGTGGCCGACGACCGCGGAGATGGTCGGGTCGTCCACGAACTCCTGCGCCACGCTCGCGGCGCGCGAACCTTCTCCATGGTCATCCTTGAACTCGATCCGCAACGAACGGCCGTCGATGCCGCCCGCGGCGTTGATCTCCTGGACCGCGAGCTCGGCGCCGCGGCGGTTGGCCGCGCCGAACGCCTGTTCGAACGGGCCGGCCATTCCCAGCCGGAACTCGGAGTCGTCGCTGCCGCAGGCGGCCGCGGACGAGATGAGGATCGGGACGATGGACAGCAGGATGCGACGGCGCGTCACGCACGCTCCGGACGGAGACAGGTGAATGCAGGATGGGTGCGCCGCGCACGGCACGCCCTCGTGGACGGGTCAATCTGGCTCAGCGCGCGGTCTCGCGCAGACGCCGGAGCGCCGCGCGTCCCTCGGCCCTCTCCGCTTCGACGAGTTGGTCCCCGTGCTCGAAACGCCGGAGGTACTCCTCCCACGCCGCGATCGCCTTGTCCGTCTCCCCCCGGTCCTCGTAGATGCGCGCCCGGGCGGCGAAGGTGCGCCCGAATGCCGCCATCCCCGGTTCGACGATGCTGAAGGTGAATCGGACCGGGTCGAGGGCCTCGAGGTAGGCCACTGACTTCGAGGTGTCCCCGAGCGCGAGCAGCACCTCGGCGCGGGCGATCGTGCGCAGGCCGGCGAGCGCAAGGCGCGACGTGCGTACGCTGTCGGCGCTGGGGTACGCCGCCGCGATCGCGCGTGCGGCAGCCGTGTCGCCGCGCTGGAGCGCCTCGAGCGCGGCGAGGTCGGTATGCCGAACCGTCGGGGCGGACCACCGGCGCACCGCCGAGGAGAACGTCGTGTCCTTGGTCGCGAGGTAGGCGACGAACGGCACGACCGCCGAGCTGCTGCGGACCGAGTTGCCGGCCGCGCCGGGGATCTCGTCGAGCGCGTGGATCCCATCGAGGAGCGCGCGCCGGTTGGCGGTGTCGAGGGACTCCCCGAGTGCCAGGCGCGTACCGATGCCGAACCAGCCGAGCGCGACCTGCGTCTTGGCGGGACCATACATGAACATCGAGTCGACCCGCGCGAAGAGGCCGATGGTCCGCTGCAACTCGGCCCCGTTGCCGACCGCGCCCGCGATGGTGATCGCGCTCGCGAGCGCGGCGTGGCGCTCGTTCATCGGCGCGTCGCGGAACTGGGCGACCGTAGCCGTCGTCGTCACCTGGCGCATCGTAGGATACGCCCGCGGATCGTCGGCGACGAGTTGCATCATCGCGGCGGCAAGGCCGACGGTCGGCCGGTTGACGGTCGGCCGCGCCACCGCGCGGTCGAGGACGGCGACGCCCGAATCGGCCTCTCCCGCCGCGAGGTACATGTTCGCGAGCATCAGGTACGGCGCCGGTGCGTCGGGGTCGGCCCGCACCCAGCCTCGCGCGACCTCCAGCCCGCGCGCCGTCGCTCGCGTGCGCAACGCGGCCACGGCAGCGGCGCCACCCGCCGCGCGCACCGCCTCCGGCGAGCCGACGAACCGCACGGAGTCGCCGTCCATCACGAACCCGTTCGAGGGCGCCGAGAAGGCCTGGTAGTACTGGAGCAGGTGCGAATACGCCAGGTGGAACGTGGAGTCGAGCGCGAGCGTGCGATTGAAGGCACGCACCGAGCCGCCCACGCGGCGCTGCACCGCCGGCATCGAGTCGTCCTGCCGCATGTTGTCGTGGAAGTATGCGTCGCCGAGTCCGTACCATCCCTCGGCGACCAGCGGGTCCTGGGCCACGAGGTCCGAGAAGATCCGCTGCGCCTCCGCGTAGCCGCGCCGCTGGCCCGTGTCTCCCTGCATCTGGGAGTGCAGGGCCCGCGCGAGGGCACCATGCCCGCGCACCAGCGCCTGCTCCCGCGCCGGAAGCCGGTCCGAGAGGTCGACCGCGCGCTGGGTGGCCGCGAGGTACTGGTCGCTCCCCGCCTCTCCCCAGCCGAGCGCGAGCGCCCGCTTGTGCCAGGCGAGTGCGAAGGTGGAATCGGCGCGGATCGCCACGCGGAACGCCGAGTCGGCCTCCGGCAGCCTCCACGAGTTCAGCAGGCGCACGCCGTCGAGGTACGCGCGGTAAGCCTCGAGCGAGGTCGTCGTGGCGCGCGCCAGCTCGACCGACGCCGAGGGCACGCCGCCGGCCGCGTCGAGCAGGTAGCGCGCGAGGCTGTCGAAGAGCGGCCGTGGGTCGGAGCCGATGCCCGCCGACAGCATCGTGCGGTTGGGCAGCGCCGCGCCCGACTTCACGTCATAGAGCGTCGCCTGCACGTGCAGCGAGTCGGGACTCGTCGTGACGACGCCCATGACGACGGTGCCGGCGCCGGCCTTCTCGGCGATGCGCCGCGCGCCGTTGAGGTCCACGCGCTTGTCGTCGAATCCTTCCTCGCGCACCAGCACGAGCGTGCGCTCGTAGTCCGCCACCGTGAGGTCGCGCCACTGGCCGAGCGCCATCGTCAGCATGTTGACGGCGCCGTCGCGCAGCCACTGCGCGTTCGGGTTGCCGGTCTGCACGTCGAACGGCACGACGGCGTAGGAGCGGCGAGGGTCGACGGTCTCGCGCCGGGACGTCAACGAGGCCACCGCCGCCACGGCCAGCACGACCGCGCCGGCGATCGCCGCGATGCGGATGCGGCGCGCGCGGCGCGCCGGCAGCGCCTTCGCGACCGCGAGCGCCGCCGCGCGCTGACCACCGCCCGAGTTGACCCCGGTCGGCGTCCACTCCATGCCGATCACCTCGGCCATCTCCCGGCCTGTCGCCCAGCGCCGCGCGCGATCCTTCGCGAGCGCGTGGTCGATCGCCGTCGCCACGCCCTCGGGCACATCGGGCACCGCCTCCCCGAGCGGCCTTGGCGTCTCGGTGAGGTGCTTGACGAGCATGCCGGCGACGTTGCTGCTCTCGACCACGGGCTTGCCCGTGTACATCTCGTAGCCGACGAGCGCGAGAGAGTAGAGGTCGCTGCGTCCGTCGAGCGTCGACTCGCCGGAGGCCTGCTCCGGGCTCATGTACCGCGGCGAGCCGAGGATCATCCCCGTGCCCGTGATGCCGCCATCACCCTCGAGCGCGCGCGCCACGCCGAAGTCGGTGAGCATCGCCCTCCCGGTCTCGCGGTCGAGCAGGATGTTCTCGGGCTTCACGTCGCGGTGCACGATGCCGTTGGCGTGCGCGTAGTCGAGCGCCATCGCCAGCTCGTACAGGATGTGCTCCGCGCGGTGCTTCTCGACCGTACCCTCACGGTCGAGCAGCGCGCGGAGGGACTCGCCGGGCACGAGCTCCATCACGAAGTAGAGGAGGCCGTCCACGTCACCGGCGCTGTACACGGCGACGAGGTTCGGGTGGCGCATCTTCGCGACCGTGCGCGCCTCGAGCAGGAAGCGCCCGCGCAGCTGTGCGTTGGTCGTCACGTCGCCGCCGATCACCTTGATCGCGACGAGGCGGTCGAGCGTCTTGTCGCGCGCCCGGTACACGCTCCCCATGCCGCCCTGGCCAAGGAGCGACTCGATCTCATACTGCCCGCCCAGCCGTGCCTGCAGCAGGTCGCGCAGCGGATCGGCCCCGGTGGGTGAGGTCATCCCTTGGTCCTTCCCTTGCGGCCACGCGCGGCCGGCTGCTGCTGGGTGAGGCAGTGGAGCGTGCCGAGCCCCCAGACGAGGTCGACGGCGTGGATGCCGACGACCTGCCGTCCCGGGAAGCATTCGGCCAGGGCGTTCAGCGCCAGGCGGTCATTGGGATCGTTGAACGTGGGCACAATCACCACGCCGTTGGCGATGTAGAAGTTCGCGTAGCTCGCCGGGAGGCGTGTGCCGTCCATCACCACGGGACGCGGGTAGGGCAGGGTGATGGTGCGGATCGGCTCGCCCAGGGCGTCCGTCGCCCCGCGCAGCCGCTCGAGATTGTCGAGCGACCTCGCGTGGTTCTCGTCCGCGGGATCCTCCTCGTGCGCGAGCACCACCACGCCGGGCGCGACGAATCGCGCGATGTCGTCCACATGCCCGTGCGTGTCGTCACCGACGCAGCCTTCACCGAGCCAGATGGTCTTCGTGATGCCCAGCTCCTCGGCGAAGATGCGCTCGTAGTCGGCGCGGCCGAAGCCGGGGTTCCGCACCTGCACGTCGCTGAGCAGCCACTCCTCGGTCACGAGCATCGTGCCGCGGCCGTCAGTCTCGATGCCGCCGCCCTCGAGCACGATGCGCCGCGCACCGGGCGCCGGCGCGCCACCCGCGGACCGTCCGCCCGCCGTCCACACCGGCTCGGTGCGCGGCAAGCCCGTCTGTTCCGCGATGAGCGCGCCGACCCGCTGGTCGAGCGCGAAGTTCTCGTACTTCGCCCATGCGTTGAAGTCCCAATTCACCAGCAGCACGCTGCCGTCGTCGCGGTGCACGGCCGTCGGCGCGGAGTCGCGCAGCCAGACGCGGTCGTTGGGACACAGGTGCAGCTGCACGCGCGACTTCCGGACTTCGTGCATCTGGAGCGCATGCCAGGCCTTCTCTTCCGTCGCCTCGTCGTGGCAGAGGATGTGCACGCGCTCGTGCTCGGCGAGCACCCGCGCGATCTCCGCGTAGACCCAGGGAATGGGGCCGAGCTTTCCCGGCCAGTCGGGCTCGTGGTGCGGCCATGCGATCCACGTGGCATCGTGCCGCTCCCACTCGGCCGGCCAACGCACGCCGCCGGTTGGTGCCGAGGTCGCTCCGCGCGCGCTCACGGTCCCAGCCAGCGCTTGAGGAGCCCGCCATACGCGTCCACGCGACGATCGCGCAGGAAGGGCCAGTTGCGGCGCGTATACTCGATCAGCGCGGGGTCGCACTTGGCCACGAGCGTGCCGGGCTCGGTGTCCATGTCGGCGATCATCCGGCCGAACGGGTCGCACACGAACGAATGCCCGAAGAACTCGATGCCGTTGGTGCCCGACTCCGGCTCGAAGCCGGTGCGATTGGTCGACGCGACGAAGACGCCGTTGGCGATGGCGTGCGCGCGCTGCGCCGTGCGCCATGCGTCCGCCTGCGCCACGCCCCACTCGGCCTTCTCCGCCGGGTGCCAGCCGATCGCCGTCGGGTAGAACAAGATGTCCGCGCCGAGCAGCGAGGTCACGCGCGCGGCCTCCGGGTACCACTGGTCCCAGCAGATGAGCACGCCGATCGTCGCGTAGCGCGTCTTCCAGACCATGAACCCGCCCGACTCCGCATAGGGCCCCGGCGCGCCCTTCGGCTGCACCGGGTCCGTGGACTCGCCCGGTGCGAAGTAGTACTTCTCCTCGAACATCGGGTCGTGCGGGATGTGCATCTTGCGGAAGAGCCCGAGCAGCGTGCCATCGGCGTCGATCACCGCGGCGCTGTTGCGATAGACGCCCGCGGCCTGCTTCTCGTAGAAGGGCGCGACGATCACGATCTCGAGCTCCTTCGCCAGCGCCTGCAGCGCCGTCACCGTCGGCCCCGTGACCGGCTCGGCGATGTCGAAGTTCGACGCATCGAGCTTCTTGCAGAAGTACGGTGCGTTGAAGAGTTCCTTGAGGCAGATGATCTGGCCACCGCGCGCGTGGGCCTCACGGATGCGCGCGATCGTCGCCGTGAGCGTGGATTCGAGCGTCGACTCGATGCCGTCCTGGATTATGGCGACGGAGAACGGTTGCTTAGTCTGGGCACTGTGTGGCATGCGCGGAATTTCGCCGCCTCACGCCCTTATTGCCACCACGATGTCCATCACGTTCGTGCCCGTGTGACGCGCCGGGAGGATCGCGCCGGCCGCGAGCAGCGCCGCGTAGCTGTCGCAACGCTCGAGCGACTTCGCGGGGTCGCCGCCGCAGGCGGCGCTCCTGCGCCACGTTCCCTCGTGCACCAGCGCCCCGCACGCCGGCGCCGGACCATCCTGCCCATCGGTCCCGGCCGCGAGCAGCCACACGCCCTGGACCTTCGCGTCGTCGAACACTTCGGCGGCGGCGAGCGCGAGTTGTTGGCAGCGCCCGCCCAATCCGTGGTCCGTCGGAAGGCGAACGGTGGTCTCGCCGCCCCAGACTAGGCAGCTCCCGCGCGCGGCGCGCGCGACGGAGTGCGCGACCACGCGGCCGGCCGCCTTCGCATCGCCTTGCAGGAGCGTGTGCGAGAGGAGCACCGGGGCGCAACCGATCTCCTGCGCCCGCGCCGCGATCGCCTCGAGCGCCGCCGAGTTGCCGATGACGAACGGTTCCTCGACATGCGAGAACGCCGGACTCCCCTGCTTTGGCGTCTCCGGCATCGCGCCCGCGCGCATGGCGCCGATGGCCGAGGCGACGGAGAGAGGCACCTGTACGGCAACGCCGGCGTCTCGCAGGATGCGCTCGACGTGCCAGGCTTCGAGCCCGTCCGGCGACACCGGTCCCGACCCGACCATCGCCGGGTCCTCGTTCGGCACGTCGGCGAGGAGGATCGGGATCACCCGCGAGCAGTCGAGCGCCGCGGCGAGCCGCCCCGCGCCCCAGCGCGAGAACCGCTTGCGCACCGCGTTCACGCGCCCGATCGGCACGCCAGCTCCCAGCAGCAGGGCATGCAGTGACGCGAGGTCTTCCGGGCGGATGCCGTCGATCGGCGCACCCACGAGGCTCGACGTGCCACCGGAGATCAGGAGCAGCACCACGTCGTTGCGCCCGACGCGCTCGGTGAGCGCGGCGAGTCGCTCTGCCGCGTGCAGCGACCGCACTCCCGGCACCGGGTGATCGCCGACGAGCATCTCGACCGAGGGATGCAGGGCCGGCGCGTCCACTGCGCCGATGACGAGTCCGCCGGCGACCTCGAGTCCGGCGCGCTCGCAATGCGACAAGGCCGCCTCCGCCATGGCGGGAGCGGCCTTGCCGAGTGCGATCACCCAATGCGGACGGTCACGGCCGAGTTCGAGCGCGACCTCGCGGGCAGCCAGTCCGTCGCGCACCGCCTTCGCGGGGTCGGCGGCGTCGAGCGCCGCCTCGTACATCCCGCGCAGTTCCGCCGCGACGTCCAGCGAATGAACCGCCAAGGGCTCAGCCCCCGGAAGCCTTCTTCACTGCCGCACCGAGTTCGGTGTACGCGTCGGCGGAGAGTTCACGGAACGGACGCATGACGTGCGCGATGCGCCCGTCCGGTCCGACCACGAACAGCACGCGCCGCATGAACTTCACTCCCGCACGGTCGAACATCACGTCGTACGGAGTGCCCGCTGCGCCCGCCTTGTCGCTGACGAAGGTCACGGGGAAGTCCTTCTCGACCGCCCAGGCGTGCAGCGTGGTGTCGTCGTCGGTGCTGATCGCGAGGACGCGAACGCCCTTGCCGCCATTGAAGAGCGTCGCGTACTGGTCGCGATACGCCTCCATCTGCGCGGTGCAGCCCCCCGTCCTGGCTCGCGGGAAGAAGGCGAGCACGACCACCTGTCCGCGCAGGTCAGAAAGTTTGACCGGAGCGGGGGTCACGCCGGCCTTGGTCGCTGCCGGGAGGGTGAAGTCGGGCGCCATGTCGCCGACCTTCGGTCCGGCGGCTTGGGCGGCGTCCTGCGCGCCCAATACGCCCGCCGAACCCAAGGCGACAGCTGCGGCGAAGAGAAGGCAGGCGAGCGAGAGGGCGGAGCTCGGGAATCTCGAGGTTGTGTTCATGGTTCAAGTCTGGGGGCCGCAGTGGCGGGGCGCAATGTCAGTACCTCGCCACAGCCTTAATGGATTCGAAACCTCGGCATAGGTCGAATGACCCATGCGGGAACGTGCACACAACATCACCTTGCGGACACCTATGAAGACCACTGTGAACCAGCAGCCGGTTGATGGCATCGCCCAGGACCTCGTCGCGCTCCTGCATCGTTTGGGGCTCGTGGCGGTCGTGCGGGACCCTGACACGGCTGAGGTCCTTGCCTCCAGCCCGTCGGCCGAGTCGGCCATACTCGGCGCGGAGCCGGGCAAGGTGAGTGTCGCCTCGGTTCGGATCGCCGGCGCGACGATAAGGGTGGAGGCCCTCCCCATCTCCACCGAGCGCATCGCCGTAGAGCTTACACCGCGACAAGTGGATGTTGCCGACCTCCTGCAGCACGGCCTCCGGAACCAGGAGATCGGGGCGCGACTCGGAATCAGTCCGCACACCGTCCGCCGTCACGTCGAGGAGATCCTCCGCCGGCTGGGAGTGGCAAACCGTACCCAGGCTGCCGCCGACCTCCGCCGAATGCGCGGAGCGAAGGGCGGTGCGGGCGGACCGGCGAAGGGGTCGCAGCGATGACGGAACAGTGACGCAAACATTGGGTACTGGGGCGTCATTCCCCCACTCGAGGTGCTCGTGCCACATCAGCCGGCCATGGACGTGACTGCCATCGGAACGCCTGTCCTCCACCCGCGGGACCTTTTGGCTGCGGACATCTCGCACCTCCTCCATGAACTCGGCATCTCTGCCGTGCTGAGACACGGGGACCCGAAGGCCGAGCGTGCCTTCAAGATCGCGGGGCACTCGTTCATCGTCGAGACACCACTCGCCCGCAACGCCAAGAAGCTGGACCTGACGCCGCGCCAGTCGACGATCGTGGGCCTCATCGCGGACGGCATGACCAACCAGGCCATCGCGGATCGGCTCGGCATCAGCCTGCACACCGTGAGGCGTCATGTCGAAGCACTGCTGCGTCGGCTGGACGTGCCGAGCCGCGCTGCCGCGGCCATGCTTCTCACCGGCTCTCGCCGGACGCCGGGAACCCACGCGAACTAGCAGTCCGCGGGACGCGCCAGATGCTCGCTCACCGCTTCGAGCACTGACTCGTCCCGCTAGTCCGCGGGCGCGTCCACCACGCGCAACGCGCCAGGCACCACCGCCACCTCGCATTCCGTTCCCGCGGCGCGGTGCAACTCACCGTCGGCCTCGAACCATGGCGGCTCGCGGAACGCGACCGTGAAGTGCGCGGCCCGCGCATGCCGGACACGCGGGTCGGCGAGGTGCCTGCCCCGCAGCGCCTTGGCCAGCAGCGGCACCCGCCCCCAGCCGGGCTCGCAGTCCACCACGATCATGTCGAGCGCCCCGTCGTCCACGCGGGCGTCGGGCGCGATGTGGAATGCGCCACCGAAGTGCTCGCCGTTCGAGAAGACGAGCATCAGGTCGCGCTTCCATGAGCCCGATGCGCCGCCGATCCGGCACTCGATTCCCTCGTAGGATCGAAGTTCCCGCAACGCGGTGACGATGTAGCGCGCCGGTCCGCGCAGCCACGACGGTGCTTGACATGCGCGCAGCACGGCCACGTCGAACCCGAACCCCGCGACGTTGAGGAACCACTGGTCGTCGACGCGACCGAGGTCGACGAGTCGCTCGATGGCGCGACCCTCGGCGATCAGCCTCGCCAGGCCGGCGGGATCGTTCGCCGGCACGCGCAGGTTCTTGGCGAAGTCGTTGCCCGTGCCGGCGGCGAGGAACGCCATGCGCGACGCACCGCGCGCGACGCCGAGCGCGACCGCGCATCTCCCCCACGTGCCGTCGCCTCCCACCACCACCAGCGTCCCGACATCGTCGTCGAGCGCCTCCATCACGAGCCGCGCCGCGTCCCTGTCCGGCAGCGGGGTTGAGGATGATGCGGACGCGCCCGGACATCTGCCGGCGCTCGGTCCGTTCTCCCGTCGCCCGCCTACTTCTTGCCGGCCGCGAGCTGCCGCAGCACGTACTGCAGGATGCCGCCGTGCCGGTAGTAGTTCATCTCTTCCGGCGTGTCGATGCGGCTGCGGGCCGTGAAGGTGGTCACCTTGCCGTCGGCCGCCGTCGCGTTCACGACGACCTGTGCCCGCGGCAGCATCTTCTCGTTCATGCCGTCGATCGTGATCGTCTCGAAGCCGCTCAGGCCCAGCGACTGCCGCGTCTCGCCGTTCACGAACTCGAGCGGGAGCACGCCCATGCCGACGAGGTTCGAGCGATGGATGCGCTCGAAGCTCTCGGCGATCACCGCCCGCACCCCCAGCAGGCGCGGCCCCTTGCCCGCCCAGTCGCGCGACGAGCCCGTGCCGTACTCCTTGCCCGCCAGGATCACCGTCGGGATCCCTTCCTTCTCGTACTTCATCGCCGCGTCGTAGATCGACAGCGGCTCGCCGTCCGGCAGGTGCAGCGTGAAGCCGCCCTCGATCTCCGGCACCATCTTGTTGCGCAGGCGCACGTTGGCGAACGTGCCGCGCATCATCACCTCGTGGTGGCCGCGGCGCGCGCCGTACGAGTTGAAGTCGCGCGACTTCACGCCGTGCGCGATGAGCCACTTTCCGGCC
>DATLLD010000102.1:0-2082 GCA_035538035.1 Gemmatimonadaceae bacterium | reverse complement strand
ATTCCCCCGTTCGCCACGAAGCAGGAGACGCCAGGAAAGCGCGCCAGTTGCGGCCTTCGCGCGGTGATGGTGTCCACGGCGCCTGCCGATTCATGTCGCACGAACACTGCGCTGATGCCGCCACTCTGCCGGAATCTTCCCGACGTCCAGAATGCGTCCGGCGGCGTGCGGTAGAGAATGACGTCCTCAGGTCCCGTCAGCGCCGCAGCGGGCAAGTCACGCATCCAAGTGCCGCCGGGCTCGAACAGCAGGTATTTCCTGCCGTCCGGGTCGAAGACGACGACGGAGTCATGGAGCATCGCGATCGAGAGCGGATACCTGTACTCGCCGGGTCCGCGGCCACGCCGCCCCAAGCGCACCGTGAACATTCCCAGCGAGTCGAAAGCGCTCAGCTGCCGCATCGTGAGGTCGAGCACATAGAGCGAGCCGTTCCCACCGAGCACCACCGAGGTGATGGCGCCGAACTCGTACGGGCCACCGGTGTCCGCGCCGACCGTGGCGATCAGCTCCGACCGTCCAGCGCGGCGGGGTTCCCGTCGAGCGAACGACGGGGTACGGACCCGAGCTATCAACCGAGACGGCGAGAGTGACTCTCGGTTCTCCGCCCCGGCCGCATGAGACGATCGCCAAGGCCATGGCAGCCATCGCCCAGCTCAAGCTCCGCCGTGTCATGCCGCGAGCTTACGGCTCCCGGCTCCGAAAGCGCAAGTCGCCCGGCCCACTCTTGTTTGCTACAGTGCTGCCAGCGCCGTCCTCACTTCCTGCACCGTGTTGTGGAAGTGCGGCGACAGCCGGATCGCGCCTTCACGCACCGAGTGCGTCACGCCGGCCTCGCGCAGCGCCGTCGACGCCACCTCGAGGTCCGGCGCCGAGAACGAGACGATGCCCGCTCTCCGCTCCGGAGCCGCCGGCGTGAACAGGGTCACGCCGGGCGCCTCCCATGCCCAGTCCACGATCACGTCCGCGAGCGAGCGCACGTGCGCCTCTACGCGCGCCGGCCCGAGCTCGAGGAAGAGCGAGAGGCTCGCATTCATCCCGACGATGTCCTGATAGGGGATCGTCCCCACCTCGAACCGGCGGGCGTCGACGTGCCACTCGGCGTCGTAATCCAGGAAGCGGCCGAAGTCGCCGGAGCTCGCCTGCGCGAGCCATCCCGCCGCCGGCGGCGTCAGCTTGCCGATCAGTTCCCTGCGCACATAGACGAACCCGCTGCCCCAGGGCGAGCAGAGCCACTTCTGCGCGCCGCTCGAGACGATGTCGACGGGAACCTTGCCGAGGTCGAGCGCCAGCGGGCCGAGCCCCTGGATGGCGTCCACCGCGAAGTAGATGCCGCGCGCGCGGCACGCCGCGCCGATGCGCGCGAGGTCGATGCGTGAGCCGCTCCAGAACGACACCCACGAGAGCGCCACGCAGCGCACGCGCGGGTCTTCCTCGATTCGGCGCATCACGGTCTCCTCGTCGACCGCGTTGTCCACCGTCGCCAGGCGCTCGTAGGTGAATCCGCGCGCTGCTGCCGCCGCCATCCACGGGTACACGTTCGCCGGGAACTCGCCTTCGCTTCCGAGCACGATGTCGCCGGGCCCGAGCGGCAGCGCGTAGGCGGCGAGGTTCACGCCCCAGCTGGTGTTGGTGGTCAGCGCGATCTCGCCCGCGCTGGCGCCGATGAGCTTGGCGACCAGATCGCGCGCGGTGTCGAGCACCGGGAAGAAGTCCTCCGCACGCAACCGGTGCGGCTCGGCGCGCTTGAGCCCGTACGCATCCAGCGCGTCGCGCGCGCGCTGCGGCAGCGGACCGACCGAGGCGTGGTCGAAGTGGATCGCTTCGCCTCGCACCTCCCACGGATACTCGATGGCGCGCAGGCGATCGATCTCGTGCGGATACGAAAGGGGACTCATCGGGCGATCCGGTTGTGGGAGGATTGATTCATGGCTCGCGCAGCTCGGGCGGCGTGTCGGGCGGCTGACGCCTCCAACGGCGATGCTGCCAGAAATACTGCTCGGGGAACCGTCGCACGTACCGCTCGAGCACCTGCGTGTACGCGTTCACCGTCGCATCCACGTCGCGCTCGCGGTCACCCGTGCG
>DATLLD010000101.1:0-16979 GCA_035538035.1 Gemmatimonadaceae bacterium | reverse complement strand
TCCACCTTCGCCTGGCCCACGCGCGACGTCAGCACCCGCACCCTGTCCTTCGCTCTCGCGGCCAACGATCCGGCCGTCGCGTAGGCCTGCTCCGACCAGTCGAACTCGCCCGCGAGTCGCAGGCAGAAACCGCGGCGCATGTGCGCGTCGTACGCGAGGTCGAGGTGCACCGACGCATCCACATAGCGCGCGACGGTCGTGTACACGTCGGCCGCCTGGCTCATCTGGCCCCGCTGCTCGGTCAGCTTGCCGAACGCATAGACGCGCGGCAGCAGCGGCTGCGCATCCGGCTCGTGCAGCGCGACTATCGCGTCGATGATCGAACCCAGCGACGCGCGCATCTCGGCGTCGGTCTCGATCGCGTCGACCGCCTCTCGCGCCGCGCGATGGGCGGACGAATCGTCAGTGGAGAGATCCGTGCCGAGTGCCACCCAGTGGTCGAGCAGGCGCAGCGTCAGGAAGGCCGCGCGCGCACTCGCGTGTGGCGTGCTCCCCTCTGGTGCAGCCGTCATTGATTCCAGGAAAGCCACGTGCCGAAGCTCTGGCTTCGGACCACGGGGTCGGCGAATGGGCATCGTTTGCTCCGGTTGTTGCCGGAAGATGGAGTTACGTGCCACTTCCTGCAAGTTTCTACGTTATTTCGTGACAGTGACCAGAAACGTGCCACTTAACCCGCCCTCGTAAACGAGGCGAGCGATTTCTGGTCGCCATGGGTTGCCCTCGGACTCCGACACCCCGGTGTCACGTCGAAATGTGACCCGTCACACAAGGTATGTCTCTTGCATATCCCCTGTCGTGAACGGCTCCATCACCGAGCCATCGACGCACCTGAGGTGCGCGGGAGTGGTTATGCGCAAGCGACGGTCGGGAGTGGCGCCGCGACGAGAGCATTCGACCTGGGAGTTCGCCGCCAGGGCCTCATGCAGGGTCGACGACGCGAAGCAAGATCATGGTGGGAGCAGGCAGGGCAGACGCAGTGAGTCAACGCATCTCCGCATCGTCGGCGATGACACGAGTGCCGGCCGCCTGCTGCCCACCGCCAACATTTGTGACGCTCGGGTGGAGTCACCGGGTAATGCACCTCAAGCGGTGGACCTCCATCAACTGCGAGCGGGAACCTTATGGACGTGACCGTACAGTGGGATGAATCGACGGCGGAGTCGCTGTCCATCGCGCGGCTGAGTGCGGTGGCCTCGACCGACACGCTCGAGTCGCCCTCCCGCGACGTTATCACGCTCTTCGGGAGCCCCACTCCCGAGTCCCTCGCGCTCGCCCTCGCCGCCGCGGTCGAGGCGCGAAAGGCCTCACATGGCGCGGGCGCGCTGCCGCGACTCGACGTCTCCGACGTGCACGGCGCCATCGGCGACTCGGCTTGGCGCGATCACCGCACGGGCGAGGTCATCCGGCGGGAGATGGCGATCCCGCTCACGGTCTTGAAGGAGACCGCGGCGGACTTGCTCAAGGAAGGCGGCCAAGCCATCCGCCGCGTCCTCGCCGGCTTGCTCATGCCCGACTGGCCCGAGGGCACGCGCCGCTCGCTGACGGTTCAACTCGCCGTCGCCGGCGCACCGCGCAGTTCGGACATGCTCGCCGCCCTGCGCGAGGCCGACGGCGACAACTTCAGCGACGAGGAGTAGCGCCGGAACCCCTCCCCCTCTGCTTGCGTTCAGGGACCGGAGGAAGCACCCTCCATGTCCCCTGATTCGCCCGCCAGAAGGCGGGAGGAGGGTGTCCCATGCGGGAGTACAAGGGCGCCGACATTCGGAATGTGGCGGTGGTGGGTCATGGAGCGAGCGGGAAGACCACTCTGGTCGACGCGCTCGCTTTCGTTTCGGGGTCCTCCAGGCGACACGGCTCGGTCAAGGACGGCACCACGCTCACCGACACGTCGCCCGAGGAGACGGCGCGCGGCTACTCGATCTCCCTCGGCTGCGCGCACGCCGAGTGGAAGGGCACCAAGATCAACCTGCTCGACACTCCGGGATACGCGGACTTCGCCGGCGACGCGATCGCCGGGCTCGCGGCGGCCGACGGAGCACTCGTCGCCGTCGGCGCGACAGGCGGCGTCGAGGTCGGCACGGAGCGGATGTTCCGCGAGGCCGTCAAGCGAGCCGACCCCGTCCTCTTCGTCGTCGCGATGATGGACAAGGAGAACGCGGACTTCGACTCGGTCTATTCGGCCATCCGCGCCAAGCTCACGACCAAGGTCGTGCCGGTGGAGATCCCGATCGGCGCCGGCGCGTCGTTCCGTGGGACGATCGACCTCTTCACCGGCCGCGCGCGCCTGTTCAAGCCGGGCACGAAGACCGGCGAGTTCGAGGAGACGGAGATCCCGGAGGCCGAGCGCGCACGCTTCGATCGATATCACGCCGAGATGGTGGAGGCGGTGGCCGCCACCGACGACGCGCTGCTCGAGCGCTTCTTCGCCGGCGAGGAGCTGCCGGGCGACGATGAGATGCAGGCGATGAAGGAGGCGATGAAGCGCGCCGAGCTCTTTCCGCTGCTCTGCTGCTCGGGCCAGCTCACGTACGGCGTGCCGACGGTGCTCGACTTCCTCGTGCAGCTGATGCCGTCGGCGAACGAGATGGAGGAGCTGCATGCGTTGCGGGGCGCGGAGGGAACGCGCACGGTGGAGATCCATCCGAGCGAGGACGCCCCGCTGACGGCGCTCGTGTTCAAGTCGACGAACGAGCCGCACGTCGGCGAGGTCTCCTACTTCCGCACCTTCAGCGGCATCGCGTCCAACGGCGGCGACGCCTGGAACTCGACGCGAGGCGTGCCGGAGAAGCTCGCGCACCTTGCCGTGCCGCAGGGAAAGGACCGCCTCGAGGTGCCACGGCTCTTCCCGGGCGACATCGGCTGCGTCGCCAAGCTCCGCAACACGCACACGAATGATACGCTGAGCACGAGGGAACACCCGGTGCGCTTGCCGGAGATCCCGTTCCCGGACCCACTGGTGTCGTTCGCGATCGAGGCCACCGCGCGCGCCGACGAGGAGAAGCTGCAGACCGGCTTGCACCGGCTGCACGACGAGGACCCCACGATCCAGACGCACTTCGAGTCCGAGACGCACGAGTCCGTGATCGAAGGCATGGGAGAACGACATCTCGAGGTCGCCCTCGCGCGGCTGCAGCGGCTGTATGGCGTGAAGGCCGCGTTGCGACCGCCGCGCGTGCCGTATCGCGAGACGCTGCTCGGCACGGCCGAGGGGCAAGGCCGTCACAAGAAGCAGACGGGAGGCAAGGGACAGTTCGGCGATTGCTGGATCCGCATCAAGCCGGCGCCGCGCGGCTCGGGTTACCACTTCGTCGACAAGATCAGCGGCGGCGTGATCCCGCGGCAGTTCATCCCCGCGGTGGACAAGGGAGTGCAGGAGGCCGCCGAGCGCGGCGTGCTCGCGGGCTATCCGGTGGTGGACTTCACGGTGGAGTGCTTCGACGGGTCGTACCACTCGGTCGACTCCAACGAGTCGAGCTTCCGGATGGCCGGCATCCTCGCGTTCCGCACGATCGCGACGAGGGCCAAGCCGGTGCTCCTCGAACCGCTGATGTCGGTGGAGGTCACGACGCCCGACGCGTTCATGGGCGATGTGCTCGGCGACCTGTCGTCACGACGCGGGCACATCGTCGGCACGTCGCCGGCGGAAGACGGCTCGGGCACGGTGGTCCGCGCGGACGTACCGATGGCCGAGCTGCACCTGTACGCGTCGCGGCTGCAGTCCCTCACCCGCGGTTATGGCAGCGTGCGGTATCGCCTCAAGGGGTTCGAGCAGGTGCCGGCGGAACTGGCGAACAAGGTGCCGAGTGGAGGGCGCGAGGCCGTCGGTCAGACCTTGTGATAGTTGATGCGCGCGGCCTCGACGCGATCCGCGGCCATGTAGACCTCGAAGTCGCTGAAGAAGGCGGCGGCTTCGCCCTGCAGCACGCGCAGCGCCATGATCGCCATGCGCCGGATCTCGAACTCCGCGCCCTCGCTGGAGCGCAGCTCGAGCATCGTGCGCCACGCGCGCGCATTGGCCGTGACGACGATCTTCGTCTCGGTGGAGTTCGGGAGCACGCCGCGCGCGGCCTCGCGCGCCATCTTCCGGCGGTGGACCTTGTCGTCGACCCACTTGTAGCGATCCATCAGCTTGTCGACGAGCGCGATGTACGTCGCCTGGGCGGACTCGATCTGCGCCTTCCATGCGGCGACGAGGGCGTCGTCGCCGATGATGGCCGGCGGCACGACGAATGCCGCGTCCGACTCATCGACGTAGCGCTGGCTGAGCTGGCTGTAGGCGAACCCCGCGCGATGCCGCACGAGCTCGTGCGTCAGTGACCGGCTCACGCCCTCGAACAACAGCGAATAGGTGGCGTGCTCGAGCACCGAGCCGTGCCCCTGCTTCTTGATGTTCTCGAGGTATTCCCGCGTGCTGCGGCTCGCCGGGTTCTTCTGGCTCATGTAGCAGAGCCGGCCGGCGAACTCGGCGAGGCGCTCGCCGTCCGTGCTCTCGCCCATCCAGTTCACGGGAAGGTGCGCGGGCTCCGTGAAGGAGGGACGGGCAAGGACGGTGACCTTCGGCTCGGTGTAGAAGTGCGTCATCGGGCGCGGAGTGGGGAGGCGTTCGGGATCGTCGCGAAAGGCGCGGGGCGACGAGAAAGTTAGCGGGGCGGGGCGCTTCGTGCGTCCCTCGGGGCCGTGAGCCCTAGACCGCTGCGGCCGCCTCGCCGAGCAGCGCGAGGCGGTGCGTGCCCCACGCCTTCTCGCGCACTACACGGTCGAGCGCCTCGCGCGCCGCACGCGGCAGCGGCGTGAGCGCCGGATCGTACTTGACGCCCTCGAGTGCACGTGCGCCGGCGGCCGCGATCTTGACGCCGGGGTTCAGCACGCCGTCGGGGTCGAACGCCGCCTTGGTGGCCGCGAACAGCGCCAGCGCCTCGCCTCGCCACACCTGCGACATCAGGGGCGCGCGCAGCCGGCCATCACCATGTTCGCCGGCGAGCGTGCCGCCGAGCCGCGCCACGAGCGCCGTCACATCGGAGACGAGCCGTGTGACGCGCTCCCTCCAGTCCGCCTCCGTCACGTCGACCAGCGCGTTCACGTGCGCATGACCGTCGCCCGCGTGGCCGAAGATCACGCCGGCGAGCCGCGCGTCGTCGAGCGCGCCACGCACTCCGCGCACGTATTCGACGAACCGCTCCAGCGGCACACAGCCGTCCTCGACGAGCTGCATGCTCTGCAGGCGCGGGGCGAGCCGGTTGAGGATGGGGCTGGCGGCATGACGCAGGTGCCAGAGACGCAACTCGTCCTCGACGCCGAGCGCGACGTCGATATGTTCGGCGCCACCCGCGCGGCATGAGGCGGCCAACTCGTCCGCAACTGAGCGCGCAGCCTCGTGCGACGCGCCCTCGGCCTCGATGATCAGCACGGCCTCGAGCCCGGCAGGCAGCGGCAACACCGCGCCGTCGCTCGCGGCGACCTCGAGGAAGCTGCGGTCGAGCAGTTCGACGGCGCTCGCGCCGAGCTCCGCCAATCGCGCGGCGACGGTGACCGCCGCCTCGAGGGAGAGAAAGCCGGCGAGCACGCTGGCGGTGGCTCCCGGCGCCTCCTTGAGTCGCAGCTCGAGGCCGACGATGCAGGCGAGCGTTCCCTCGCTGCCGATGATGAGGTCGACATCGTCGCCACTCTCGAGCCAGTCGGCGAGGCCGTAGCCGGAGGATTCCTTGCGCACGCCCTCGTGGCGCAACGCGCTCGCCCCCGCCGCGCGCACGCGCGGGGCGACGTCGCGGTGGAATCGCTGCAGCGCCGGCACCAGCCCTGCATCGTTGGCGGGGCGCTCGCCGCGACGGAGCCATGCGCGGCTGCCGTCCGCGAAGACGCAATCGAGCCCGTGCACCCATCGCCTCATCGCGCCGTGCAGCACCGTGCGCGCGCCGGCGGCGTTGGTGGCACACATCCCGCCGAGCGTGGCGAACCCGCTGCTCGAGGGATCCACCGGGAAGGTGAGGCCCGCGTGCGCCGCGACTTCCTCGAGGGCGTCACGGGTCACGGCCGGCCCCACGCGCGCGATCGTCGGCTCCGTTCCCAAGAGCTCAGGACGCGAGCCGAGCCGTGCGAAGTCGACGATGACTCCCTCGCCCAGCGCGCCGCCGGCCATCGAGCTGCCGGAGCCGCGCGGCACCAGCGACTGCCCTTGGGCGGCCGCCCAGCGCGCGAGCGTGATGACGTCCTCTGCGTCAGCGGGCACGGCGACGGCACGCGGGATCACGCGCGCCACGGCGGCCGTCTCGCTGTACAGCGCGCACGCGACTTCGTCGGTGCGGAACACGCCGCGGAAGCTCTCGGGCGCGCTCAGGTCGCCACCGGCACCAGGGTGAACGGCCGCCGCTCCACGCGACGCACGAGTCGGCGCAGCGCGCCGTTGCTCAGCAGCGCCAACAGGCCGAACACCATCAGCGACCGCACCTCGCGCCGCGAGATCTTGACCGTGCCGCCCACCGTCAGCATGGCGCGCGAGCCGGCGAGGTCGCGCAGCGTGGCGTAGGCGAAGAGCAGCGGCAGCACGCAGAAGGCGCGGATGGCGATCGCCCGACGCGGGATCATCAGCGTATACTCGAGCGCGTCGTCGAGGTCGCGGCGCGCGAGGTCGATGAAGTGCGCGACGGCCTTGTGGTTGCTCTCGAGGTGATGCGGGGAGAGCAGCGTCTCATGCCCGCTGCCGACGGCCGCCAGGTCACTCGCCGGGATGTAGATGGCGTTCTCGTGCTGTGCGTCCCACGCGATGTCCTTCAGGATGTTCACCGTCTGCAGCGCCTCGCCGAACGCCTGGCACTTCACGCGCAGCCGCTCGAACTCGCGCTTGCCGACCGCCGGCACGTGCTCGTGCCAGAGCTCGGTGAGCAGGCAGCCGACCGTTCCGGCGACGTAGTAGCAGTACTCGCGATACTCGGCGAGCGTCTGGATGCGGATTCCGTCCGGATAGTTCCGCACGAACTTCGCCATGCCGACGCCCATCTCGCGCACCCAGTGGACGACCGGGCCGCGCGTGCGCTGTGGCAGGCTGCGGAGCAGCACCATCACCAGGTCCGTGCGCGCGACGAGGGCGAGGTGCGCGGCGTCGCCGCTGAGGCCGGCCGCGAGCGCCGGAAAGGCATCCGCCGCTGCCGGGTCCTCGAGCGCACGCAGGAACTCCTCGAGCAACACCGCACGCCGCTCCGGCACGGTGGTGCCGTCGTCCTCGATGGTGTCGGCGATGCGGCAGAGCAGGTATGCCGTCGTCACGGCGCGACCGAGTGTGCCCGGGAGGAAGCGAATGCTGATCGCGAAGGTGCGCGAGACATCGGGCAGGATGGCGTGGCCAAAACGCTCCGCTTCGCGCACGCGTGCCGCGGTGTCGGAGGTGGGCTTCGCTGCGTCCGGGCTCATGCCGCTCATGCGCGAAAGTTAGCGGTCAGCGGCCCGGAGTGAGGAACTGGTCGAGGAGCGTGCGCGGGCGGGGCGCACCGAACTCGAGCCGGTCGAGCGCCTGCTCGAGGGCGAGCTGCGCGGCGCGCGCGTCCCGACGATAACCGCGGCGGCTCAGCCAGACGCTCGCCGCCGCGACGATCGCACCAGCGGCCACCCCGACCGGCAGGACGACGGACATCAGCGTGAGCGCGGTGGCGCCGGCGGCACCGGCCGCCACGCCGAGGAGCGACTGCCATGCGGCACGGCTGCGTCGCGTCTCGAGTGACGCCTCGATGCGCACCTGTGCGCGGCCTTGGCCGGCGTCGGAGACCGATGCACTCACCTCGTCCGCCTTCACCAGCGGGAAGCCGCGGCCATCGAAGCGCGTGAAGGTGCGCAGCACCCCGGCGATGCCGCCGCGCGGCCCCCAGACGACGCGGTCCGGGAAGCGGCGCAGCTCAAGGAGGTTCTCCTCGCGCTGGAACGAGCGGTCGATGTTGGCGAGCACCTCGCGCGCGACGCCAGGCACCTGGCGTGCCGTGGCGAAGCTCGCGGGACCGGCGAGCGCCGCGAGCACGCCCTTCTCCTCCGGCAACACGACGCGCATCCGCTCCTCGGCGAGCGCCTGCCGCAGCGCGGCGGGGCTGATCCCGACTTCTCCCGCCGCGGCGACGAGCTCCGCTTCCGAGAGCGCCTCGGGAATGTCCGCGCCCGACGCCTGCAGCTCGGCGGCGCGCAGCAGCACCCGCTCGAGCGCGGCGCGGTGCAGGACGGGAGAGGTCTCGTCGGCCACGGTCAGATGCCGCCGAAGGCGATGTCGATCTGGCGACGCATCGAGCCGATCATGTCATCGGGCATCGGGAACGCTGCCGCGAATGCCGCCATGACGTCGCCGCCCGCAATGGGACGGCCGGCCTGCGCCAGGTAGAACCGCGCATAGCGCTCGGCCAGTGCGGGGTCGATCCTCTCCACGAGCAGCGCCCCGCCGCGCACCAGGCCGATGGACGCATAGCGCTCGCCGAGCCCCTGCCGCTGCTGTACCGGCGTCAGGTGGTCGTTGACGGCGACCTGCGCCACCGAGCCGACCGCCTCGTGCGCGAAGGTGAAGAGCATCACCTCGGCGGAGTCGGCCGTGCGGGGCCATGCGACCGCATACTGCGAGCCACTCTTGCCCGCCGGCACCGCGCGCCCCTCGCCGCCGATCGCCAGCGTGGGGATCAGGTCGCCGCTCGCCTGCTGCGTGTGGTTCAGGAAGCGCTGGAGCGGCGGGCGCCACCGCGACTGCCAGAGCGAGTCGGCGCGGGCGAGCGCCGGAGAGCGCAGGCGCTGCTGCTCGAGCCACCACGCGTGGTGGAACTTCTCGCGCTCGGAGGTCACCGACATCATGAGGCGCCGCGCGAAGTCGCGGTCCGCGGGCTGCGGGAACTGCTGTGCCAGGAAGGCGACCACGCCCTGCACATCCGCGTTCGACGAACGACGCGGGTCGCCTTCGGCCGTCTGGAAGTACTCGAACGCGCGCAGCATCTCCTCCCAGCTCCCGAAGTAGAGCGGGATGAACTGCGCGCCGAGGAGCGCCGGCTTGGACGCGAGCACCGGTGCGAGCGTCGCGCGGTTCGCGTCGAGGTCGGTGACGATGTTGCGCGAATTCTTCTCGACGGTGATGGCGTCGCGGTAGCCGCGCGCAAAGAGCGGCACCAGCGCGGTATCGTCCTGCAGCAGGGCGAAGGAGTGCAGCCAAAGGTCCACGTGCTCGCGGGTCTTCACCGGCCACTGCACGCCCTGCGCGACGGACGGGCGGAGTGGCTCGGCCTTCGACCCGCCGGCGCAGCCGGCGAGCAGGATCACGAGGCTCAGGCCGCGGAGCGGCCGCAGATGACGCAGAATTTCCATCCGGTTTCGATCTCCGCGCTGCAGCCGGAGCAGCGCTTGGTAAGGAGGTTCAAGCCGCAGCTCGGGCAGAACTTGAGGATCCGTCCCTCCGGCAGCGGCTGCGAGCAGTACGGGCATCCGGGGCGCGAGGATCCACCGGGGCGCGGCGCCGCCGTCACGTCTCCCCGGTCGTCCGCGTCGGAGATTGTCGCGGCTGCCGCGGGTGCCACTGCCGGCGTGGGCTTCGCCGAAGGGGCACGCGGCGCGACGGCCGGCTGCGCCGTCACCGGCGTCGGCGCGCGGAGGTCGATCTGCGTGTCGCCGCCGAGGATCTTCTGCACCTCGGCCGTCGCCAGCCGGATCTTCGTGTTCAGGTACGTGCGCAGCAGCGTCAGGTCCGGGTTCGGTGACGCCAGTTCCGCCTTGAGGTCGTCCTGCAGCAGCTCGTCGGCGTAGACGAGCGAGCGCTCGCCGGCCACGAGGCGCATGACGACGTGCAGGTAATCGTCATTCGACTCGATGAGTCCGTCGCGCCGGGCCATGCGATAGGGCGCGAAGCGGTCGATGACCTCGCCGACATCGAGCGGCCGCGCGAGTGCGTCCGCTTCGCGAGCCGAGAGGACGAGGCGCCGGAAGAGCAGGTCGAGAGCGTCCACGATGTTGTTTACCCCGTTCGTGGCAAAGATGCCGATGCGCGGAAGGTGTCGCCATCCGGGAATGGTGCGAGCGCGGAGCGCACGATCCCGCGCGCACGCTTGGTGGCGAGCCATTCCTCGAATCCGGACGGCACGAGGCCGCCCGAGCTGGTCTGGTCCGCCGCCGCGCGCGTCGCCAGCTCGTTCGCCCACTCGTTCTGCGGATGCCCGTCATGCCCGCGCACCCACTGCCACGCGTACTCGTGCCCGTTGGTGGCGGCGATCGCGCGCTTCCAGAGCTCAAGGTTCTCGATCGCGCCGGTCTTGCGCTTCCAGCCGTTGCGAGCCCACCCGAACACCCACGAGGTGAGGCCGTCCACGATGTAGCGCGAATCGGTGGTGAAGAGCACGCTGAAGCGTGCCTCGGGGTCCTTGGCGCCGAGCGCGGCGAACGCCTCGGTCACCGAGCGCAGCGCCATGCGATTGTTGGTCGTGGACCTCTCGCTGACCCAGAGGTCGCGGCGCGAGATGCGACCGTCGGCATGCTGGAACTCGACGAGCACGCCGGCGGCACCAGGATTGTCGCCGGCCTTGCCGTTGCCGAGGCACGACTCGTCCGCGTAGATGGCGACGAGCGGATATCGCGCGCTCATCGTCGGGGCACCACTTCGATGCCCTCGACCTCATCGAGATGGATCACGAGTCGCGCGCCGGTGGTGGGGTGCCGCGCGATGAGCGACTCGCGCCTGTCGCGGACGACAAGGCTCTCCGGGATCACCAGGAACTCCCCGCCGCGCCGCCGGACCGAGAGTCGCGACCCGTCGATGATGGCGCGCTCGACGGCGTCGTACTCGAGCACGGTCAGCTGCCCCACGCGACCCCCTTGGGCCCGCACCAATCGATGACGAGCGATTCGAGCACATCGGTCGCGACGGCGATCTCTTCGGTCAACACGTACTCCTCGGCGGCGTGGGCGAGCGCGATGTCGCCCGGGCCGTAACAGATGGCGGGAATGCCGGCCGCCGTGAGCATCGCGGCGTCCGTCCAGCATGATAGTCCCTCGACCGGCGCCGCATGACCCCTCTGCCGGCTCGCGCCCGCGAGCGCCACGACGATCGGATGGTCCGCTGCGACGTCGTTGGGCGCACGACTGATCCCCGGGAGCACATCCGCCCTGAAGCGGGACTCACGAGCGCGCACGCGATCGCACGCCGCCTCGATCTCCGCCGCGAACGAGGCGCCAGGGGAGAGCTCGCCGGGCAGCGTGCGGCGCTCGAGGCTGACCTCGCAGCGCTCCGGGTAGGTGGAGATGCCGGAGCCGCCGCGGATGACGCCGGCATGCAGCGAGGCATGGCCGACCAGCGGATGCGTGCGCGAGGCGAGCGTCTCGCGCTGGAACGTCTCGAGTTCGGCGAGGAGCAGCGCCGTCATCATCACGGCGTCGACGCCGATGTCGTAGCGCGATCCGTGCGCAGCGTGCCCATGCACGACGACATCCGCCCACGCGAAGCCGCGGTGCGCGGGGCAGATGGCGAGGCGCGTCGGCTCGGTGACGATGGCGGCATGCGCGGTGACTCCGGCCTCGAGCAGCGTCCTCGTGCCGTCGCTCGCGAACTCCTCGTCGGTGACGGCCGCGATGATGACCTCGCCCCCGAGTCCGGCAGGCTGGGCGGCGGCGCGGGCGGCGGCGGCACACATCGCGGCGATGCCGGCCTTCATGTCGGTGGAGCCGCGCCCGTAGAGGCGGCCGTCACGCACACCGGGGGACCAGGGCTCGTGCGTCATGCCGGCCACGCCGACCGTGTCGAGGTGGCCGTTCAGCATCAGCGAGCGACCACCGTGGCCGCCTCCGATCCTCGCGATGACGTTGGGGCGACCTGGTGACGACTCGAGCAGGTCGACCTTGAATCCCCACGCGGTCAGGGTCTCCGCGAGGAAGGTGGCGGCGGCAGCCTCACCCGGTCCATCGGAGTCGAGCGACGGATTCCTGGAATCGATCGCGACGAGCGCCCTGGCGAGAGAGAGCGCGTCGCCGCGTGGGACGGCGTGCGGAGGGGTCGAGTTCACCCGCCGACGCCGACCTACTTCTTGGGAGCCGGCTTCTTCGTCGCCGCCTTCTTCGCCGGGGCAGCCTTCTTGGCAGGCGCGGACTTCTTCGCAGCCGCAGGCGCCGCCGCGGCCTTCTTCACCGCGGACGCCTTCACGATCGGCTTCAGCATCGTCTGGACCGGCTGCGGGGCAGCAGGCTTAGGCAGCGCCGACTTCACCGGCGCGAGCGACACGCCCGGCTTCGGAAGGGACTTGCCCTTGTTCTGCTTGAGCCAAGCTTCCTCGGCGACCACGATCAGCTTGTCGGCCTCGTCCTGCGTCATCTGGCCGCGCCGGACCATATACTGGACGAGGTCGCGGGCGCTCTCGATGGCGAAGGCGGAGAGTCCCGCCGCAGCGCCGACGACTTCCTTCATGGCCGCGGCCATCTTGCTGCCGGCCTCGAGGGAGATCTCGTGCGCCTTGGCAGCCATCTCGGCGACCGTGTCGCGCACGTCCTGGCCGCGGTGACCCGGGTGGCGCTTGGGTGGGACGGCGGGCTTTTCAGCAGCCGGCTCGGCCGGCTTGGCGTTCTCTGGCATGATTTGCTGTTCCGTTGCGAGGTGCTGCTATAGATGAACGGCGGCAAGTATATGATTTTTCAACGATTACGCAAGTGACAGCCGTTCGAGGAGCGACTGAAAATCTCGAGCAAGCCATTTCCTGCTTACAAGCCATTACGAGCACATCATACCACAACCATGTCGACACTGCCGCTGGAAGGCGTCCGTATCCTTGATCTCACGCGGGTGCTAGCCGGGCCACTCGCCACGATGATTCTCTCCGATCTGGGCGCGGACGTCATCAAGATCGAACGGCCCGGCACCGGCGACGACACCAGGGGGTGGGGTCCACCCTTCGACTCTCGCGGCCAAAGTGCCTACTTCCTCTCGGTCAACCGCAACAAGCTCAGCGTTGCCGCGGACCTCGGCGTGGAGGCGGACCGGGCGCTGATCGCGCGCCTGGCGACCGACGCGGATGTCGTGATCGAGAACTTCAGGCCCGGCACCCTCGAGCGTGTGGGTTTGGGCGCGGACGAGCTCCTGGCGCGCCATCCCGGGCTGACGTGGTGCACCATCACCGGCTTCGGTCTCGAGAGCGCGCGGCTCGGATACGACTTCGTGGTGCAAGCCGAGAGCGGATGGATGTCGATCACCGGCGAGGCGGATGGTGCGCCGTCCAAGATCGGCGTCGCGCTGGCCGACGTGCTCGCGGGGAAGGACGCCGCCATCGCGATTCTCGCGGCATTGGCCGGTCGTGGCGCCGCGGCGCGGCGAGGCGCCCTGCGGCGTGAGGACTCGCTGAACCATTCCTCGGGCAAAGGAGCGCCGTCCGAAATCGCATCGCGCCGGCTCGTGGTCTCGCTGATTCACTCCGCCACGAGCGCGCTCGTGAACGTCGCGCAGAACGCGCTCGTGTCCGGCGCGCCGCCGCGCCGCTGGGGCAACGCGCACCCGAACCTCGTGCCATACCAGCTGTTCGACGCCGCCGACCGGGCGGTCGTGATCGCCGTCGGCAGCGATGCCCAGTTCGCCGCGTGTGCGCGTGCCCTCGGGCTCGAGGACCTCGCGCGCGACGCGTCGCTCGTGACGAACGCGGGGCGGCTCGCTGCGCGCGACCGTGTGGTCAACGCCATCGCGCGCGCCGTGCGTTCCGAGAGTGCCGCGCACTGGATCGCGCGACTCGACGCGGCCGGCGTGCCGTGTGGCGTGGTGAAGCCGGTGCTCGAGGCGCTCGAGAGCGTCGACGCGTCGCCCCTCACCGGCATCGCGCCGCGGGCGCCGGCCATGGTGCGGTTCGCGCCGCCGCTCCTCGACGAACATGGTGCCGCAGTGCGGGCGGCCGGATGGGAGGCGTTCGTCCAGGCGATGGACGCACGTGACCGATGACACCGTCTCGTGACCTCACTGTGACCCGGGCCGTGGCCATTCGTCCCTGCTATGCAACGGACCCGGATCGTGCGGACCACCCGAGGCAGATCGGCGAAAGACCTGTCCGCGGCGCGAGTGTTGGATTACACTAGCGACGTGCCTCTCAAGACACAGACGCCGACCGCGCCCCAGGAAGACCTCATCGATGCCGATCAGGCGGTCATTGACCGCGTGCTCGCCGGCGACCGCAACGCCTTTGGCGTCCTGATCGAGCGCTACAGCGACCCGCTGTATCGTCACGCATTCGGGATGACGGGCAGCGCGGATGTTGCGGAAGACATCCTGCAGGTGTCGTTCATCAAGGCGTTCCATCATCTGGCCGAGGTGCGCGGCAGGTTCGATGCTTGGGTGTTCCGGATCGTGGCGAATGGGTGCAAGGACTGGCTCAAGAACATCCGGCGCACGCACCTCAGCTACGAAGAGGACGACCAGCCTTCGGGGCTCGAGACGCCGGAGGAGGAGCTGGACCGGGGGGAACTGCGACGCGACCTCGATGGGGCGCTCGCCGCACTGCCGGCCTCGCTGCGGGAAGCCTTCGTGATGAAGCATGTCGAAGGACGGTCGTATGAGGAGATGGCAGTGCTGCTCGACGCGACGGTCGGTGCCCTGAAGATGCGTGTCCATCGCGCCCGCGAGGCGCTGCAGAAGCTCCTGGAGGAACGGTACTCGTGATGCAAGATTCCCTGGATCCCCGCGATGAAACGCGCGAGCCCGCGACGGGCTCGCGCCTAGAGAAGAGGGCGGAGCCGCATGCCGCGGACCGCGAAGTCCCGATGCCGACTGCCGACCTGCCGTCCGCCGTGCATGCATGGCTGGATGGCGACACCGTGAACGAGGCGAACCTCTCCGGCGCCGAGCGCGAGCTCGCCCTCTGGAAGCGCATCAGCGTCGAGACCGGCCGCCGTCGCCGCATGGTGACGCCCGCCTACGTGTCCGCGCAGATCCTCGCGAAGCTCGCCGACGACTGACCTGCCGAGCGCAGCTTCCCTGAACCGAGCGTCCCGCCAGTGAGCGACCACCGCCGCATCCGTCCCGCCGCGTCCGAGCACGCGCCGTTCTACGCGGGCTATGTCACACAGGTGCCCGACGGCGATGTCGTCGAGGCGCTGATCGGCGGCGTCGAGATCGCGGCCGCGCTGCTCCACGACGTGAGCGATGCCGCCGCGATGCGCGGCTACGCACCGGGCAAGTGGACGCTCAAGGAAGTCGTGCTGCATTGCTCGGATGCGGAGCGCATCTTCGCGTACCGCGCGCTCCGCATCGGCCGCGGCGACACGACCGACCTGCCCGGCTGGGACGAGAATGCCTACGCGCCGATGAGCGGCGCCAACGCGCGATCGCTCGAGTCGCTGATCGACGAGCTGGAGTCGGTGCGCGAGTCGACGGTCACGCTGTTCGAGGGGCTTCCCGAGGAAGCGTGGACGCGCACGGGACTGGCCAACGGGAAGGCAGTGAGCGTTCGCGCGCTCGGCTGGATCGCCGCCGGCCACCTGCTGCACCACCTCGACATCATCCAGTCGCGGTACCTGTAGCAAAAGGGGCGCGGCGCGCTTCTCGCGCCCGCACCCCTCGCTCTTTCTGCACCGCTCGCGCCGCTAGATGTGCAGCGCGCGACCCAGCGCGCCCAGCGCCGCTTCCTTGACCGTCTCGCTCAGCGTCGGATGCGAGTGCACGGTCGCGCCGATGTCGTCGGCCGTGCCGCGATACTCCATCGCCACCACGACCTCGCTCAACAGGTCGCTGACGTTGGGACCGATCATGTGGCAGCCGAGGATCTCATCGGTGCGCGCATCGGTCACGAACTTCACGAACCCGTCGGTCTCGCCCATCGTGCGCGCGCGGCCGTTGGCCGAGAACGGGAACTTGCCGACCTTGTACGCGCGGCCGCTCGCCTTCACCTCGGCTTCGGTCAGGCCGCAGGTCGCGACCTCGGGCCAGGTGTAGACGACGGCGGGCATGTTGTGGTAGTGCATGTGCATCTTCTTGCCGGCGATGACCTCGGCGGCCACCACGCCCTCGTCCTCGGCCTTGTGCGCGAGCAGCTTGCCGCCCACGGCGTCACCGATGGCGAAGACGTTCGGGAGGTTGGTGCGCATCTGGTCGTCGACAAGGATCTCGCCGCGCTTGCCGAGCGCGAGGCCGAGCGTCGCGACGTCGATGCCGGTGAGGGCGGGACGCCGGCCGATCGAGACGAGCACGTAGTCGGCGCCGAACGTGCGCGCCGCGCCGTTCTGCTCGGTGCCGATGACGATGCGTGAGCCGTCGCGGTGCCCGCCGGTCACCTTGGTCGAGGTGTGCAGCTCGAGGCCCTGCTTGGTGAAGATGCGGGCCGCGTCCTTGATGATGTCGTCGTCGTTGCCGGGGAGGATCGTCGGCGCGTACTCGATGACGGTGACCATCGCCCCGAGGCGGCGCCAGACGGAACCGAGCTCGAGTCCGATGACGCCGCCGCCGATGACGATCAGGTGCTTGGGCACCTCGGGGATGCGCAGCGCGCCGACGTTCGAGAGGATGCGCTCCTCGTCGAACGGCAGGAACGGCAGCTCGATGGGGAGCGAGCCGGTCGCGATGATGACGTTCTTGGGCGTGTAGTTGGTGATGGTGCCGTCGAGCGCGCGGACCTCGACGACGTTGTTCGGCTTGAGCGACCCGAAGCCCTTGGCCCAGGTAACCTTGTTCTTCCGGAAGAGGAACTCGATGCCCTTGGTGTTCTGCGCGACGACGTGATCCTTGCGCTTCATCATGCGCGCGAGGTCGAAGGAGACGCCGTGGTAGTCGATGCCGTGCTCGGCGGCATGCAGCCGCGCGAACTCGAAGTGCTCGGAGGAGCCGAGGAGCGCCTTCGAAGGGATGCAGCCCACGTTGACGCAGGTGCCGCCGAGGGTCTTGTCGAGTTCGACGCAGACGGTGGAGAGGCCGAGCTGTGCGGCGCGGATCGAGGCGACGTAGCCACCGGGGCCACCGCCGATCACGAGTACGTCTGGGGAGAGGGTCGGGTCGGACATGCGGGGAATCTAGCTTGGCTGCGGGG
>DATLLD010000100.1:0-10036 GCA_035538035.1 Gemmatimonadaceae bacterium | reverse complement strand
GTCCCGAACCCCCGCCGCTCCATCAGCGCCAGCACATCCTCCGTCGCCACGTTCCCTGTGGCGCCGGGCGCAAACGGGCAGCCACCGATCCCCGCCACGCTCGCGTCGAAGCTGCGGATGCCCAAGTCGAGACATACGCCGATGTTGGCGATGGCGCGGCCGTAGGTGTCGTGGAAGTGCCCGTTAACCGTTGGCGCCGCGGTTGCAGAATCCCCGTCGCGCGTCGCGTCGAGCACGCCCGCGAGCACCGCCTCCATTACCGCGATCGTCTTCTCCGGCGTGCCCACGCCGATTGTGTCCGCGATGCTGAGTTCATCGACGCCGAGCGCGTCGAGCATGCCGGCAACATGCGCCACCTGCGCCGGCGCCACCTCGCCCTCGTATGGGCAGCCCAGCGCGCACGACACGGTGCCGCGCACATGAATGCCCGCCGCGCGCGCCGCCGCGACCACGGGCGCGAAGCGCTCCATCGACTCATCGATCGAGCAGTTGATGTTCCGCTGCGAGAAGGTCTCGCTCGCCGAGCCGAAGACGACGATCGCCCGTGCGCCGGCGGCGATGGCGCGCTCGTAGCCCTTCATGTTCGGCACGAGCACGGGGTAGCGCACGCCGTCGAGGCGGCGAAGGCGCGCCATCACCTCGGCGGCGTCCGCGAGCTGTGGCACCCGCGTCGGCGAGACGAACGACGTCACCTCGATGCACGCGAATCCAGCCGCGCCCAGGCGGTCGATCAACTCGACCTTCACTTCGACCGGGAGTACGCGCTTCTCGTTCTGCAAACCGTCGCGCGGCGAGACCTCGACGAGCGTGACGGCGGGTGGCGTGCGTGGCATGGGAAAGAGGTCGCGGAGGGTGTCATTGAACGATAACGCCTGCGGCACGGCGAATGCCCAGGGTGCTTCCCTGCGACGCGCCCCGCGCCGCAGGGTTGCCGTTGCCACGCAGCCCTGCCGAACTTTCATGCTCCCCGACCACGGAACGTCAGATGAGCGACTACACCATCCCGGGTGGCACCACGATCGGCCACGTGCACCTCAAGGTGTCGAACCTCGATCGCGCGCTCGCCTTCTGGCAGAACGCGCTCGGGTTCGAGTTGCAGCAGAAGTACGGGGACCAAGCTGCGTTCGTCTCGGCGGGCGGGTACCACCATCACATCGGCCTCAATACCTGGGAGAGCCTCGGCGGCCCACCGGCGCCACGGGGGACGACTGGCCTCTATCACGTCGCGATTCTCTACCCGACGCGGCGCGACCTCGCCGTCGTGACCAAGCGCGTGATCGCGCTCGGCATAGAACTGCAGGGCGCGAGCGACCACGGCGTCAGCGAGGCGATCTACCTCGCGGACCCCGACGGCAACGGCGTGGAGCTCTATCACGACCGCCCGCGCGAGGATTGGCCGCGCGACGCCAACGGCGACGTGGCGATGTTCACGCGGCGGCTCGACCTCGCGGCGCTGCTCGCGCTCGCGGATTGAGCCGACGATTGACCGACGCCACGACGACCAGGGCGGACAGCCGTTGATCGCTCCCGGCTTCACCACGCGGTTCGCTCCCGCGCCCACGGGGTACCTGCACCTGGGGCACGCCGTGAACGCCGCGTGGACCTGGGGCTTGGCACGGGCGTTCGGCGGTCGCGTGCTGCTGCGCATCGAGGACCACGACCGCGGGCGCTGCCGCGCCGAGTACGAGACGGCGCTGCTCGACGACCTCGACTGGCTCGGTTTCGTCCCCGACGGCACATCGACCGACGACTTCCGTCGCGGCGCACAGGCGCAGCGACAGAGCGACAACAGGGCGCGCTACGCGGCGCATCTCGCGCGGCTCGAGGATGCGGGGCTCGCGTACCCGTGCACCTGCGCGCGCACGGAGCGGTACCCCGGCACCTGCCGTGGGCGCGGCATCGCGCCTGACGCGACGCCGGCGCGACGCGTGGTGATGTCACCCATCGGCGCCGAGCACTTCACCGACCTTCGTCTCGGTCCGCAGTCACAGGACCCCGAAGCGCAGTGCGGCGACATGCTCATCCGCGACCGTCACGGCAACTGGACGTATCAGTTCGCCGTCGTCGTGGACGACTACGAACAAGGCATCGACCTCGTCATCCGCGGCGAGGACATCCTCGACTCCACCGGACGCCAGCTCCGCCTGGCGCGACTCATCGGCCGCGCGGAGCCGCCGCGGTTCCTGCACCATCCGCTCGTGCGGCACCCCGACGGACGCAAGCTGAGCAAGTCATCGCGTGACACCGGCCTGCACGAACTGCGCGCCGCCGGACTCTCGCCGCAGCAGGTGCTCGGCATGGCCGCGCAGCTCGGCGGATTGCACGCGGACTCCGCTCCTGTGGAGATGGCGCAGCTGGCTGACCTTGTCCGGAGGATCGCATGCAGCACCGACTACGCGGTGTCCTGATCGGCGCCGCATTCCTGATGGCGACCTCCGCCATCGGGCCCGGCTTCCTGACGCAGACCGCCGTCTTCACCGAGCGGCTCGGGCCCAGCTTCGGCTTCGCGATCCTCATCAGCGTCATCATCGACCTGGCGGCGCAGCTCAACATCTGGCGCGTGATCGCCGCGAGCGGCCGCCGCGCGCCAGACGTCGCTGACGCCGTCGCGCCGGGGCTCGGCACGCTGCTCGCCGTGCTCGTGGCGCTGGGCGGGCTCGCGTTCAATGTCGGCAACGTCGCCGGCGCGGGGCTCGGCCTGCAGGTCGTGTTCGGCATGCCGGTGGCGGCCGGTGCCGTCTTGAGCGCGGTGATCGCCATCGGCCTCTTCCTGCTCAAGGACGCCGGCCGGGCGATGGACCGCTTCGCGACGCTGCTCGGCATCGTGCTCGTCGCGCTCACGTGGTACGTGGCATTCGCCTCCGAACCGCCGTTCGGCGAGGCGCTGAAGGAGACGTTCGTGCCGAGTCGCGTGGATCCGTTCGCGATCGTTACCATCGTCGGCGGCACGGTGGGTGGGTACATCACCTTCGCGGGAGCGCATCGGCTGCTGGACGCGGGCGTGCACGGGGCGGACTCCGTGCGGAAGGTCACGCAGTCGGCGTTCTGGGCGATCGGCATCGCGACGCTGATGCGCGTCGTGCTCTTCCTCGCCGCGCTCGGCGTGGTGAGTCGCGGACTCCCGCTCGACCCCGCGAACCCGCCGGCGTCGGTGTTCCGCCACGCCACCGGGGAGCTGGGCTACCGCATCTTCGGTGTGGTGATGTGGGCGGCGGCCATCACGTCGGTCGTGGGCGCGGCGTACACCTCGGTGACCTTCCTGCGCGGGCTTCATCGCAGCGCCGACGCGCGCTGGACGCAGGTCGTAACCGCTTTCATCGCGCTCTCGACGGTCATCTACGTGATCGTCGGGCGGCCCGTGCGCACGCTCGTGCTGGTCGGTGCGCTCAACGGCTTGATCCTGCCGCTCGCGCTGGCGACGATGCTCATCGCGGCGCACCGGCGCGGCATCGTCGGCGAGTACCGGCATCCGAAGCTGCTCTCGGCGCTCGGCGCCGTCGTCGCAGTCGCGATGGCGGCCGCCGGCGCGTACGTGCTCTGGCAGGACATGCCCGCCCTGATGCGGACCTGACGGCGAGCGCGTAGCTTCTCCCCCGCCCCCAACGGAAGGAGAACCGCGATGCCGGCCTCGAACAGATCGATTGTGAAGGCGGTGCTCGCGTGACCGCCACCACCGCCCTCGATCCCTCCGCTGCACGCGTGCCGGCCAGTGGACGGTCCTACGCGTACGCGCACTGGTACTTCCTCGCCGCGCTCGGCGCGATCGTCGCCGGATTCTGGCCGTCGTTCTTCCTGCCCCTCGGCACCGGCGACTTCGCGCATTCGCTCCACGGCATCACGGCCACGCTCTGGATCGTCGCGCTGATCACGCAATCGTACCTGATGTCGCGCGGACTCGTCACATGGCATCGGCGGGTGGCGTGGGGCGCGCTGCTGTTGCTCCCCGTGCTCGCCGTCAGCGCGCTCCACATGGTGAAGGTGATGTTCGGCAACGCGGAGATGCCGCCGTTCCTTCCGCCCTTGCTCGCGTTCATCGACCTGCCATCAGTCGCGTTCCTGCTGGTGCTGGTGACGCTCGCGCTGCGCAACGTGCGCACGCCGGCCGCGCACAAGCGCTTCATGGCCGCCACCGTGCTGGTGGGATTCCCGCCTGCGCTGACGCGGCTCTACGCGCGCGTCTTCGCGCCACAGGTGGACTTCATGGGGGCGCTGCACGGAAGTTTCTTCACCGTCGAGCTGATCCTCGTCGCGCTGATCATCGCGGACCGGCGCGCCGGCGAGCGCCGGCTGGCGTATCCGCTGTCGCTGGCGTTCTTCGTCGTGGTCCACGCGCTGATGATGCCCGTCGCGGGCAGCGCGACGTGGCGCGCACTCATGGACTGGTACGTCGCGTTGCCGATCTTCGCCTGACGGATGCTGGTCGCGCATCGCTGCGGCCACCGCATATACTGCGGGCATGGAGAAAGAGAACCGCCCTCGCTGGGACGATCATGATTGGCCCGGCCTTCGGCCGCTCACCGGCGACGCAGAGGCCGAGGTCTGCGTGGTGGGGCTCGGCGGCACCGGCCTGACGTGCATCACCGAGGCGCTCGCCCTCGGCGCCAAGTCGGTGATCGGCATCGACGCGTCCGATGTCGCGGCGGGTGCGGCGGGCCGCAACGGCGGCTTCCTGCTCGCCGGCACGGCCGACTTCCATCATGATGCGGTCGCACTGCTCGGACGCGAACGCGCCGTTGCCATCACGCGCCTCACGCTCGAGGAGATGCAGCGCATCGCACGCGAGGTGCCGGGCGCGGTGCGGTTCCCGGGCTCCGTGCGCATCGCTGCCTCGAACGAGGAAGCGGATGATTGTGACCGCCAGCGCCGCCAGATGCTCGCGGACGGACTCGCGGTCGAATCGTACGTTGGCCCCGAGGGACGCGGCCTGCTCATCCCGACCGACGGCGTCTTCCACCCCATGCGTCGGTGCCGTACGGTCGCGGCGCGCGCGCTCGAACAGGGCGCGCGGCTCTTCGGCCACACGACGGCGCGCGAGATCGCTTCCGGGCGGGTGCGCACGGACGGCGGCACGATCCACGCACGGCATGTCATCGTCTGTGTCGACGGCCGGCTCGAGCTGCTCGTACCCGACCTCGCGGGCGAAGTGCGCACGGCACGGCTGCAGATGCTCGCCACCGCGCCGGCGCCCGAAGTCTCGTACCCGCGCGCCGTCTACAAGCGCTATGGCTACGATTACTGGCAGCAGTTGCTCGACGGCTCCATCGTCTTCGGCGGAGGGCGCGACACCACGCCGGAGACGGAGTGGACCACCGACTCGGCGCCGAGCGATGCGATCCAGGACTACCTGACGCGTACATTGCGCGAGGACCTCAAGGTGAATGCCGAGGTAACGCACCGTTGGGCGGCGTCCGTGTCGTACACGGAGACGGGACTGCCAGTGTTCCGCGAGATGGGAGACGGCCTCATCGTGATGGGCGGCTACAGCGGCACGGGGAACGTCGTCGGCGCGGTGCTGGGCCGCGCCGCGGCCCAGCGAGCGATCCGTGGCACCTCCGAACTCGCCGTGCCGTTCATCGGCTGACACTGCTTCTTCTTCCGATCCGAGAGCCTGCCCGATGCGCTGGGACCGCCCGCCGATGTTCGAAGCCGTCATCTCACTCCCGTCATGGGTCTCGGAGCGGGTCGATTTCAGCATACCGTACGCGACCGACGAGGACCGCATGCAGCTGGCTATCCGCCTCGCCCAAGAGAACGTCGAGCGCGGGACGGGCGGGCCGTTCGGAGCCGCGGTCTTCGAGCGCGGCACCGGCCAGCTCGTCAGCGTCGGCGTGAACATGGTCGTGCGGCTCAACAACTGCACGCTGCACGCCGAGATGATGGCCTTCCAGCTCGCGCAGAAGCGCGTCGCCTCCTACACGCTCGCCGGTGATGGCGGCGTGTCGCCGGCGCACGAACTCTTCACCTCATGTGCGCCTTGCGCGATGTGCCTCGGCGCGACGCTCTGGAGCGGCGTGTCGCGCCTCGTCTGCGGAGCCTCCCGCGAGGACGCCGAGCAGCTGGACTTCGACGAGGGCCCCGTCTTCTCCGAGTCGTACGCCTACCTCGCCAAGCGCGGCGTGGAGGTCGTCCGTGACCTCCTGCGCGCCGATGCGCGCAAGGTCATCGAGCGCTATCACGCGCTCGGCGGCGAGGTCTATAACGGAGTGGAGCGCGAACAACCCGACGCGGGGGACTAGCCCCGGAGCGCGAAGAAGCCGCGGCGCGAGGTCTAGCTCTCGCGCTTCACGCGCACCGTCCGCGTCGGGAACGCGAACGAACCCCCGTTCCGCTCGACGATCTCCATCACGCCGAGGAAGATCTCCTCGCGCACCTCGCTGAACGCGTCGGCATTGGTGGTCGCGATCCAGCCGACCATCTCGATGTCCAGCGACGACTCGCCGAAGTTGATGAGCCGCACGATCGCCTGCTTGTTCCAGATCTGCGGATGAGCCAGCATCAGCGCCCGGATCTCGTCGCGGATCGTCAGCAGGGTGGCGCGCTTGAGGCCGTACTCCATCCGGATCACGGCCTTGAGCACGATGCGATCGCGCTCGCCGAAGTTCTCCGACTGCGCCTCCGCGAGCACGCCGTTGGGGATGCTGACGAGGGTGCGCGCCTGCGTGCGGATTCGGGTCGAGCGCAGCCCGATCTCCTCGATGTTGCCGGTGACCCCGGCCACCGCCACCCAGTCGCCGACGCGGAACGGCTGGTCGACGCCGATGGAGACGGAGCCGAAGAAGTGCTCCAGCGACTTCTGGGCGCCGAGCGCGACGGCGATGCCGCCGATGCCCAGGCCGGCGAGGATCGTCGCGACGGGATAACCGAACGTGGCCACGACGGTGAGGACGCCGATGGCGCCGACCACCACGCGCGCGAGCCGTCCGCCGAACGGGATCAGCGTGCGCATCGACGGATGGCGCGTGGCCCACTCGCTCTGCGGCAACGTGTTCTGCAGCACGCCGATGGCGCGCAGGAAGATCCAGAACACGGCCACGATCACGATCGCGCGCTGCAGCTCGACGATGAAGCCGAGCGCCTGCGGGCCGAGCGCGACCCACTCGAGGAGTATGCGTGACGCCGCGATCCCCCACAGCAGCATCAGCGACCCGCGCGCCGATGCGACGAGCGCATCGTCGAAATCGCCCTTCGTTCTTGCGACGAGGCGCTTGAGCACCCGCTGCGTCGGACCCGCCAGCAGCCAGCCGATCAGCGCGGAGAGCAGGATCACCGTCAGGAGGCCCAGCCACTGCCACCAGAGGAGGCCGAACGGTCCCGGACCCAGCAATGGACGCGGGAGATAGCCGCGGATCCAGCTGTCGGGGAGTTGCGCGTACAACCGGTCGGTGATCTCGACCGTCGCGGCGGAGAAGACCCACAGGGGGTCCGAGCCCGCCGCGCGCCGCGCGAGATAGATCGGATGGTCGCGACCGTCCCTGTCGGGCACGTCGCCGATCTTCTCGCGGTCGCGGTCAAGGCCGTCCGTCGTGTCCCCGGCGGCGGCGGGCGAGAGCTTGTCCAGGTCGATCGCGAGGTGGCTGTCGAGCACCGCCGACAGGCGTTGCGCGAGCTGTGCACCGCGCGTGTCGACTTCGGGAGCGCGTGGATCGAGCCACCGAGCGGCTTCGCGGAAGTCGCCCCTGCGAGCGATCACGAGGAAGCGCTGGATCGAGACGCGCGGCGAGGCCGAATCGCGCTGCACCGGCGCTGCCGAGGGTGTGACGCCTTGCTGCGCCACCTTCTGCGACGCGACCTGCTGCGACGCGACCTGCTGCACTGAGATCGTCTGGGCCGGGGCCTGCACGGAGATCGCGGCCAGAGGCGCGGCGGCGAAAATGAGCGCGGTAGGGAGGATCTTCATGGCGGTCCGGGGAGTTCGCTGATGGCGAGGCGTCGGTACGCGATTCAGTATACTTGAAGAGACCGGTTCCCACCCTCCAGCCGACGACAGCGATGACCGCAGCCACCACTTCGCGCGACACGCCGCACCTCGCAGACCCGGACAGCAACCCGTCCTTCACGCGAGGTGTGTTCGAAGGCGAGATCCTCGAGGACCTCGTCTTCCCGTTCCCCGAGCCGAGCGCCGAGGAAAAGGACTCGCTGGCCGCGATCCTCGACTCGTTCCGCTCCTGGGCCGCGGACAACCTTGATCCCGTGCAGCTCGACCACGACGGCAAGTTCCCGGACGCGGTGCGTCATGGCATGGCCGAACTCGGTCTCATGGGACTCAACATCCCCGAGGCATACGGCGGCTTCGGTGCCTCCGCGATGGTCTTCAATCGCGTCTTCGGCGAGGTCGGCGAGCACGACGCCTCGCTGGCGGTCTACTTCGGCGCGCACCAGAGCATCGGCATCAAGGGCATCATCCTCTTCGGTACCGAGGACCAGAAGCAGCGCTGGCTGCCGCGCTGCGCCTCCGGCGAGTTGGTGGGCGCGTTCTGCCTGACGGAGCCCGGCTCCGGCTCGGACGCGCAGGCGATGCTCACCAACGCCGTGCCGAGTGCGGACGGCTCGCACTACGTGCTCAACGGCACGAAGATTTGGATCTCCAACGCGGGCTATGCCGGCGTCTTCACCGTCTTCGCCAAGGTGCCGGTCACCATCGACGGCAAGCAGAAGCAGCGCGTCACGGCGTTCATCGTCGACGCCCACGCGGCTGGCATCTCGCTCGGCAAGAACGAGCAGAAGATGGGGATCAAGGCGAGCGACACGCGCACAGTGACGTTCGAGAACGTGCGGGTCCCGAAGGAGGACCTGCTCGGCGAGGTCGGCGGCGGATTCAAGATCGCGCTCGAGATCCTCAACTCGGGACGACTCGGCCTCTCGGCCGGCTCGGCGCGCGGCACGCGCGCCATGATGAAGCTGGCGATCGCCTACGCCAAGCAGCGCGAACAGTTCGGCCGGCCCATCGGATCGTTCGGGATGATCCAGAAGAAGATCGCGCTGGCGGCAGCCGAGTGTTACGCCGCCGACTCCGGGTGGATGCTCTGCGCGGGGATGGTCGACAAGGGCGGCGTCGACTTCTCGCTCGAGACGGCGGCGTGCAAGATCTTCGCGTCGGAGCTCGCCTACCGCACGGCCAACGACGCGATGCAGATCGCCGGCGGCATCGGCTACTCCAAGGAGTACCCGTATGAGCGGTTCGTGCGCGACTCGCGGATCAACCTGATCTTCGAAGGCACCAACGAGATCCTGCGCGCGCTGATCGCGCTGATGGGACTCCAGCAGCCTGGCGAGGAGCTCAAGGCCGTCGGCAAGGCGTTCAAGGATCCGCTCCGCTCCCTCGGCGCGATCTCGAGCTACCTGACCGGCCGCGTCAAGCGCACGCTCGTGAAGCCGACATTCACCAAGGTGCACGAGTCGCTGGAAGAGGAAGCCGACATGGTCGCGCAGAACATCCACGGCCTCGCGCAGGCGGTGGAGAAAGCGCTGATCGAGCACGGCAAGGGCATCATCGAGATGCAGATGGTGCAGGAGCGCATGGCCAACGCCGCGATCGACATCTACCTCGCTACGGCCGTGCTCTCGCGCGTGACCACCGTGATCGCGCAGAAGGGGATCGAGGGTGCCGCGGAGGATCTCGACAACGCGCGGATCTTCGTGCCGATGGCGATGCGGAGGACACGGCGGGCGATTCGGGCGGTGGATCGGAATCAGGATGCGCGGCTGGAAACGCTGGCGAAGCGGGCGATGGAGACTGGCGATTTGACTGTGCCGACTCCTGCCGATGCGTAATGCGGAGGGGACACGGACGGTACGGGGTACGCGGGGGGCGTAGGATGCGTGGCACCGAAGTTTGGTGTCTGTATGCGGGCATCTTGATGCTGGATGCGGCCTCGAATCCCGCATCAAGATGCCCGCATGCAGCCGCAAAACAGCAGCCCTTCGCATCCTACGCCCCCCCGCGTACCCCGTACCGTCCGTGTCCCCTCCGCATTACGCATCGGTAGGAGTCGGCACAGTCAAATCGCCAGTCTCCATCGCCCGCTTCGCCAGCGTT
>DATLLD010000099.1:0-8260 GCA_035538035.1 Gemmatimonadaceae bacterium | reverse complement strand
GAAACCGAAGCGCCCGTGAAACCCAGCTTCCCTGCACCGCGGGAGAAAGTCCATGGCTCACGCGCCCCTGCCCGTCGCCCGCCGCAGCTTTGGCGAGACGATGCGCACCGACGCCTGGTGGCTGCAGCCGCTCGTCGTGTTCACCGTGTTCACCGCGTTCGTCGTGTACAGCACGTGGGCCGCGTTCCAGAACGCCCACTACACGTTCGGACCGTATCTCTCGCCCTTCTACTCGCCGGAGCTCTTCGGCGACTCGCCGCACGCCTGGTTCGGGCCCAAGCCCGCGTGGTGGCCGGCGATCGTCCCGTTCTCCCCCGCCCTGCTGATCCTCTGGGCGCCGGGCCTCTTTCGCGTCACCTGCTACTACTACCGCGGCGCGTACTACAAGGCATTCTGGGCGGATCCCGTCGCCTGCACGGTGGGCGAGCCGCGCAAGACGTATCGCGGCGAGAACTCGCTGCCACTCATCATGCAGAACGCGCATCGATGGTTCCTCTACCTCGCGCTCGCGTTCCTCGTCTTCCTCTCGTACGACGTCTGGCTGGCGCTGTGGTTCCCCGCTGCCGACGGCGTGGGCACCGAGTTCGGCATCGGCGTCGGCACGCTGGTGCTCGCGGTCAACGTCGTGCTGCTCGCGTCCTACACGCTCGGCTGTCACTCGCTGCGCCACCTGGTCGGCGGCGTGCTCGACCGCATCTCCGAGCGGCCGGCACGCAAGGCGGCGTACGATTGCGTGAGTTGCCTCAACCGCGCGCATCCGCGCTACGCCTGGGCTTCGCTCTTGAGCGTGGCATTCGCCGACATCTACGTGCGCCTCTGCTCGATGGGCGTCTGGACCGACTGGAGACTGCTCTGATGGCCGCGTACGAGACGCACGAGCACGACGTGCTGATCATCGGCGCGGGGGGAGCGGGGCTGCGCGCGGCCATCGAAGCCGCGGCCACGGGTGCCCGCATCGGACTCGTCTGCAAGTCGCTGCTTGGCAAGGCCCACACCGTGATGGCCGAGGGCGGCGCCGCGGCGGCGATGGGCCATGTGGACGATCGCGACAACTGGATGGTGCACTTCGCCGACACCATGCGCGGCGGACAGTATGTGAACAACGCGCGCATGGCCGAGTTGCACGCGAAGGAAGCACCCGACCGCATCCGCGAGCTCGAGAAGTGGGGCGCGGTGTTCGACCGCACCGCGGACGGTCGCATCCTCCAGCGCAACTTCGGCGGGCATCGCTATCCGCGGCTGGCGCACGTCGGCGACCGCACCGGCCTCGAGATGATCCGCACGCTCCAGGACCACGCGATCCATCAGGGGATCGACGTGCACATGGAGGTCACCATCGTCGCGCTGCTCAAGGACAAGCCCGGCGGCCGCATCACCGGCGCATTTGGCTATGACCGCGAGCGCGGGCGGTTTCGCCTCTTCAAGTGCAAGGCGGTGGTGCTCGCCACCGGCGGCGTCGGGCGCGCGTACAGCATCACGAGCAACAGCTGGGAGTACACGGCCGACGGGCAGTCGCTTGCCTACAACGCCGGCGCCGCGCTGCAGGACATGGAATTCATCCAGTTCCATCCCACCGGCATGGTCTGGCCCCCGAGCGTGAAGGGCATCCTCGTCACCGAAGGAGTCCGTGGCGAGGGAGGCGTGCTGCGCAACAAGGACGGCGAGCGCTTCATGTTCGGCGACATCCCGGACAACTACAAGGCACAGACGGCGGACAACGAAGAGGAGGGCTGGCGCTACACGCAGGGTGACAAGCAGGCGCGCCGCCCGCCCGAGCTGCTGACGCGCGACCATGTGGCGCGCTGCATCATGCGCGAGGTGCGCGCCGGCCGCGGCTCGCCGCACGGCGGCGTCTACCTCGACATCTCGTGGATCAAGGAGCGCCTGCCGAACGCGGCCGAGCACATCAAGAAGAAGCTCCCGAGCATGTACCACCAGTTCAAGCAGCTCGCCGACATCGACATCACCAAGGAGCCGATGGAGGTCGGGCCGACGACGCACTACATCATGGGCGGCATTCGCGTGGACGCCGACTCGCAGATGACGGACGTGCCCGGCCTCTTTGCCGCGGGCGAGTGCGCTGTGGGCCTGCACGGCGCCAACCGGCTCGGCGGCAACTCGCTCTCGGACCTGCTGGTGTTCGGGCGGCGCGCGGGGCTGCACGCGGCGGAGTTCGCGAGGAGTCAGGCGCCGGGAACCATCGACGCTGCCGAGGTCGATTCCATCGCCGCGGCGTCGCTCGCGCCGTTCGAGCGCGCTTCTTTCGCGGACGCCGAGGGCCCGTATCACGTGCAGCACGACCTGCAGTCGATGATGCAGGACCTCGTAGGCATCGTGCGCCGGGAGAGCGAGATGAAGGACGCGCTCGCCAAGCTGCGCGACCTGCGGCACCGCGCCGGCCTCGCGGGCGCCGTCGGCAATCGCGAGTACAATCCCGGCTGGCACACGGCGCTCGACCTCGACAACCTGCTCACCATCTCCGAGGCCATCGCGCGGTCGGCGCTCGAGCGGCGCGAGAGCCGCGGCGGTCACTTCCGCGACGACTTCCCCGACAAGGACCCGGCGGCGGCGACGTTCAACATCGTCGTGCGAAAGGGCGCCGACGGCGCGATGCAGCTGGAACGCGTACCGATCCCGCCGCTCCGGCCAGAGCTCTCACGGATCATCGAGGAGCAATCATGACGAGCGCGGTGAAGTTCAGACTCTGGCGAGGCGAAGGCGCCACCGGCCAGCTCACCGACTACACGGCCGAGATCTCCGAAGGCATGGTCGTGCTCGACGCCGTGCAGCAGATCCAGGCCGACCAGGCGCACGACCTCGCCGTCCGCTGGAACTGCAAGGCCGGCAAGTGTGGATCGTGCTCGGCGGAGATCAACGGCAAGCCGCGGCTGATGTGCATGACGCGCCTCAACGAACTCGACCTCACCAAGCCCGTGACCGTCGAGCCGATGCGCGCCTTTCCACCCGTGCGCGACCTCGTGACCGACGTGAGCTGGAACTTCCGCGTGAAGAAGCAGATCCAGCGTTTCCAGCCGCGTCCGCCCGACGCGCCTGATGGCACCTGGCGCATGCAGCAGTCCGACATCGACCGCGTGCAGGAGTTCCGGAAGTGCATCGAGTGCTTCCTCTGTCAGGACACCTGCCACGTGATCCGCGACCATCAGGCCACGGAGTCGTTCGTCGGGCCGCGCTACCTGACGCACATCGCGGCGCTCGAGATGCACCCGCTCGACACCGCCGACCGCACGGCGGAACTCAAGCAGGCCGACGGCATCGGCCTCTGCAACATCACCAAGTGCTGCACCGCCGTCTGTCCCGAGGGTATCAGGATCACGGACAACGCCATCATCCCCCTCAAGGAGCGGGTGGCGGACCGGTACTACGACCCGCTCAAGGCGCTGGTGCGGCTGGTGCGCGGGACGAGACAACCTGCCGAGGACACGCCATGAATACGTACGAGTTGACGACTCAGGACGAACAAGCGACGACGCCCGAGCTGAAGCCGATCTCCCTCGCGGCCATCCCGCGCTCGCTCGAGAAGGCCGAGCGCTATCGGCTGATCAACCAGCCGTGGGCGGCCGAGAGCATCTGTCTCGACATCCTGCGCGCGGAGCCGGCGAACCAGCGCGCGCTGCACATCCTTGTCCTCGCGCTCACCGACCAGTTCAAGGGCGAGTCGGGAGAGCTTTCCAAGCGGGCCGCCGCCGCGCTCGAGCGCATCGACAGCGAGTACGAGCGCGCGTACTACGGCGGGATGATCCTCGAGCGCCGCGCGACGTCCAAGCTCGCCTCAGGCGCGCCCGGTTCCGGCGTCATCGCGTACGACTGGGTGCGGGCTGCGATGGAGCGCTATGAAGCTGCCGAACGTCTGCGCCCACCGGGCAACGACGATTCCTTGCTGCGTTGGAACAGCTGCGTGCGGATGCTCGAGGCGCATCCCGAGCTCAAGCCCGCGCCCAGCGAGCGCATGGAGCCGGTGCTGGGAGAGTGAGCGGCGTGGGGCTCATGCACTGGTGTGCCCCCCGCTCCCCGCGGCGCGCAGCGCGCCCGCGACGTCCGCCACGATGTCGTCCACATGCTCCAGCCCGACCGACACGCGCACGAGCCCCGGCGTGATCCCCACGCGCAGCCGCTCTTCCTCGGTCAGCTTCGAATGCGTCGTCGATGCCGGATGCGTCACGATCGTGCGCGTGTCGCCGAGGTTGGGCGAGTGTGAGCAGAGCGCGAGCCCGTCGATGAACCGGGTGGCCGCGCCGTAGTCCGGGAGCCGGAGCGTGAGCACGCCGCCGCCGGCGCTCATCTGCCGCCGTGCGAGTGCGTGCTGCGGATGCGACGGCAAGAAGGGATACCGCACCGCCTCGACCGCCGCGTGCCCCTCGAAGTGTCGCGCGACGGCGAGCGCGCTCGCGCTGTGCCGCTCCATGCGCAGCGCGAGGGTCTCGAGGCTCTTCGAGAGGATCCATGCATTGAACGGCGCGAGCGCCGGCCCCGCGTGCCTGGCCAGGAACCGCGCCTCGGCCACCAGCGCGGCGTCTCCCACGATCGCGCCGCCGAGCACCCTGCCCTGCCCGTCGATGAACTTCGTGGCAGAGTGCACCACGAGTGACGCCCCGAGGTCGATGGGCCGCTGGAGCGCGGGCGTGCTGAAGCAGTTGTCGACGACCAACGGTACGCCGCGCTTGCGAGCGAGCGCGCCAAGCGCAGCGAGGTCGACAAGGTCGAGGCCTGGGTTCGATGGTGTCTCCACGAAGATCAGCTTCGTGCGCGGCGTGATGGCGCCGGCCCAATCCTCCGGGAGGTCGCCATCGACGTACGTATGCGAGACGCCCCACTTGGCGAAGACGCGAGTCAGGAGTTGGTGGGTGGAGCCGAAGAGCGCCCGGCCGGCGACCACGTGATCGCCAGCGCCGACGAGTGACGCGATGGCCGTGAACACGGCTGCCATCCCCGACGCCGTCGCGATGCCCGACTCGGCGCCCTCCAGCGCGCAGAGCTTGGCGACGAACTCGTCGGTGTTGGGGTTCGAGTAGCGGCTGTACACGGGCCCCTCGGCCTCGTCCGCGAATAGAGCGCGGGCGTGCTCGGCGCTGTCGAAGGTGAAGCTCGAGGTGAGGTAGAGCGGCACGGAGTGCTCGCGCGACCGGGTGCGCGGGGACTGGATCCGGATGGCTGCTGTTTCGGGATGCATCATTACGGGCGGTGGGAGGTGGCGGGTGAGAGGAGGCAGGAATGGCGATGCGGGGAGTGCCGAAGCAGGTCGGCGAGCAGCGACGCCGCGGTGGCACGGCCGCCGGCACCGCGGCCCGAGACGGAGACGACGCCGCTCGAGTCGCTCTCGAGCCGGATCAGGTTCTCCTCGTCGCGCACCTGCGCGAACGCGTCCGATCGGTGGAGCACCTGCGGCGCGACCGTGGCGTGCACGCCATCTCCCGCTTGGACGGCGGTGGCCACGAGGCGGATCACCTTTCCCTGGCGCGCCGCGTCGCGCACGTCGGACTCGACGTGGCGCGAGAGACCGCGCACGCGAACCTCGAGCGTCGCCGGGTCGGCGCCAAAGGCGAGCCACGCGAGCACGGCGATCTTGTCCGCCGCATCCTGCCCGCTCAGGTCGCGCGACGGGTCGGCCTCGGCGAATCCGGCACGCTGAGCCGCCGCGAGTGCCTCGGGAAAGGTCGCGCCCTGCTCGATGCGCGAGAGGATGTAGTTGGTGGTGCCGTTGAGCACGCCGCGGATCGACGTCAGCCCGTGGCCGGCAAGCGACTCGCGCAGGAGCCGCACGATCGGCACGCCGCCGCCGACCGCCGCCTCGAAGTCGAGCGACGCGCCGGAGTTCCGGTGCGTGTGCGCGAACGCGGCAAGGGCGGGCCCGGCGACGCGAAGCAGCGCCTTGTTCGCCGTCACCACGCGCTTGCCACGGGCGAGGGCGCTGCGCGCGATGCGTTCGGCGCGCTCCACGCCGCCGATGGCCTCCACCACGATGTCGGCGGGCGACGCGAGGAACTCGTCCAGTTCGTCGGTGATCAGCGAGCGGTCAAGGCAGCTCGAGCGCGGCAGGCTCGCGTTGCGCACGAGCACGCGCGTGACGGCGAAGCGTACGCCGGTGCGCCGTGCGATCGACTCGGCGTTCTCGGCCAGCAGGTCGAGCAGCGCACCACCGACCGTACCACAGCCGGCGACGGCCACGTTGATTGTGGTGGTCACGCGACCTCCGCAACGACGTCCGTGCCGTGGCCGCTCCGGCCGATCGCCTCGCGCAGGATCTCGCCCACCTGGTCGCGCTCGAGCAGGAACGCGTCGTGCCCGTGCACCGACTCGAGCACGCGGTACGATCCGCCTGCGGCCGCGGTCCAGCTCGCGACCTCATGATCGGGATACGCGATGTCGCCGGGGATGCCGACGCCGGTGAGTGCCGTGCCGCTCGCGCGCAGGCGCTCGCCGACGCCGCCACGCCCGCGACCGACGTCGTGCCGGTCCATCGCATCGAGCAGCGTGCCGTAGCTCTCGCGGCTGAACCGCTGCGTGAGACGGTCGCCATGCGAGCGCAGCCAGCGCTGCACGTCGAACGCGCCGTCGCCGGCGATGCGGCGCCCGAAGCGTTCCTCGAGCCCGCCCGCGGTGCGGTACGTGAGCATCGCGACCTGCCGCGCGAGCGCGAGCCCCTGCTCGCCTCCCGCGCGGAGCGCCTCGCGCTGCACGTGCACCCAGCCGATGGCCGCCGCGCCCTGCACGGCAGGAGCGGCGAAGACCACCGCCGCATCGGCGCGACCGGGGAAGCTCGCCACGAACTCGAGCGCGACCATGCCGCCGAGCGATCCGCCGGTGACGAGTGCGATGCGCGGGATGCCAAGTCGCTCCAGCAGGACCCCGACGGCGCGCGCCATGTCGCGCGTGGTGATTGCGGGGAACTCGTCGCCGGGAACCGGACCCGTGCTGCCGTAGCACGAGCCCAGCAGGTTCGGCGAGAGCACGGCCCATTGCCGCGTGTCGAGCGCGAGACCCGGCCCGATCAAACCGCTCCACCAATCGCCGGCGGCGTCGGCGGAGCCGGTGAGTGCGTGCAGCACGAGCACGACGTTGTCGCGCTGCGGAGCGAGCTCGCCGTCGAGATGATACGCGAGATGCGCGTTGCGCAGGTGCACGCCGCACTCGAGCGGGAGCGGCGGGAGTGATGCGCGGTGGAGCTCACGCGGAGGGGCCGGTGACGGCGATGCGCCTGAGGAGGCGGCGGTTGCGACACGAGCGGGAGCGAACATGCGGCGATCCGGACGAGGTGGACCGCGAAAACGCGAAAGCCCTCCCGCATGGGGAGGGCCGCTCGGAGGCGCTGATCCCGGGCAACGTCCGGGGGAATGAAAAAAACCCACGGCAGTTGCCGCGGGCAGGGGCGTTTTAGCTCATTCTTTAGCGTGGCGGCAATCGCGGCAAATGACCACGGGCATCGTTATCTGCGTTCAATACTCGTCGGCGCCCGTTCCGCTGTCAAGGCGTTCTGCGCGCCACGCTGTCAGCCGGCACGGCGGCACGCCGCTTGAGCCGCGTGAACGGATGTCCCGCGCATCCGGTGCGCGGAGCCGCCTTGTTCGCGACGCGCACCGCTGCCGCCGCCTCCGCGGTCGGGGCGTTCCAGGTGCTGAAGCAGAAGGCCCATTCGTACGGCGGCATCCCGGCCAGCGGCACCCAGTCGATGCGCGTCCACCGGCCGGCGTCCTCGGGGTTGGAGTCGGCGTTGCGCGCTATCAGGTAGCTCGCGGCCGTGTCCCAGTGCGTGATCACGAACCGGTTGCGCGGATGCTGCACCCATTCGCCGGCGCGCACGGAATGCCGGCTGCCGTAGTCATCCTCGTACTCGCCGAGGAGCGCGGCGGGCGGTTCGTCGGCGATCCCGAGCCTTTGCGAGAGCTCAGTGGGGAGCGGCTGCTGCGCCGCGACTTCGCCGCTCACCGCTGCGCTCACGGCCACGACCGCACCGGCAAGAACGGACCACGACCGCCGCAGCCTCACCGCGCGTACACCGCGGTCACCGCGTCCTCGAACGACTCCTCGAGCCCGTTCGCGATCATCCGCGCCGTCGTCTCGTATCCCGCCGTCTCCAACCGCTTCGCGGCCTCGAGCAGCGTGCGCACGTCGAACGGCACCCCCTCGACGCGCGAGAGATACTCCTCGGCCGCCGTGAGGTAACCCATCATCCCCCCGAACTCGGTGGGCGCGTACACCTTCTCGGCGCGGCGCAGGGTCCGCTCGAGCCCCGCCTCGGGCATCG
>DATLLD010000098.1:0-10576 GCA_035538035.1 Gemmatimonadaceae bacterium | reverse complement strand
CCAGATCGGCTTCGGCCGCGGATGGTTCGGCGTCGACGCGGCGGCGCGACATTACTTCGGCAAGCCGGCGTCGCGCCTTGACCTTGCCGAGGCGGCGAGCCTCGCCGCACTGCCAAAGGGACCGGCCATCTACGATCCCATTCGCTTCCCCAGCCGCAACCGGAACCGGCGCGATGCGATCCTCCAGCTGATGGCCGACCAGGGGTTCATCAGCGCCCGGCAGGCGCGCGTCGCGAAGGCCGAACCGCTCCGCACGGCACCCGACCAAGGCATGTCGGTGGCGTCGCCCTACTTCGTCGATGCGGTGCGGATGCAGGCCGAGCGCGCCGGCGTGCCCGTGAGCGAAGGCGGCTACCGGATCCTGACCACGCTCGACCCCGGCCTTCAGCGCGCAGCGGTGCTCGCGCTCGAGGAGGGCGCGAAGGAGGTCGAGTCCCGGCCGGGGTACCGGCACCAGACCTTCGCCAAGAAGGCCCGCGGCTCCACCGATTACCTGCAGGGCGCCATTGTCGCGATCGATCCCTCGACCGGCGACGTGCGAGCGCTGGTCGGCGGCCGCAATCATGTCGAGTCGCAGTTCAATCGCGCCCTCAACGCCGTTCGCCAGCCGGGCTCGGCGTTCAAGCCGTTCGTCTACGCGCGCGCGGTGATGGATTCGCTGCCGCCGAACGCCATCGTCTTCGACGATTCCATCGAGGTGGCGTACGACGCGACGGTATACCGTCCGCGGAACGCGGATGGCGAGTACCTCGGCGCCATGACCCTGCGCGAGGCACTGACGCGCTCGCGGAACCCGGTCGCCGTGCAGCTCTGGGAGCAGCTCGGGGCGGACTCGGTGATCGCGCTCGCCGAACGCGCGGGACTGCGTGCACCGATCGCACCGTATCCGTCGAGCGCGGTCGGCGCGTCGGCGGTGCGACCGGTCGATCTCGTCGCCGCGTACACGACGTTCGCGAACCTCGGTGTGGCGGTCGAACCACGCTACATCCTGCGCGTCGAGAACGGGGCAGGGCGCACCGTCCTCGCCAAGGAGCCCGCGTTCCTCCCGCCCGCGATGGACACGGCGGTCGCGTTCGTGACGCGAGAGATGATGCGCGACGTCGTGGACCGCGGCACGGCGATACCGGTGCGGCGCTACATCCCGTACGACGTTCCGGTCGCGGGCAAGACGGGAACCACAGACAACAACAGCGACGTCTGGTTCGTCGGCATGACGCCGGGGTTGGTGGCGGGAGTCTGGCTGGGCTTTGACCGGCCACGGTCCATCACGCCAGGGGCGGCCGGCGGATCGCTCGCGGCGCCGATCTTCGGCCGCATGTTGGCCAAGTGGGGCGGGCTCGCCGCAGGCGGCTGGGACTCGTTGCCGCCGGGCCACGTCGTAGCGGCGGAACTCTACCGCGACACAGGCATGCTCGCGGAGGACGACACTCCGCCGGAGCGCCGATATACCGAGTACTTCGTTCCCGGCACCGAGCCCGGCGCACTGCGCGTCGACGCCCGCCGTCTCTTTCGGCTGGGCCCGCTCACCCCCTTCTGACGGTCGGCCGGAACCTTCGGCGCCCTGCGGCGTCTTGGTTCGGAACCTCCAGCGCGCTTCGGCGTCTGTGATATGGGTCCATGGGCCGAGAAGTATCTTCCACCAGATTGCAGTGCTCGATCCACGTCCACCGCGAGCCTCCCACTTCGTGCGCCCATCCGTCCTGATCCCGGTTCTCGTCGCGCTTCCCTTCCTCGCGTCCGGATGCGGAAAGAAGCGGTCACCCGTCGAGCCGCCTCCGGCCGTCCAGTACGACCTTCAGGTCCGTTGGCTTGGCGCTCCACCACAGGCCTCGACGCAGGCAGCCTTCAGCAAGGCCGTGGCGCGGATCAAGTCGATCGTGGTGGGCGGGCTCACGCCCGTGATCGTCCCGGGCGGCTTCAATGTGGCCGAGTGTGATTCGACGCTGAGCGGGCACGCCGACCTCGCCGAGGAGACGGTGGCCGGACTCGTGATCTACGCGTCGATCGAGAGCATCGATGGCCAAGGCGGCGTGCTTGGCTCGGCTGGCCCGTGCCTCGTGCGCGACCAGAACCGGTTCAAGCCGGCGCTGGGCATCATGCGACTGGATGCAGCGGACCTCGCGGCGTTCGCGACGCAGGACCGGCTCGACGCGCTGATCCTCCATGAGATGCTGCACGTCATCGGATTCGGCACCATCTGGACGGACAACACGCTTCTGAGCGGCGACGGCACCGACGACGCGCGCTTCACGGGCACTCGCGCGCGCCTTGCGTGCGCCACGGTCCACGGCGGCGCGACGGCCTGCGCGACCTCGGTGCCGGTGCACAGTCTTGACGGCCCGGGGTCGGCGTACGCGCACTGGCGCGAGTCGGTCTTCACGAACGAGCTCATGACGCCGTTCCTGAACAGCGGACTGGTCCCGCTCTCGGAGATGTCGATCAGGTCATTGGCCGATATCGGCTACGTGGTCGACATCGACGCAGCCGAGGACTACAGGCTGCAGGCCGCGCTGGTCGCCGCGCGCGAGCCAGGCGCCGCGTCGGTTGCCGAGCCTCCGCTGGCACTCCCGGCGCCGCAGCGTCCGAAGTTCACGGTGAGCGATGACGGCCGGATCCTGCCGATCCGCCACACGCGGTCGATCGAGTGATGCGCCTCGGTGTCACGGCCTTGCTGGGCGCGGCCCTCGTGTCAGGGGTCGCGTGCAGCGAGCCGACGAAGCCGGAGAAGCCGAAGTTCGTCGTGGGGGCCGTCGTGGCCGTCTCCGTCGCCGCGTGGAACGCCACCAGCGCCCAAGTGCTGATGCCGGTGCCGACGTTTGAGGTGCGGGATGTGAACGGCGTCGCCATCGCCGACGTGCCGGTGACGGTCAGGGTGGCGTCCGGCGGCGGCTCGATCACTTCTCCCGCCATGCTCTCGCTCGCGGGGCCGACTCCGATCGGCCAGTGGACGCTCGGCAGCCAGCCCGGTCCACAGTCGGTGACGGTGTCCGTCGTTGGAGTCCCTGCGCTAGTGATCACCGTGAATGCCGTCGCCAGTGCGTACAACATCGACCTGCGGTACCGCGGCACACCGCCGAGCGCGTCCATCCAGCAGGCCTTCACGAACGCCGTCATCCGCATCCGTGGTGCGATCTCCGGCGACCTGCCGGGGAACCAGGTGAACGAAACGATCCCGACGTGGTGCGTCCCGTCCGGGCCGGTGGTGCTCAATGAGTTCATCGATGACTTGCTGATCTTCGTCTCGGTCGACTCGATCGATGGCCCCGGCGACGTGCTTGGCAGCGCCGGCCCCTGTTATGTGAACGACCCTGGCTCGACGACCGTGATCGGCAGCATGCGGTTCGACTCCGCCGACCTCCCGATGCTGGAGGCGCGCGGTCGCCTCGAGACGGTCATCCTGCACGAGATGCTGCACGTGATCGGCGTCGGCACGCTCTGGGGCGACCTGCTCGTCGACCGGCAGACGGCGGGCGTTCGCTTCACCGGCACGCAGGCGCGGGATGCTTGCGCCTCGCTCGTCGGCGGCGCCGCACCTTGCGCCAGCGCCGTGCCGGTCGAGAACTGCCTGGACCTCGCGATCGGCCAGACCTGCGGCGCGGGCACCCAGGATGCGCACTGGAAGGAGTCTGTCTTCCAATCCGAACTCATGACCGGTTACCTGGGGAGCGGCGACCAACCGCTGTCCTCGTTCACGCTGCTCTCGCTCGCCGACATCGGCTATCAGGTGAACCCCGCCGCGGCCTCCGCGTATGTCGTGCCTTCGCCAGCCTTCGCGGCGCTTCGTGCGGCGGACGAGGAGCCCGGCCTGCGGATGCCGGCGCCGTTCCGGCCACGCATGCGCATCCAGCCTGGCGGCAAGGCCGTGCCGCTTTCCGTCCGGCCATGAGTGCGCTGCGACCGCTGCTCCTTGCGGTGGTCGCGCCGGTCGTGGCGTGCGGCCCGCGGCCGCCAGAAGACGCGAAGGCACCTGAAGTTCGCTCCAGTTCCATGCCGGTGCCCGACAGCACGCCCCGCGATTCAATCCTCGGGCGCGATTCGGCCTTCGGGCCACGGTTCCGGATCGACTCGACCGGCCGGATCACGCCGATCAAGAGGCCGTAGGCGCGGGCGTTCGCGCGGACGCCATGCGAACTCCGCACGCATCGTGTTCTTGCCGCTCCAAGGGAAGCTGCGCAAGTTTCGCGCTCCGGATGCGATGACTGCGCGTCCGTATCGGACTCTCCCCGGCGAGGCACTGCATCACGTCGTCCACCTGCGCCAACTGCGGCACCAAACGCGAACCGGACGCGATCTTCTGCGGTCGCTGCGGCCTCGACTTCACCCGCGAGTTCAAGGGCACGCCCCTGGATGAGGTGAAAGAGGCCTCGGAGATCCTTGTCAGGCTGCGCGAGAACCTGGGTGACCGCTACTCGATAGAGCGCGAGCTTGGCCGGGGCGGGATGGCGACGGTGTTCCTCGCGCGCGACCTCAAGCACGACCGCGAGGTGGCGATCAAGGTCCTCCATCCCGAACTGTCGGCATCGATCGGCGCCGACCGGTTCGAACGCGAGATCAAGCTCGCCGCGAAGCTCCAGCACCCGCACATCCTCGCGCTGTACGACTCGGGCTCCGCCGACGGCCTGCTCTACTACGTGATGCCGTTCGTGCGCGGCGAGTCGCTCCGCGATCGCATCGAGCGCGAGGGCATGCTGCCGATCGACGACGCGGTCCGCATCACCCTCGAGGTCTGCAGTGCGCTCGGGCACGCGCACGCGCTCGGCATCGTGCATCGCGACATCAAGCCGGAGAACATCCTGCTCTCGGGTGACCACGCGCTGGTCGCGGACTTCGGCATCGCGCGCGCCGCCACCGAGGCGGGACAGCAGAAGCTGACGCAGACCGGCATGGCCGTGGGTACGCCGGTCTACATGGCTCCCGAACAATCCACCGGCGACGTCGTCGGGCCCACCGCCGACCTCTATAGTCTCGGGTGCGTGTTCTACGAGATGCTGGTGGGCGAGCCGCCGTTCACCGGCTCGAACGCCATGGCGATCATGGCGCGGCACCTGATGGAGACGGTGCCCAGCGTGCGCGTGGTGCGCAGCGCGGTGCCGGAGGAACTCGAGCACGCCATTTTCATCGCGCTCAACAAGCAGGCCATCGACCGCCCACAGACCGCGACGCAGTTCGCGGAACTCATGGGCATGCCGCTCGGCTCGACGAGCACGATGCGCGTCATGCGTTCGACCCAGGCGCGCGCGCGCATGACGCAGGCACAGCACGCCGAGATGCTCGCCGCACAGACCGGCCCGGCAGTGCCCGTGTGGCGGCGACCCGCGGTGCTGGCCGGCGCGCTCGCAGTGCTCGTCGCCGTTGGCGGCGGCGCATGGATGCTTCAGGGCGCCAACCGAGCGCCCGCCGCCGCCGTGGTCGACCCGAACGCGCGACGCGTCGCCGTGCTCTTCCTTAATGATGAGAGCCGCGATTCCTCGATGGGTCCGCTGGCCGACGGACTCACCGAGAGCTTGATCCGGGCGCTCGATCGCGGCACCAGCATCACCGTCGTCTCGCGCTCCGGCGTGGAGGCGTTCCGGGGCTCATCGCTCCCGGTCGACACGATCGCGCGCCGGCTGCGTGCGGGTTACGTGATCCGCGGCGACGTCGAATCGGAGCGCGACCGCGCGAGCGCCGAGCCCGGACGCGAGCGCGTGCGCATCTCGCTGCAACTCCTCAGCAGCACCGGCGCCACCGTCGACCGCGCGGCGTTCGCCGTCTCGCGCGACAGCGTGCTCTTGCTGCAGGACTCGCTCGCGTCGGTGGCCGCGACACTGCTTGGCCGCAGCCTCAACACCGAGGTCACCACCCGTCAGCAGCGCGCCGCCACTTCGAGCGACGCGGCCTGGCTCGCCGTGCAGCGCGGCGGGCAGTTGCAGCGGGCCGCCGAGGCCCTGCGCTCCCAAGGCGACGCCTCGGGCGCATGGCAGGCCAAGTTCGTCGCGGCCGACAGCGTCTACGCTCTCGCCGAGGCGCTCGACCCCAAGTGGGTGGAACCGATCACGCGCCGGGCAGCCCTCGCGTACCGTCGCTCCCGGCTCGTCGGGCGCTCGGAGACGCTCATCCGTCCGTGGGTGGTCACCGGCCTCGGGCACGCCGACCGCGCGCTCGCGCTGGCACCGAGCGACCCCGACGCACTCGAGATGCGCGGCACCGTGCGGTACTGGGGCGTCCTGTCGGGACTCGACACCGACGAACGCCGGCGCGCACTCGAACTCGAACAGGCGCAACGCGACCTCGAACTCGCGACGGCGCAGAATCCCCAGCAGGCAGGCGCGTGGGCCACGCTCTCGCACATGTACAACCTGGTGCCCGGCAAGGACCAGAGCGACGTATTGATCGCGGCAAAGAATGCGCTGCAGGCCGATGAGTTCCAGTCCACCGCCAACGTCGTGCGCCAGCGGCTGTTCGCCGCCGCATACGACCTCGCGCGCTTCGACGCCGCCGATCAGTACTGCGCCGACCTCGAGGCGCGCGATCCGACGGACCTGCGTTCGATCCGCTGCCGGCTCCAGATGCAGTCGATCCCCGCGCCGGCGAGATCGAGCTGGGACATCCCGCGCGCATGGCGCCTCGCGGATTCATTGGTGGCGGCATCGCCACCTGCGGACACCGCCCTCAACCGACTGACCGCGAAGATGTTCGTCGCGGCCACGATCGCACGCGCCGCGGTCTCGAATCCGGCGCTGGCCGACAGCGCCCGCCGGGTCTCCAAGTCCGCTGAGGGCGACGCCCAAATCGATGCGCCGCGGGAACTTGCGATGTTCGGGGCCTACGTGTCGACGATCCTTGGAGACGAGGACGAGGCGATCCGGAGGTTGAAGACGTACATCGCCGTCGCTCCGGAGAGGCATGCACCTGGGCTGCGCGAGGATCCGGGCTGGTTCTTCCGGCCGATCGCGAACCGTCCTGCGTTCCGGCGACTGGTTGGGAGCACGCCGTAAGCACCCCTTCTCGCTTCGGACAACGTTCGGGCGTGGCGATGGCGCCTCGGGTACGGCACCCGACTTGCACCGCCTTTGGGCCAATCCTCCCTTGGAGCCCCGCGAATGCGCCGCCACGCCCTCAAGATCGTTGCCCTCGCCGCCGTAGCCATTGCCGTCGCCTGTTCGGACATCCCGTCGGGACCCGAGAGCGGGCTCACGGAGATTCGCGGCGCAGACGGGGCGATCGTGGCCGGCACATGCACCACCCTCGGGGATCTCAACGACAAGGCGCGTGCGGTCTTCAACACGGGATCGCCCAACGTCAGCTCGGTGCTCGGCAAGCTCAAGAGCCTCGACCAAGACGTGCAGAAGGGAAGGCTGGCAGCCGCGGCGGAGCGCGCACACGAGATCGTAGGCTTCACGCTGAAACACGTGCAGTCCGGGAACCTCTCGGCGAGTGAAGCCGATATCGCTGCGTTCGTGAATGCGGTGTACTGCTATGCGGGCATCGACATCGACATCAATCAGCCGTCGAACTCGCACCTGATCCTGCCGAGTGACGCAGCGCAGGTGATCCTGAGCGTCGACTCCAAGGCCGGCATCGCATTCGAGGCGAACCCGGTGGCCGAGCCGACGATGATCGAGTTCCAGCAGCTCCCGGACACGTTCTCCACGCCCGGAGCCGGCCCGCTGGACACGAAGCTCGACCAGTACGCGGGCTTCCTCACGATCACGAAATCGTCGGAGACGAACGCCGCGCTCACGAAGCCGGCGGTCGTCGGTATCTGCGCCGATGGCGTGATCCCGCAGGAAGTGCGGGACCGCCTCCGCCTCGGACATGGGAAGTCCACTGGATTCGAGCTGGCGGCTCCGGCCGATGCCGGATTCCTCGAGTGTGAGAACCTGACCGACCCGGTGCCGGTCATCGGCACGCTCGGCAAGCTCGCCCGCCTGTTCATGCCGAAGGAGTTGCACGCCCGTTCCGCGGCATACTTCATCGGCGGCGGCATCGGCGGCACGGTCACCGAGTTCAGCCCGTTCGCCCCGGTTGACCCGGAGTTGAGGTCCGGCGGCGGCATCGGTGGCACCGTCACCGAGTTCATTCGCTCGCCGATGGCTGGCAGTCTGCGCTCTGCCGACATGTTGATGCCATTCGAGACCATCTGCACCACGATCACCGCCACCACCGGCACCAGTGTGGACCCGAACTGCCGTCCGTTCGCCCGCTTCACCACGCGACTCGGCACGGTACTCACTGGCGTACCCGTGACCTGGCAGGTGACTGAGGGCGGTGGCCTGGTCTCGGGCCTGTCGGCCGAGGAGTGTGGCGCCTTCGCATCGATGGTCATGCACCCGACCGACATGTTCGGACGCTCATCGATATGCTGGAAGCTGGGGGCGGAAGGCCTGAACCGGGTGACCGCGACGCCAGCCGCGGGTGGCGATGCGCCCGCCGGCGTGACCTTCGTGCCCGCCTCGGTCAGCTTCGATGCCCAGGCCACGCCGGTCGTGGTCGGGCCGCCGACGCATATCGAGATCGTCGAAGGCGCGGGGCAGACAGGGCCGGCGGGTCATCCGACGCCCGTCGCCCCCAAGGTCAGGGTCACCGACAGCGCGGGCCACCCAGTGCCGGGAGTGCCGGTCTGGTTCCTTGTTCGCGAGGGCTCCGGCTCGGTCTCTGCCGAGCGCGTACTGACCGACGCGCAGGGCAAGGCCTCGGTTGTCTGGACGCTCGGAGTGGGAGCGAACCAGCTCAAGGCGTACATCGACGAACCGCCCGTCTTCGCGTTCGTCTACTTCGAGGCCACCGGCACAGCGGCGCCCTGAGCGACCAAGGAGACTAGCGGCGGCTGCCGGTCCAGAGCGCCACGAGCCCGCAGCCGCCCGAGTTTCCCGCAGCCCGTTGCAGCTCGACGGGAGCCGAAGCCATGCTGCCGTAGATCTCGATGGCGGCAACCGAGTGCGCGGTGACGAGTTCGTCGACGCTCATCAGCAGGCCCACCGGCGGCTTCGGTCCAAAGCCGACTCCCTCCTCGAGGGTGCCCGTTGCCCGGTGCCCGTCGAGCAGGATGGTCATGGCACAGCCCGGGTTGCGGCTCATCAGCACCGGCTTGCCGCCCTGCGGCATCACCTTCACAAAGCGCTCACCCGAGAGCATCTGCGAGATGGTCATCGGATTCCGGGCGTCGAGTTCCTCGGGCGTGATCATCCGCGCCGAGTAGGCGCCGCGCTGCACACGCTCCATGCGATCATAGAACCCGCGGCGCGCCAGCGGCGTGTCTCGCCGGCCCTCCACCGTCATCGCATCGAGCGCGCGCGGCAGCGGAATCAGGTCGGCCACGAACTCGCCCGTCACGCTGTCCTTGTCGGCCCACCCGATGAACGGGCTGAAGCCCATCCGGCGGACCTGCAGTCGAATGGAGTCCGGCGCGGGCGTGTTGAACTCGACGCGCCCGGAGTCGTTGGCCACGCGCGAGGCACCGTTCTCGATCTGCACGAAGGCGAACGGGATCGCGCGCCCCTGCACATCCGTGACGCGCACCTGGATGTGCTTGGCCTGGGCCTGGAGGATCGTGGCGCTGGCGGTGAGCAGCAGAAGTGTAGTGACAAAGCGCTTCATATAGCGTCCTCCGGGACGCGCGGGCATGAACGACGAGGGAGCCGCGCCTGCCGATGCCGGCGAGGCGCCTGATGCAAGATGGTTCGCCGCCCTTCAAAGGGCCAACAGAACGGGGGTCGCGCGAGCGCGACCCCCGTTGGTACTACGCGACGCCAGCCAAGGGTTCCTCTGGGACCTTCCCAGTGTCCTTGGCCGAGGCTTTCGCCGGATCCTTGCCCGGCTCCGGGAGCAGCGCGAGCGCCAGCACTTCCTCGAGCGACTCCACGAAGTGGAATCTCAGCTTCGACCGTGCCTCGTCCGGCACGTCCTCGACATCGGCCTCGTTGAACTTCGGGAGGATGATGTCCGTGATGCCCGCCCGCAGGGCGCCGAGCACCTTCTCCTTGACGCCGCCGATCGGCAGCACGCGGCCGCGAAGGGTGATCTCGCCCGTCATCGCCATGTCCTTCCGCACCGGTCGACCGCTCATCTCGCTCGCGAGCGCGGTCGAGATGGCGACGCCGGCCGAGGGACCATCCTTGGGGATGGCGCCAGCCGGGACGTGGATGTGCGTCTCGACCGTGCCCAGGCGATTGCGCGGGATGCCGAGTCGCTCGGCGTTCTTGGTCACGTACGTGAACGCCGCGCGCGCCGATTCCTTCATCACGTCGCCGAGCTGGCCGGTGAGGATCAGCGCGACTGGCGCACCGCCGCCGTTCCCGTCGCCGGGCGCCGTCAGGTTCAAGGGACGCACCGACGCCTCGACGAACATGATGTCGCCGCCCATCGGCGTGTAGTACATCCCCGTGGCGATCCCCACCTCGTTCGTCTCGGCGGCACGCTCGGGGTGCACCTTCGGACGGCCGAGCAGCTCGCGCACCTCCTCGGCGTCGATCACGTTGTCGGCCAGCACCGAGAGGTCGCCGGTGGCCACGCGGCGCGCCACCTTGCGCGCCACCGCGCCCACCTGCCGCTCCAGCTGCCGCACGCCCGCCTCGCGCGTGTACTCGCTCACCAC
>DATLLD010000097.1:0-3976 GCA_035538035.1 Gemmatimonadaceae bacterium | reverse complement strand
GGCGCCGCGACTTTCCTCGCGATCCTCGGCTTCCTGACATCGCTCGCGCCTTAGGTCGCCGCGCCATTCGTGGCCGCATGGCTGAACGCCTCGGTGTTCGACGCCGCCGGTCGTCCGAGGCATGAGCGTGGCGTGACGGCGGTACCCGGACTTCACTTCCTCGGCCTGCCATGGCAGCACACGCGCGGATCGGCGCTGCTGGGCTGGGTCGCGAGGGACGCGGAGTATCTCGCCGGCCGGATCCAACAACAGGGCTGGCCGAGCTAGCTCCATGCTCCGATATTGGCGCGTCAGGCACGCCCCCCCACCAGGAGCCCCCGAAGATGATCGACACCGCGATCCGCGCCCGCAGCGTCTCGGAACTCGTCGACGCGGCGTTCGCGTTGTACCGGCGCGATGCCGCGGCGTACATCATGGTCACCGCGATCGCCAGCGTGCCTCAGATGGTCACGCAGCTCGCGCTGCTCGGCCAGGCGGGCAATCCGGCGAGCGGAGGCTTCATCATGGCGCAGTTCGCGCTCGCGATCGTCTCCCTGCTCTCGTACGCCCTCATGACCGGGGTCGTCATGGTGCTCGGCTCGCAGGTGTACCTCGGCGGCGAGGCCGACGTGGCCCGTTCCATCCGCATCGTCGTGCCCAAGCTCGGCTCGCTCGTCGCCGCGAGCATAATGCGCGCGATCCTCGGCGTGCTCGGGCTCCTCGCGTTCCTCGTCGGGGTCTTCTACGTGTTCGCGCGCTGGTTCGCGGTCGAGGCGGCGATCGTGCTCGAGGACAAGGACTCGAGCGCCGCCTTTGCGCGCTCCTCGGTGCTGACCGACGGGCGCAAGTGGCACGTCCTCAAGACGCTCGCGCTCGGCTTTCTGATCTACTTCGTCGCCTCGATCGCCGCCGCGATGATCGGCACGATGTTCTCCAGTCAGATCGTGATGGTGATCGTGGGCACCGCGTTCTCCATCTTCGCCTTCCCGGTCGTCGGGTTGCTCATGATGCTGCTCTACTACGACGCGCGCATCCGCGCCGAGGGCTTCGACCTGCAGCACATGTCGCAGTCGATGACGCCGGCGGCGGCGACCCCCTGACGCTGTACGCTCAGGAGGCCGCGCAGGCTCCCGCGACTCCCTGGCCCGACGCCGCGATCGCCGACTCGATCGCGGCTGTCGCGCGCGGGGACGCCTTCCAGCGGCAGTTCGACCAGTCGGCCTGGGACCGCTTCACCACTTGGATCCTCGCGCTGCTGGGCGACTTCCTTGAGTGGCTCCCCGAGCTCGACGTGAGTCCCTGGGTGCCGGTGATGCTCGCCGTGCTGCTGGCCGTGCTCGTGCTCGCGCGCATGGCGACCGCCGGCCGAAGCCGCGCCGCCTGGCAGGCCACCGAGCAGGCGGCACCGGGGCGGCGCGCGGATGCCTGGCACGAGGCGGAGCGGCTCGCCGCCGCCGGCGACCACACCGCCGCCGCGCACGCGCTCTGTGAGGCGCTGCTGCTGAGCTGCGCGGCGCGGGGCGAACTGCGACTGCACCCCTCCAAGACCACCGGCGACTACGCGCGCGAGCTGCGCCGCCGCCCGGCGCCGTCGGCCGCCGGCTTCCAGCGCTTCCGGGCGCGCTATGACCGCGTGCTCTATGACCTGCAGCGCTGTTCGCCCGAGGAGTACGCCGCGCTACTCGCCGAGGCGATGCCGATCGTCGCACAGGGACGCGCAGCATGACCTCGCCATCCGCCCCCGAGCGCCCGGTCGCGCCGTGGTATGTGCGCCCGCGCCTGGTCCTGCCGGCCATCTCCGCCCTCGTCATCGCCGTCGCACTGGTGACGCCGACCACCGTCGGCTCCCGTTCCGGTGACGCGCGGCTCTCGTCGCTCTCCAGCGCCCCGCTCGGTGCCCAACTCTTCCACGAGCTCTCCCAGCGACTCGGATGGCAGCCTGAACGACGCATGAACAACGTGCTCGAGCGGCATCCGTCGGTCATCCACGCGGTGATGGACCCGGCCATCCCACTTCGCGCGACCGAGACGCACGAGCTCCTCGAGCATGTGCGCGAGGGCGGCGGCCTGCTGCTCGTGCTCGGCGGCGGTTCGTCGGCGTTCGAGGACAGCCTCGGGATTGCGCGCGGGAGCTCCGGCCTCATCGCCGATCGCGTCGACTCAGGCAAGCAGGACGATCTGGACTGCCCCGAGGACGACGGTGGCCGCTTCGCCGCGCTCTGGCCCGGGGCGACCGCGTCACTCTGGACGATCGAGTGGCGCCGTCCGGCGCGGGGCTTCGTCGACACGCTGCTCACGGTGAAAGAGACGGTCCGCGAACGGCGCACGAGCTTCGAGAGGGACAATCCAGCGATGCTCGCACTGGAGCTCGGCGCGGGTCGCATCGTCGTTGCGTCCGACCCGGACATCTTCCGGAATGATGCGGTGCGCGACTGCCGCTTCGGGCTCGGCATCGCGGCGGTGCGTGCGCTGGAGTTCCTCTCGGCAGGCGGCGAGACCCCGCGGCGTCGCCTGGTCTTTGACGAGTATCACCAAGGCCATGGCGCACGCCCGGGCTCGCTCGGCGCCGTCGCCGCATACCTGCGTGGCACCCCCTCGGGCCGGCTGCTCTTCCAGCTCTCCATCGCCGGTCTCATTATGCTCGCCGCACTCGCGCCTCGCATCGTGGCGCCGCAGGACCCGGGCCGGCTCGAACGCCGCTCACCGCTGGAGCAGGTCGATGCGCTCGCGCGCGCATATGCGCTGGTCGGCGCGACGCGCACGTCGACGCGCCGGCTCGTTCGCGGCCTGCGGCGCCGCGTGGAGCGCGCGCAACGAGCCGAGCGCGCACCGGCTGGCTCGCACGCCGGCGCGCGCGCCGACGCCGACGACCGCTTCCTCGACCGCATCGAAGCGCTCGTCCCGTCGCTTCACACCGACGTCGCGCTGCTCCGCCGCGCCCTGTCCACGCCCCTCCCGGTCGCGCAGTTCGCCGCGATCGGTCCCGCACTGCTCCGAGTCGAATCCACCCTCATGCGATCGAACAAAAAAAGGTCCTGACATGACGCTCTCCATCGAACACGGCGCCGAACTGCTCGCGTCCCTCCGCGCGGCGACCGCCCGCCGCATCATCGGGCAGGATGTCGCGATCGACGACGCGCTTGTCGCGTTCCTCGCGCGCGGGCACCTGCTCGTCGAGGGCGTGCCCGGGACCGCCAAGACCCTGCTCGTGCGCACACTCTCCGAGGCGCTCGGCCTCAAGTTCACGCGCGTCCAGTTCACCCCTGACCTCATGCCGAGCGACCTCACCGGCATCTCGGTCATGCGCGACGCGGCGAAGGGGTTCGAGTTCCAACCCGGACCGGTCTTCACGGACGTGCTGCTCGGCGACGAGATCAACCGCGCACCGGCCAAGACGCAGTCGGCGCTGCTCGAGGCGATGGCCGAGCGACAGGTCTCCACCGACGGGACAACGCGCCGGCTCGACGCGCTCTTCACCGTCTTCGCGACGCAGAACCCGGTGGAGCACGAGGGCACCTATCCGCTCCCCGAGGCGCAGCTCGACCGGTTCCTCCTCAAGACCGTCATGCCGTACCCGCAGCTCGCGGCCGAGTTGGAGATGCTCGCGAAGCACGAGGAGGGATTCGACCCCGAGCGCCATGACGTGCCTCTCGCGGAGCCCGTCCTCACGCGTGAGGAGGCGAGCGGCCTGCGCTCGCTCGCCGACACGGTGCGCGTCGCCCCCGAGGTGCGCGAGTACATCGCGGCGATCACGCGCGCCACGCGCGAGGAAACCACGCTCTCGCTCGGCGCCTCCCCGCGCGCGACGGTCGCGCTGATGCGCGCCGCGCGCGCCGCGGCGGTGCTCGGCGGCCGCGACTACGTGACGCCGGATGACGTGAAGGAGCGAGTCCACGCCGTGCTCAGGCATCGCATCTCCGTCTCGCCGGAGCTGGAGGTCGAGGGCCGCTCGGCCGATGACGTGCTCGACGCGCTGCTGCTCCGCATCGAAGCGCCG
>DATLLD010000096.1:0-7748 GCA_035538035.1 Gemmatimonadaceae bacterium | reverse complement strand
CTCGCGGTGCCCAAGCAGGGCATCTTCCGCGGCACCGCCTCGGTGGTGAACCTGAGCGACGCCGGCGTGCGCGAGCGCGTGCTGCGCGCCGACCTGCTGCAGTCGGTCGGCTTCCAGCGCTCGTTCCAGCTGGGCGGCATGTACCCGAACTCGGCCATGGGCACGGTCGCCCTCATGCGGCAGACCTTCATGGACGCGGAGTGGTACATCCGCGCCAACGCGGCCTACGAGGCGAGCGGGCGCTCCATCCTGCCCCCCGAGCGCAGTGAGGCGCTCGGCGCGCTGGCCAAGTCCGTGAAGGGCCAGCAGCCGGTGCTCTTCCAGACGGAAAGCGAAGAGGAGTACCTGCGCGCGTACCGGCTCGCCGCCGACTACAAGCTGACCCCGTGGTTCCGTGGCAACGGCACCGAGTACCGGTTGGTGGACGTGCTGAAGGGCCGCACGCAGCCGCTGATCGTCCCGCTCAACTTCCCCGACGCGCCTGACGTGTCGAGCCCGGAGCTGGCGCTCAACGCGTCGCTCGCGGCCATGCGCCACTGGTACCTCGCTCCCACCAACCCGGCGCAGCTCGCCGCCGCGGGCGTGCCGTTCGCGCTCACCACGGACGGCATCTCGTCGCTGACGCAGTTCCTCCCCAACCTGCGCATCGCCGTCGCGCGCGGTCTCGCCGCCGACAAGGCGCTCGCGGCGCTCACCACCGTGCCCGCTGCATGGCTCGGCATCGAGCGCACGCACGGCACCATCGCCGCCGGCAAGGTCGCCAACCTCGTGGTCACCGATGGTGACCTCTTCACCGAGGATGCGAGCGTGCGCGACGTGTGGGTGCAGGGCACGCGCTATGGCGTGACGCGCCCGCCGCAGATCGACCCGCGCGGCACCTGGACCATCGCCTCGACCGATGCGGACGGCTTCAACGCCACCCTGCGTCTCGAAGGACCGCTCAACCGCATCCGCGGCACCATCGAGCGCGAAGGCCGCCGTGAGATCAACCTCGCCTCGGCCCGCGTGATCGCCGAGACGGGACGTCTCGAGGTCACCTTCCCCGGCGAACAGCTCGGTTACGAAGGCACCGTGCTCATGGCCGGCTCGGTGAGCGGCGATGAGGTGTTCGGCTGGACATCGCTGCCCAACGGCACGGACCCGTCGTTCCGCGGCACGCGCACCGAGGCGTTCGAAGGCGCGACGCGCGGCACCGTCGCCAAGAAGGTCCCGGTGATCGACCTGCCGTTCGTGCGACCGATGATGGAGTTCGGCCGCGCGTCGGCTCCCGAGCAGCCCGCCGTGGTGCTCGTTCGCAACGCGACGGTGTGGTCGCAGGGGCCGCAGGGCCGCCTCGAGAACGCCGACCTGCTCGTGCGCGCCGGCAAGGTCGCACAGGTGGGGAAGGGACTCACCGCGCCGCGCGGCGCCGTGGTGATCGACGCCACCGGCAAGCACGTCACGCCCGGGCTGATCGATCCGCACACCCACGCCGGCGTGAGCTCGGTCAACGAGACCGGCTTCGCGATCGTGCCCGAGGTGCGGATGGGCGACGTGCTCACGCACAACAACATCTGGATGTACCGCCAGCTCGCCGGCGGGCTCACCACCCAGATGGTCAAGCATGGCTCGGCGAACCCGATCGGCGGCGAGAACGTGTTCGCGAAGTCGCGCTGGGGCATGCTCCCCGACGACCTCAAGATCGAAGGCGCGCCGCGCACGGTGAAGTTCGCGCTCGGCGAGAATCCCAAGCGCAGCCCCAACCGGTATCCCAAGACGCGCATGGGGACGCAGGAGATCATCCGCGATCACTTCCTCGCGGCGCGTGACTACGAGAAGGAATGGAAGCGCTGGGAAGCGGAGAAGACCGGCATCCCGCCGCGCCGCGACCTGCGCATGGAAGCGATCCTCGACATCCTGAACCAGAAGCTGCTGGTCTCGTCGCACGGGTATCGCGCGGATGAGTTCCTGGCGCTCGTCCGCCTCGCGGAGGAGTTCGGCTTCAGGATCCAGACGCTGCAGCACGGCGTGGAGGCGTACAAGATCGCCACCGAGCTCAAGAACGCCGGCGTGGCCGCCGTGGTCTGGAGCGACTGGGGCGCGTTCAAGCTCGAGTCGTACGACGCCACGTCGTACAACGCGAGGCTGCTGATGGAAGCCGGCGTCGTGACGTCGCTGCACTCCGACGACTCGGAGATCTCGACGCGCATGAACTGGGAGGCCGGCAAGCTGCTGCGCTCCGGCGTTGACGAGATCCAGGCGCTCTCGACGGTCACCAACCAGTCGGCGAAGGCCGTGGCGATCGATGACCGCATCGGCTCGCTGGAGGCCGGCAAGGACGCCGACTTCGTGATCTGGAACGGCAACCCGCTCTCGCAGTTCACCAAGGCCGAGCAGACGTGGGTGGACGGCCGCAAGTACTTCTCGCTCGAAGAGGACGCGAAGCTGCGCGAGGAAGTCGCGCGGCAGCGCGCGCAGCTCACCCAGGCGATCCTCTCGGCGGGAGCATCGGACGCAACGACCGCCGGCTCGGCCGGTGGACGCGGACCGAGGCGCAACTGACCATGACCCTCAACACGACGACGCCCATGAACGGAACCGGGAGCAGGACCAGCCGCGCGCTGCGGCACGTATCGGCGCTGGCGTTGCTGCTGGCGCCATTCGCGGCCGGGGCGCAGGTGCGCATGACGGTGCCGCCGCAGTCGCAGCCGGTGGTGCTGCGCGGCGCCACCATCCACACCGTCACCAAGGGCACCATCCAGAACGGCACGATCGTGATGGAGGCCGGCAAGATCACGGCCATCGGCGGTGCGGAAGTCGCCACGCCGCGCGGCGCCAAGGTGGTGGACGTGGCCGGCAAGCACATCTACCCCGGCCTGATCGACGCCTACAGCACCGTGGGCATCACCGAGATCGGCTCCGTCGATGTCTCCAACGACATCAACGAACTCGGTGACTTCAATCCCAACGTGCGCGCCGAAGTCGCGGTGAACGCGGAGAGCCGGCACATCGGCACGACGCGCTCGGCCGGTGTGCTCGTGGCGTTCAGCACGCCCGGCGGCGGCGTGATCTCGGGTCTCTCCTCGGCGATGTCGCTCGAGGGGTGGACATGGGAGGAGATGTCCATGAAGGGCGCCGCGGCGCTCAACGTGAACTGGCCCGACCCCACCGCGCGGCCGCGTCGCTTTGGCGGTGGCGGTCCTCCGGGCCCGGGCGGCCCGGGTGGGCGGGGCGCGCAGCCGGCGCCCAAGACCTACGCCGAGCAGGTGCAGTCGCTCAAGGATTTCGTCGCCGAGGCGCGGGCGTATGGTGATGCCGTGGCGGCCGGCCAGTCGGTGCGCACGGACACGCGCTACGCCGCGATGCTCCCGGCGCTCAAGCGCGAGATCCCGGTGATCGTGGCGGCCGAGGGCGTGGCGCAGATCAACGACGCCATCACCTGGGGCAAGGCGGAAGGACTGCGCATCGTCATCCGTGGCGGGCGCGACGCCATCCACGTGGCCGAGCGCCTGAAGGCGGAGAACGTGCCGGTCATCCTGACGTCGACGATGGCGGCGCCGGAACGCAGCTACGAGGGCTACGACGGCGCGTACAACTCGCCGGCACAGCTCTACAAGGCCGGCGTGAAGTTCGCCATCGCCGGTGGCGCGGGCGGCCTCTACAGCTATCGCCTGCCCTGGGAAGCCGGCGTCGCGGTGGCGTTCGGCCTGCCCGAGGAGGAGGCGCTGAAGTCGGTGACGATCAACGCCGCCGAGTTCATGGGCATCGCCGACAAGGTGGGCTCGCTCGAGGTGGGCAAGCAGGCCACGCTGCTGATCACGACCGGTACGCCGCTCGACATGACGTCCAACATCGAGCAGTCGTACATCCAGGGTCGCGAGATCGACATGAACGACATCCAGAAGCACTTCTTCAAGAAGTACATGGAGAAGATCAAGCAGCAGGCGACGAAGGTCGCGATGTGAACGACGGGCGCGTCTGCGCGACGCGCCTCGCTATCGTAAGCAACACAGCCCGCCCGGGAAACCGGGCGGGCTGTGTTGCGTTCGGAGCAGTCCGTCCCTCAGCCGAGCACGAGATACTCGTTCTGCACCAGCCCGTTCGTGTACGTGCGCGTGGAGACATGCCTGAGCCGCACGTCCCGGCGCAGCGGCCCGAAGAGCGGGATCCCTTGCCCGATCAGCACCGGGATCTGCGTGATGATCAGTCGCTGGAGCATTCCAGCCTCGAGAAATCCCTGGATCGTGCGGCCGCCATCGACGTAGATGTGCTTCACGCCGCGTGCGGCGAGCCGCTCGATGACTTCCTGTGGGGTGCCCTTCATCCACTCGACGAAGCCGACGATGTCGGGCGGTATCTCGACCGGATGGTGCGACAGCACCACCACGGTCTTCTTGTACGGCCACGTGCCGAAGGTAAGCGCCTTCTCGAACGTGCCGCGGCCCATTACCAGCGCGTCCACCGTCTCGATGAACGCGCTGAAGCCGTAGTCGCCGTCGGCCGGGTTGCCCTCGCCGACGGGCAACCAGTCGATGTCACCGTCCGGGCGCGCGATGAAGCCGTCGAGGCTCGTGGCGATGAAGATCGATGCTTTCAACGTCGTCCCCTCCTGTACGCTCAGATCGCGAAGCAGTAGAACAGCCCGTTGCCGCCCGTCGCCTGCAGGTTGGTCTGCCCGCAGCCGCGCGAGGCGTGAGCGGAGTTCCATGAGTTGGGCCGCACGCCGCCGCCCTGCTTGTCGTGGTGACCGACCATCGCCGAGCCCGTGCTCGCGGAGCTCGTCCAGTTCTCGCAGGTCGTGTCGGTCGAGTCGACCGCGACGCGGCCGTCGGGCATGGAGCCGGTCAGGATATCGTGCATGTTCGGCGTGTCGCCGCGCCCGTTCACCGGCAGCCCCTTCTCGCTGAGGCTGTGCTCCTTGCCGAGGAAGTTGTTGTCACCGTGAAGCGCCTCGACGTTCGCGGCCAGCAGCACGCCCTTGGCGTTGTGCCAGGGTCCGCTGCCGATGCGGTCGCGCGCATTCACCGCCGGTGAGTCACCGCGCGCGACGTTGCTCAGGTAGGCGCGCCAGGTGCGTCCGGAGGTCCCCGCCGCCTCGGCGAGCGTCTGGCAGTGGCGGTCGGCGCCGGCGAGGCCGCCCAGGTCCGCACCGTTGCCGGGACCGGCGCTCGTGATGAAGAAGCTCATCGGGGAGGGCTGCTCCGCTATTGGCGCGCGAGAGGGGGCCATCACCGCGGCGGCGCCAACGGCGAGGGAGAAGAGACGCATGCTCTGCATTTGGAGGACTCCGGTGGAGGAAAGCGTATGGACCTAACGTGCGCTCAGGTATGCTACCCCGCCAGCGGCGCGGCCAGCAGCGCGGCCAGCGCGTGTAGCGGCGCGGCCTCAGCTACCCCGCCAGCAGCGCGGCCTCCTCGCGGAGCTGCCGTACGCAGGTCTCCATGTCCGCTCTCCTCGTGCGGAAACTGAGGACGCAGACGCGCGCGAGGAACCGCCCGCCGACCATGCAGCCGGTGAGCATCACGTCGCCGCGCCGCGTGACGTTCTCGACGAGGGCGCGAGTGGCCTCGTTCTGCGCGTCCAGCGTCCGGAGGGTACGCCCCTCCATGTGGAACGCGAAGAGCGAGAGCTGCGGAGGCGCATCCATCACGATGCCCGGAATCCCCGCCACCTCTCCCGCCGCCCAGACCGCCAGCTCGCGCTTCTCCGCCACCGCCGCGCGGTACTTCGCCGCGCCGAAGAGCTTCACCGTGAGCCACACCCGGAGCCCCGGGAAGCCGCGCGAGAGATCCGGACCGTACTCCGCCGGATCGTAGAACTCATCCTGGTTCTCCGGCAGGTAGCCGGCGGTGGACGAGTGCACCGCGCGCAGCGCCGCGCCGTCGCGCACGAGGAGCGCACCCGTGCCGTAGGGCAGGAACATCCCCTTGTGCGGGTCCAAGGTCAGCGAGTCGGCGAGCGGAAGTCCGGCGAGGAGCGGCTGGAGTTCCGGCACCATGTGGAAGAAGGCGCCGTACGCGCCGTCGACGTGATGCCAGAGTCCCTCGCGCGCGGCGATCGCGGCGACGGCTTCGATCGGATCCACCGCGCCCGTGTTGGTGGTACCGGCCGTGGAGACGACCAGGAAGGGCTTGAGCCCGGCCGCGCGGTCCGCGGCGATCGCATTTTCCAGCTCGCTGGTGCGCATGCGGAAGTCACCATCCACGCCGATGGCGCGCACGCGGTCGGCGCGGATGCCGGCGAGCTTCGCCGCCTTGGTGATGCTGTGGTGCGCCTGCGTCGAGGCGTAGAGGGTGCCCGAGCGGATGTCGTCGCCCAGCAGGCGTTCGCGCGCGCAGAGGATGCCGTTGAAGATCGCCATCGAGCCGCCGGTCGTGAACAGCCCCCGCGTGGTCGGCGGAAAGCCCATCCAGTCGCGCAGCCAGTCGAGCACGTTCGACTCGAGCTGCACAAGGGCGGGCGACGCGGCCCAGATGCCGGTGTAGCGATTGGTAGTGTTGCTGATCAAGTCCGCGAGTGCCGCCGGGTAGATGCCGCCGCCCGGGATGTACGCGAGGTAGCCGGTCCCCGCCGTGTTGAACGAGCGGGGGATCAGGTCATCGAAGAGCTGGTCGAGGAGCGGCTCGATCGCCGAGCCGTGTTCGGGCGCACCCTCGCGCATTGCGCGGCAGAGCTCGGAGGCATCAGTGTCGCCGCGGCTCGGCTGCTGGCCGAGGGAGGCGAGGTGGGCGACGGAGCGGGTGAGCACGGCCTCGCCCATGGCTTGCATGGATGCGGGGGAGAGGTCCAGGTCAGCTAGGTCATTTGTTGGCATGAAATAATCCTAGCATGGCACTGCGATGCGGGGTGGGGTCCGGGGGGCCCCCGGACTCCCCCCCGCACCGAAGGTCCCCGCATCGCCTCGCTGGCACCGACAGCAACGATTCCCCGTAGTGTGCTGTCGAAGGGTTCAGTCTTCCTCCCATTCGCCAGGGATCATTCTATGGTGTCCTCGGTCGGTGTCCCTGGCCGCGTGCTCGCGGTTTTGACGGCAGCAGCAGCGCTCTCCCTGACGCCGCAAACGCCGCTGGGCGCGCAGGACGGTTCCGCCAACGGCGCGACTCCCGCGACGACGGTGCTTCACTCCGCCGCACCCGTCGCCTCTGCCGCGCGTCGCACGGGCAGCATCAGCGTCGACGGCCGGCTCGACGAAGCGGCATGGGCGGCGGCGACGCCGATCACGACCTTCACACAGGTCGACCCGCGCGAGGGCGAGCCCGCATCCGAGCGCACCGAGGCGCGGATCCTGTTCGACGACAATGCCATCTACATCGGCATGCGCATGTTCGACAGCGATCCCGCGGCCATCCAGCGGCAGCTCGCGCGTCGCGATGAGTCCATCGAGGGCGACTTGGTCGAGGTCACGCTGGACAGCTATCACGACCACCTGAGCGCGTTCATCTTCCGGCTCTCGCCGCTCGGGGCCCGTCGCGACGCCACCGTCAGTGACAACGTCGGGCAGGACAACTCATGGGACGCCGTCTGGCAGGGGAACGCGACCGTCGACGGAGAGGGGTGGACGGCCGAGTTCCGGATCCCGTTCTCACAGCTCCGCTTCGATCCCAAGGCGGCGGAGCAGACGTGGGGCCTGCAGCTGGGCCGCAAGATCGCGCGCAAGGCGGAGGTCTCGCTCTTCTCGTTCGTTCCGAAGAACCAGCAGTCGGGCATCCACACCTACGGGCACCTGACCGGCATCGGACGGCTGGACTCGCCGCGGCGCTTCGAGATCA
>DATLLD010000095.1:0-2024 GCA_035538035.1 Gemmatimonadaceae bacterium | reverse complement strand
GTCGCGTAGCTGTAGAGCGCCGTCTCCGTCCAGTACGACGCGATGTTCTGCAGCATCGGCATGTAGTCGATGTAGCCGGGGTACCAGGCGTCGAACCCCTGGCCCATGTGCGTCGCGCCCACCTGGCCCTTGCCCTCGAGCGCCTGCGCGATCGTCATGCCGATGGTGTTCACCTCGCGCGACATCAGCCCGGCGACGCGCGGGGCGATGGGTTCCGCGAACGGTGGCAGCCATATCCGCGTCGGGAACGGCGCCGTCTGGTGCTGCACGTAGATGATCTGCGGCTCCCACTCCCGCCAGGTGCGCGCCACCACGCGCGACTCGACGACGTTGAGCATGTACGCGTCGCGATTGTTGTCGTGCCCGATGTACTTCTGGTAGAGCTGGTCGAGCGGCGCCACCTCGTACGGCGTGCCGACGTTCTGCCGGTACCAGTCGACGACGATGTCCTGGCCGTCGGGGTTGATCGAGGGCCAGAGGAAGAGCACCGTCTCGTCGAGGATCGCCTTCGTGCGGGCGTCGTCGCGCGAGAGCAGGTCATACGCGAGCTGCACGGTGTGCTGCGACCCCGCGATCTCCGACGCATGCAGCCCGCCGCTGATGTCGACGAACGCCTTGCCCTCCTGCGCCAGCGCGCGAGCCTCGGCGTCGGAGAGGCCGGCCGGGTGCGCCAGCCGCTGCGAGATCTCACGCAGGCGACCGAGCTTGGCGAGGTTGGCCGGCGACGAGATGACGGCGAGCGTCCAGCGGCGGCCCATCGACGTCTTGCCGACCTCGACGAGCTTGATCCGGTCGCTCGTGGCGGCGAGGCGCTCGAAGTAGCGGATGGACTCGTCGTAGCCGATGAGCTTGAAGTCGGCGCCCACGGCGTGGCCGAAGACGGACTCCGGCGTGGGGACGGTCGAAGGCAGTTGCGCTGTGAGGGGCGTCGCGAAGGCGAGGGCGACGGCAGCGAGGATTGACCGGCCAAGGCGGGAGCGGTTGATCTTGCGCGGCATGCGTGTGCTCGGGGTTTCTTTTCGTTGCGTCAACGGCGGCGGGCCTTCTTGGCGGCGAGGATCTCGGCGTGCTGCATGTGCGCGGCGATCGCCGGCCGCACCTCGGCGAGCAGTTGCCTCAGCTCCGCGCTCTTCGCCGCGGGCGCGAGCGATTCGTCGATCACGGCGAGCAGCAAGGTGTGGGAGGCGACTTCATTGTGGATGTAGGCGCTGTCGTACGCGAACCCCTCGAGGTCGCGGAAGCGCCCTCGCCGCTCCGCTGCGTCGTCGCGCAGGATGAGTGCAGCCTCGTCGTCCGACGGCTTCAGCTTGAGCTTCGTCGCGAGCGCACCCACGGTGCGGCTCATGGATTCGTGATCCATCCGCGTCATCGTCGCGAACTTGCGGATATCGGCGTCACGCGACTTGGCGAGCGCCTGCTCGGAGTAGGCGGTCTCGATGTCGTTCCCGGCGACGAGCATGGCGGCGATGTTGGCGTCGCTTGGCGCGCGCTTGGGAGCGGACTTCGGGACCGCGCCTTTCGGCGCACGGGCCGCGGCCGGTGACTGCGGCGTGGACTGCGCCGGCGACTGCGCCGGCGACGCCGTCAGTGATGCCGGGGCCGGCGTCAGCACGGAGCAGCCGCCGAGCGCGACGAGGGAGACCGCCATGATCGAGCAGCGGACGACGTGGTCGCCAAACGGACGCGTATGCATGCGGCTCTCCGATGATCCGGGGGATCTGCTGTTCGAGGAACATACGACGCGTCGCGCGGGAGCGTGGTGATGTGCGGCACCGGGCGCCCACGGAAAGTCTTGTGACGGTGTTGCTTGAGGGGTGTTGCACCCCCGGCTACCTTTGTTGGACGGCGCCGTGGCCAAGTGGTAAGGCGGCAGACTGCAAATCTGCTATTCGTCGGTTCGATTCCGACCGGCGCCTCTCAGTTCTTCCCGTCCCCATGCGTCAAATCCTCCGTCGCGCCATCGCCATTGCAGTCACGCTGAGCGTCACGCTTTCGACGCTCGGCATGGCGCACGCGTGCGAGGA
>DATLLD010000094.1:0-7484 GCA_035538035.1 Gemmatimonadaceae bacterium | reverse complement strand
CGCTGCCGCCGCCCTTGGCGGCGATCTGCACGTCGACCGTGTTGCCCGGCACCACGGTCATGTGCACCACCGCCGGCGTGTTGTCCTTGGTGTTCTTGCGGTCGAACAGCGGGTCGGCCACGATGCTCGCGCGCAGCGTGTTGTCGGGGTGCAGGTAGCCGCGCCGCACGCCCTCGTTCACCATCTCCTGCACCGAGAGCGTGGCGTCCCAGCGCACGTCCATGCCCACCTTGAGGAAGACCACGACGATGCCGGTGTCCTGGCAGATCGGGCGATGTCCCTCGGCGCACATGCGCGAGTTGGTGAGGATCTGGGCGATCGCATCCTTGGCGGCCGGCCCCTGTTCCTTCTCGTAGGCGTCGCCGAGGGCCCGGATGTAGTCGAGCGGATGGTAGTACGAGATGTGCTGCAGCGCGTCGGCGATCGACGTGATGAAGTCGTCTTGGCGGATCGTGGTCATGCCATTGAACTTAGCCGGCTGTCACGCCGGGCTCCATCATCCAAAGGCTGATTGCGGAAACGATGGATCCTTGCCCCGATCGCAAGACTGAACTCGCGCGCGCGGATCCCCGCCCTCACTCCCAGCCGTGGGACCGGCGCCAGACGCGGCGTTCGAGGCGCCATGAGCGCTTGGAGGAGAACTCCATGCCCTCTGCCGGAAAGAGCTCGGCGTCCTGCACGGCTTCGGCGAAGTCGTTGCCCTTGGCCGAGGATTGGTCGGCGAAGTGCAGGATCTCGGCCTCGAGCGTCATGGGCCGCACGGCGGCGCCGTACTCGGGAATGCCGTGGTGCGACTGGATGAAGTGATGCAGCTCCAGCCGCTGCGAATCGGAGAAGGTGCCGGGAGGAAGGGCGCGGATGCGCTCCTCGAGCATGAGCGAGCCGAGCACGATGTGGCCCAGGAGATGGCCGGCCTGGGTGTTCTCGAAGCCACCGACATCGACGTTGTAGGCCTCGACCTTTCCGACGTCGTGGATGAGAGCACCGACGGTGACGAGAGAAACGTCGCCGCGCATGGTCTGCGCCGCGGTCCGCGCGATGTTCACGACCTCGCAGGTATGCAGCAGCAGGCCGCCGACTTGCGCATGGTGCCCGCGCGTGGCGCCGGGCGCTCGCGAGAAGCGCTCACGGAACGACTCGTCGGCGAAGAAGAGATCGGCCGCGGTGCGGAGCGTGCCCTGGAGCGCGGCGCGCCAGGCATCGACGCGCGACCAGAGTTCCGTGGTGCTGACGGCGATGCGCGGGAGGAAGTCGTCCGTGTTCACGGCAGCGAGCGCGACCACGCGCGGCGGGCCGCTCAACTTGAGCTGGCGCCGTCCTTGGTAGAGCTCGACCTGGCCGATCACTTGCACGACCTGCCCGGGGCGAATGCCGAGGACGAGCGGCACCTCTTCCTTCCAGACGTTGGTGGAGAGCACGCCGGTGGCGTTGCCGAGCTTGAGCACGACGAAGGGATCGCCGGACTTGGTCGTCTTGTCCTCGCGCTCGCGCACCATCAGCTCGTGCTGGATGCGCTCGCCGGGCACGAGGCGCGGGATGTCGAGTGGTGCCATGATCCCGTGTTCCCTAGCTCTCGTAGACGATGTCGCCGTCGTCGGCGATGCCGACCTCGGTGAGGTGCTTGCAGACGCCGCAGAGGCGGGCGACCACCCATTCGACCTCGAGCTCCTTTCGCAGCTCGTCGCTCGCGGGCTTCACGGAGATCTTCCGGAACGTGTACTCGTTGCAGTGCGAGCACGCGTGACCCCTGGCTATGCGCTCCGCCCGCTCACGCGTTATCGGCGTCACTACCGCTCCCCGGGCGTGGGAGATCCCGGAGGGAGCGACGCCTGTGAGGGACGCGTTCTTTCGGCCTGCGTGGCCTCGTCGGCGCGGGTCCCGCCGGCACGCAGCAGCTCACGAATGCCTCCAAGCGCGCCGAGAACCCCGGTGGCCTCGCTGGGCAAGAAGATCGTGCTGTTCTTGCCCTGGGCGATCTGCGGCAGTGCCTCGAGGTACTTGAGCCCGAGCAGATACGTCGCAGCCTCGCCCGGCGGCAGTGCGGCCGTGATGCGCCGGACGGCCTCGGCCTCGGCGTCGGCCATGGCAAGGCGCGCGGTGGCGAGACCCTCGGCGCGAAGGATGGCGGCCCCCTTCTCGCCCTCGGCCTTCCGGATCTGGGCTTCCTTCTGGCCCTCCGACTCGAGGATGGCGGCGCGCTTGGAGGCCTCGGCGTTGGTGACGGCGGCGCGGCGCTCGCGCTCGGCGCGCATCTGCAGTTCCATGGACTGCTGGATGTCGCGCGGCGGCTCGATGCTCTGCAACTCGACGCGGGTGACGTCGACGCCCCAGCCGATGGACGCCTCCTCTATGACCTCGCGCATGCGGCGGTTGATCATGTCGCGCGAGGCGAGCGTCTGGTCGAGCTCGATGTCGCCGACGATGTTGCGGAGCGTGGTGCGGGTCAGCGTCTCGAGCGCGTACGGCAGGTTCTGCACCGAGTAGGTGGCCTTCTGCGGATCGGCGACGCGGTAGAGCACCGCGTCGATGTCGATGGTGACGTTGTCCTTGGTGATGACCGGTTGCGACGGGAAGTTCAGCACCTGCTCGCGGAGGTCGATCCGGGCGATGGTGCTCGCGATCATCTTCTTGTTGCCGAGGGCGTCCGCCTCGAAGTAGCGGACGTCGATGGTCTTGGCGCGCTCGAAGAAGGGGATCAGGACATTGAATCCCGAGCGCGCCACGCGATGAAAGCGGCCGAGCCGCTCGACGACCATCACCTCGGCCTGGCCGATGATGCGGAAACTCTTCGCGCCGAGCACCGCGAGCAACGCGGCGACGACGCCCAGGATCACTGCGGACATGCTAACCCCCCGTGGTTGCGCTGATACTAGCGCCTACCAGCGGAAGTCGGCAACGAAGACGTTGGTTTCCCCTTCTGACTTCGCGTTCCGGTTGGACGCCCAGATGAGCTGGGACCCGCTCGGGCTGAACATCGCGAAGCCATCGAAGGACGGATGGGTGGTGACCTTCTCGAGCTGGTCGGCGCCGGCCATGGACGCGTCGGCTCGGACGAGGAAGAGCTCGAAGTTGCCGCTGCGCGGCGACTCGAAGTTGGACGAGAAGATGATGTGGCTGCCGTCGGGGCTCCACGAGGGGCCGAAGTTGGCGCCGCCGAGCGCCGTCACCTGTCGCTGGTCGGAGCCGTCGGCGTTCATCACGAAGAGCTCGACCTTGCTCGGCCGGATCATGTCCTGCGCGAGCAACTCCTTGTACTGCGCGAGCTCGGTGGAATCCTTCGGGTGGTGGGCGCGGTAGACGATCTTCGTGCCGTCAGGCGACCACCAGGGGCCGCCATCGTAGCCGACGGAGGTCGTGAGGCGACGGACGTCGGTGCCGTCGACCTTCATCGTGTAGATGTCGAGGTCGCCGTCCTTCATGGACGTGAAGACGATGGTGGTGCCGTCCGGCGAGAGGATGCCCTCGGCCGTGTAGACGTCGTAATGCGTGAGACGGCGCAGGTCGGAGCCGTCACGGTTGACGGTGTAGAAGTCGTACTTGTCGAGCGGCCAGACATAGCCCTTCGACGGATCGGGCTTCACCGGGCAGACATCGTCGTGCGCGGTGGTCGACGAGAAGAAGAGCCGGTCGGTGCCGGGGATGAACCAGCCGCAGGTGGTCTTGCCCCGTCCGTCGGAGACGCGATGCACGTCAGACCCGTCGGCGCGCATGACGAACTGCTGGTCGCAGGCGCGACCGTCGCGAGTGGACTGGAAGGTGACCCACTCGCCGTCCGGGCTCCAATAGGCCTCGGCGTTCTCACCACCGAAGGTGAGTTGGCGGATGTTGGAGAAACGCGTCTCACCCGGTTCGGCGTCGACGTGGGTCGCCGTGGCCGACTCAGGCTTGGCGGAGGAAGTCTGGCAAGCCGCCGCGCCAAGGAGCGCGGCGGCCATCAGGAAGCGAGATCGCATCGGAAAGGGAGGCTTTTTGGTGGGGCGGAAGCGCGGCCGCGGGTCGCGACCGCGCCGGTGGCGCTAGTTGCGCTTGGCGGACGCCGGCTGCGCCTGCGCCGCGAGGGCGAGCAGTTCTGCGGTGGTACGTCCGCGACGAAGCAGCTCAATGGCCTTCTGGAGCTGGCGATCCTCGGCGGACTCACGGCGCTTGGCGGTGGAATCACCAAAGGCGCGCCGCGCGATGCGGTCGTCGAGCAGGCGGTCGACGTAGGCACGTCCGGCCTCCCAGTCGGCGCGATCGACGGTGACGCCCTTGTCCGTGATGCGCTTGTAGAACTCATCGCGCATGGCGGAGGTCACCTCGAAGTCCGGCTTGAGTCCGTCCTTGAGGCCGAAGGCGTAATCGTCGAGCACGAGATAGACGTCCTGCGACTTCGGCACAAGCGCCCGGGCCAGCTTCTGCTCGGCGGCGGTGAGCGTGTCGTAGGGCACGATGACGTCGGGAGTGATGGCGCCGCCGCCATAGACGATGCGGCCTCCAGTCGACTTGTACTGGGGACGCTTGAGACGGTCCGCGGCGGTCTCGAGCGAGTCGGGCTTGACCTCGACGTAGTCGCCGTTGCTGTCGAGCGCGCGCTCCTTCTGGATGGAGCGCCCGCTCGGCGTATACCACTTGCCGGTGGTCAGCTTGATGGCGTAGCCGCCGTCGAGCCGGTAGACGGACTGCACGAGCCCCTTGCCGAACGAGGTGGTGCCGACGACGATGGCGCGGTCGTGATCCTGCAGCGCGCCGGCGACGATCTCCGAGGCGGAGGCCGTGTAGCCGTCGGTGAGGATGACGAGCGGGATGGTCGGGGCGATGGGATCGGCCTCGGCGACGTAGCGTTCCGGCGGCCCGACGCGCCCGCGCACGCTGGCGAGCTCCCGGCCGCGCGGAATGAAGAAGTTCGTCATGTCCAGCGCCTGGTCCAGGAAGCCGCCGGTGTTGCGGCGGAGGTCCAGGACGACGCCGGTGGCGCCTTCGGCCTCGAGGCGCTTGAGCTGCTCCGCGAATTCGCGGGTGGTGGTCTCGTTGAACTGCTGGACCGGGATGTAGGCGGTCTTGTTCTCGAGCATCAGCGCGAAGGGGATCGCCGGGATGCGGATGGTGCGGCGCGTGAACTCGACCTCGAACGGCGCGGCGACGCTGGGGCGCTGGAAGCGCGCCTTGACCTTGGTGCCGGGCACGCCCTTCAGGCCGCTGGAGACCTGGTCGATCTTCCAGCCGCGGGTGGAGCTGGTGTCCACCCCGACGATGTAGTCACCCTCACGAATGCCCGCCTCCTCGGCTGGCGTGTTCGGGTAGACCTTGCTGATCATGATGCGGCCTTCGTGGTCCTCGATCAGCATGCCGACGCCGCCGTAGAAGCCGCCGGTCTGGGTGTTGAAGGCCTCCAGCTGCTTGGGCGTGTAGAGCTCGGAGTAGGGGTCCTTCAGCTCCGCGACGAGGCCTCGTGCAGCCTTCTCGTAGAGTGCTCCCGTGTCGACGGAGTCAACGAACCGGTCCCCGACGATCTGGAGGACCTGGTCGAAGAGCCGGGCGCTGGCCGTCGTAGCCTGTTCCTGCACGACAAAGGCGCCGGCCGCGAGAGGCAGCAGGACGACACCAAGGAGGGCGAACTTTCGGAGACGGGGCATCTGGAGTTGACCCAGTTGAAGGACGTTCGGAACGTACCTAGAGAATACGTCCGGGTCTACTCGGGGTTCCTACGGTGGCGGGCGGAGGAAGCAGAGGCGCGGGCACCGGTGCGCCGAGTATGAGGCGCGGGCTCTCCTGCTCCGATTCACCGTTGGTACTCGACCGTCCATGTGCGGCCTTCCTGCGTGAAGAGGGCGCGCTTGAGGATGCCGGCGGCAGTCAGCATCTCGTGCGCCGGTTGGAGGACGCGTTGCAGGTGCGACGGGTAGCGCTGCGACAGCGGCAGCAGCTCGGCGAGGCGGTCGAGCGGGAGTCGCCACGTGGGCCCTGTCTCGGGGCGCACGGCCTCGAGGAGGCGAAAGATGCGCCGGGCCACGGGGGACGAGAGCGCGAAGTACCGCGGCGCGCTCAGCGAGACGCTGTGTCCGGCGGCGATGTTGGAGCGAAGCTGCGCGGCGATGGTGATGTGCGCGTCGCCGGGCTCGTTGGAGGCGAGCGAGGGAAAGAGCGCGAGCTGCGAGCGGTCGGTCATGCGTCGCCGGTCGATCGCGACGCCGGTCAGCAGGGTGAAGCGCGCCTGCCCGTGCTTCCCGGCGGCGGCGTCGAACCAGGCACCGTCGCTCTCGAGGACGGTGCGCTCGAGGCGCCCGAGCGCGCCGCGGAGCTGCTCGTACGTGCGGCCGTCGACGCGGCGGCCCATCGAGCGCAGGAAGGCGTGCAGCGTGAAGGTCAGGACGCCGTCGGCGGGCGACTCCGCTTCGTGGAAGCGGCGCATGAGCTCGACGTACACGTCTTGGTCGAAGGTGCCGGGAAGGCGCTCCCCGGGTGCGGGGAGCACGCGCCAACGCCCGCCACCGTCGGTGGCGAAGGCCACGACCGAATCCTCCGAGCTGTCAGAGAGCCGGAAGAGCGGCAGCGACTCGAGCGCGCGATCGAGAAGGACTGAGCGCGCAGCGGGTCGGCGTCGAGCGGAGGTAGCCATCAGGCCCTAATGTTGTGCCCCACGTGAATGCGGGCAAGGGCGATCACTAAACCCGCTGTCTTTAGCGGACATCCTCGCGGCCAAGAGCCGCGCGCACGGCCTCGCGGATGGCCACCATCGTCGAGTCGCGCGCCGCCGCCGAGTCGGAGCGCACGTGCAACTCGATGCCATCGGCTACGGAGAGCCGGCGCCAGACTGCCGGCGCATCGTCATCGCGAGCGACGGCGATGTCGGCGCCGCTGCCCAACGCGGGAGCGAGCGAGGCGGCCACGCGCCGCTCGAGCTGGTCACCCTGCATCTCGGCGATCTCGCCCTTGATGACATCGAGGGTCTGGCCCTCGCGCTGGCGGATCTTGATGGCGAGCAACTGCAGGAGATGCTTGTAGTGATAGGTCGCCGCCGTGCCCTTGCCATCGGGGTGGTCGAGCAGGCCATTGGCCACGTAGAACCGGATGGCGCGCGCGCTGGGCGTGGCTCGCGCCGACGTGTTCGTCGGCCGCATGCCGGCGGCGTCCACGAGCGCGGTGGCGTGCGCAGCGAGTCCGCGGGCATTCCAGGGTGCATGGCGCGAGTGAGCGCGCAACAGGGCGACAGGCGTTTCCGACATCGTTCGCAAAGATTAGCGCGGTTCCCACCCTGCGGATAGCTCCGCGGCGCGAACGCATGGCGCGGAATCTATATCGCACTCTTCTGGAGCGGTGACACGAGAATCCGCAACGAACGAAGCCGATCGGGATATCCCCGACCGGCTTCCGTCGAATGCGAGCCGCATCACCACGCCGCGCGAATGCGCGCGGCGACTCGCTACTTCTTGCCTGCCGGCTTTTTCGCCGGTTTCTTCGCCCCGGACTTCTTCGCTGCCTTCACCACCTTCTTCGCCGGCTTCCGG
>DATLLD010000093.1:0-5365 GCA_035538035.1 Gemmatimonadaceae bacterium | reverse complement strand
CTTGAAGCTGCGCGCGAACTTCACTTCCCGGCCGCTGCCGAGCGTGATTTCGACGCTGCCGCCGCCGATGTCGATCACCACCGCCGCGTTCGGGGTGTCCACACCATAGACGGCTGCGAGATGAATGAGTCGAGCCTCTTCGGTCCCGGTGATGATGCGCGCGCGGATCCCCGTCTGCTGCTCGATGGCGGCCAGGAACGCGCCGCCGTTCTCGGCTTCGCGCGTCGCACTCGTCGCGGCCGCCAGGATCTCGTCGACCTGATGCGAACGGGCGATGCGTTCGAACTTCGAGAGCGCCTGGAGCGCCGCCACCTGTGCGGCGCGTGTGAGCTTGCGCCCGTCCAGCCCGCCCGCGCCGAGCCGAACCATCTCCTTCTCGCGGTCGACGACCTCGAACGAAAAATCGGGCCGCACCCGGACGACGATCATGTGGACCGAGTTGGTGCCGATATCGATGGCAGCGAGGCGCATGGTTGGAACGAGGGGAGGCGACCTATAATGGCCGTCCGAATCCTAGCATGCCGCGTCCCCCGCTCCCGGCCCAGATTCTGCGGCAGCGCCTCCGCGCGCTGCTCGAGGCCCTGCCGGCGGCACAGTCCGGTGATGTGCCATCGGTGCATCGGGCTCGCGTCGCCTCACGACGACTGCGCGAAGTCTTGCCTGTCATCGCCGAGGCCGCGGGTTCGGGCCAGCTGGGACGCGCCAGCAAGGATGTACGGCGCATCACTCGTGCGCTCGGCCCGATTCGCGAGCTCGACGTCGCGCTCGGTCACCTTCAGGAAATCGGACCGCGCACCGGCGTGCCGGCTCGCACGCTTGCGATCTTGCGCCGCCATCTGCACGCCGAGCGACTGGTTCATCGCCGCACCATGCTCGACGTGATTACACCGCGAGCGGCCGCGCGCCTTCGCGCCCGCCTTGGCTCGGCGCATGGGCCGGCGCTCACCGGTTCACCGGCCTCGCCCCAGCACCTTGCCGAGCTCCACAGCGCCCGCCGCCGATCCGCCCGGCGGGCAGTACGGTTACGAATCGAGATCGGACGGGCGGGAGGATTGTACGACCCCGAACGGCTGCATGCCGTCCGCGTGGCGACGAAGAAGCTCCGCTACTCCCTCGAGGTCGAGCGGGAGCTGTCGCGCTCACGTGCGATGGCACGCATCAACCGCCTCAGGCGCCTGCAGGATGCGCTGGGACAGATTCACGATTTCGAGATCCTGCTCGAGCACACCCGCGAGGTGCAGGCCTCGCTGATCGGCGTCGATCGGCGCGCAGCGACCGAGTTGGACGGTCTGGTACGGACCCTCGAAACGGAGTGCCGCGATGGCCATGCGGCGTTCGTGGGGGATCGCGCCGCCATTGAGACCGTCTGTCAGCAAGTCATCGAGGCGGCCCGAGAGGGTCGTCCCACGTTCATGTGAGTGCCATGGCTGCCATCCTCGAGCTCTACCTGATTCGACACGCCATCGCCGCCGAGCGCGGCCCGAAGTATCCGGACGACCGCAAGCGTCCCCTGACGCCGGAGGGCATCAAGCGCTTCAAGGAGTCGGTGCGCGGGCTGGTCGAGCTCGGCGTCGAGCTCGATTTCATCCTGTCGAGTCCCCTCACCCGTGCGGAGGAGACCGCCGCCCTGCTGTCCTCGGGCCTCAAGAAGCGCGTGCCGGTCGAGACGATCGAGGTGCTGGCTCCCGGCGGCAAGTTCAACGCGATCGTCGAGGCGGTCACGAAGCAGGCGAAGCGCCACCGGCGGATCGCACTGGTCGGCCACGAGCCCGACCTGGGCGAAATGACCGCGCGATGGCTCGGGGCGCGCGGCCACGTCGCGTTCCGCAAGGGCGCGATCTGCGCCATCGACGTCGACAGCGCCACGCCCTCGGGCCCGGCCACGCTCCACTGGTTGCTGCCGCCTCGGGTGCTGCGCCGGCTCGCCCCGTGATGGCCCTGTTGTGATCGCGGCCCCGTCTGGCTCGACGCACGCGCTCGTCGTCATCAACCCGATCTCCGGTCCGCGCCGGCACCGCGCCGTCGACACCTGCGCGGCGCTCGCCCGCGACGTCCTCGGCCGCCACGGCCTGGCGGTGCAGGTGGCGGTGACGGGCAGCCGCGGCGATGCGCGCGCGTTCAGCCAGCGGGCGCGAGAGGGCGGCGCCGGCCTCGTCGTCGCCTGGGGTGGAGACGGCACCATCAACGAGGTCGGCAGTGCACTCGTCGGCTCCGGCGTCGCGCTCGGCATCGTCCCAGGCGGATCCGGGAATGGCCTGGCACGGGAGCTCGGCATTCCGCTCGACGCGGCACCCGCGCTCGAGGTCGTGGGCGCCGGCCGCTCCCGCCACATCGACAGCGGTCGCATCGATGATGCCACGTGGTTCTTCAACGTCGCCGGCGTGGGCCTCGACGCGCTGATCGCACGCCACATTGCCCGGCCGGATGCTCAGCGCGGCCTCTCTGGCTACACGCGCATCACTTTCTGGGAGCTCCCGCGGTATCGCTCGGAGCCTTATCGGATCGAGTGGAGCGGACGCACCGAACAACATCGTGCGCTCTTCATCGCGTTTGCCAACTCCCGGCAATATGGCAATGGCGCACAGATCGCGCCCGGGGCTCGCCTGGACGACGGGCTACTCGATCTCGTGGTGGTAGACGCGCAGCCCTTGTGGCGCATCGTGTCTCGGATCCCCGCCTTGTTCAGGGGGCGGCTCCAGCCGGGTCGCGGCCTGCACATGCACGCGATAACAGGTGCGCTGATCACCGCCGAGCGTCCCATCGCCTACCACGCCGACGGTGAACCCGGCCTTGGAGGGGTGTCACTTCGGGTCACGGTCGAGCCCTCCTCGCTTTGGGTTCGTGTTCCGTAAGTGAAAGAAAACAAGGGTGTTCTGGCCAACGACCCCGTGTGTTTACCTGAAATTTACACGTCGCCCTGCTCGCTCTGAGGCAGGATCGATCCAGTTCCATATGTTTACTCGACACCTTCGCAATGCCGATCACACGCGGCGCTACTCCATCGCCGAAACACCCGCGGGGTGGGAGGTCCGAAAGGAGCAGGACAGCCAAGTGATTCGGCGCGTGGAGTACACCGACTGGCACCGCGTGGAGCGCGCGCGGCGTTCGATCACACTCGAGGTGAACGCGCTCGAGGCCGCCGGCTGGCAGCAGGAGTAACGCGGGCGGGTTATTCGACGAAGCGATAGCCGAGGCCGACCACCGTTTCGATCTGCTTCCCGGCCTCGCCAAGCTTGCCCCGCAACCGTCCCACGTGGACGTCCACCGAACGGGTCTCGATGAGCCGATCGTATCCCCAGACTCGTTCGAGCAGGCGATCGCGCGACAGCACGCGATTGCGGTTCTCCACCAGATAGCGCAGCAGCTCGAATTCGCGCCTGGTCAGGCGCACCGACTGGCCGTCCACGGAAATCGCAACGGCATCGAAGTCGGCGAGCAGATGCTTGCCCCTGTAGAGCGCCGGCGCGGGCGCCGCCTCGTCGCCCTTTCCCCGCCGAAGCACGGCTCGCACCCGAGCCGAGAGCTCGCGCAGGCTGAACGGCTTGGTGACGTAATCGTCGGCGCCCGCATCGAGCCCGATCACCCGGTCGCCTTCGCTGGTGCGGGCCGTGAGCATGATGATGGGGACCCGGGAACTCGCCGACCGCGAGCGCAGCAGACGGCAGACCTCGAGACCGCCCAATACCGGCAGGTTGAGATCCAGGATGATCAAATCTGGTGTCTGCTCGGTCGCCAGCTTGAGCGCCTGATCGCCGCTCCCGGCTACCTCGACGGCCATGTCGCCGCTCCGTTCGAGCGTGTGTCTGATCAGCCCCGCGATATCACCCTCGTCCTCGACTACGAGGACCCGCGTGCGTGGCGCCTGCCCGGGAGCAGGATGATTGGTCGCGGCCCGATGTGCGTGAAGTGACGGCATCGTATGGATCCTCGGGGACTGTTCCCCAGACCCCACGGTAGCGTCGAGAGATTTCCGGGCCGTGACGACGCGGTTAATTCTGGGTTACCACCTCGTCATACGAGAGTCCCGGGCGGGATGACGCCATCCTTCGGCACGATGATGATGCCGTTGCGGATGTAGTACCCCGGCCCGTCCGTGCGCTCCGCTCCCTTTTCGTTCACCAGGCGCGCACCCGCGCCGATGCGGGCATTCTTGTCGACGATGACCCGACTCAGCACGACGTCGCGGCCGATGCCGATGGGGATGTCGCGCTCGGTGCCCGCCTCCGGCTCCGGTTCGTAGTAGTCCGCTCCCAATAGCACGGAGCGCTCGATACGCGTCCCGGCGCCGATCGACGCGCGGACCCCGACCACGGAGTCGGAGATGGTCGCGTCTTCAATGAAGCACCCCTCCGCCACCAGTACGTCCCGGAGATCGCAGCCGCGCAACCGTGACGGCGGCAGGAAACGAGCATGGGTATAGATGGGGCGGGTGGCGTGGTAGAAATTGAACGGGGCATCATGCCGCGTCAGCATGATGTTCGCGTCATAGAAGCTGTTGATAGTGCCCACATCGGCCCAGTAATCGCGATGTGAGAACGCGAGAACGCGATAGCGGGTGATGGCCGCGGGAATGAGCTCGCGGCCGAAGTCGAGGCCGGCCTGCTGCTCGAGCAGCTCCAGCAGCACCTTGCGCGTGAAGAGATAGATGCCCATCGACGCGATGTACGGGCGGCTCGGGTCTGGCATCTGAAAGCCGGCGCCCAGGCCCTGGCTCGGGCCGAGGTGCGCCAGGCGATCCCGGCTCGGCTTCTCCTCGAAGCCGGTAATCCCGCCCTGCGCGTCGAAGGTGAAGATGCCCATGCCGGTGGCGTCCTCGGCGTCCACGGGAAGGGCCGCGATGGTGATGTCGGCCTTCCGGTCCTGGTGCGCCTGCAGGAGCTCGGCGTAGTCCATCCGGTAGAGATGGTCGCCGGCCAGGATCAGATAGAAATCCGCATCGTGCGCCAGGAAATGTCGCCGGGCCTTGCGGACGGCGTCGGCGGTCCCCTGGAACCAGCTCGTGGACTGTGGCGTCTGCTCGGCCGCGAGGATCTCCACGAACCCGCGCGAGTACTGATCTATGCGATAGGCGTTGCTGACGTGCCGGTTGAGCGAGGCCGAGTTGAACTGCGTCAGCACGAAGATGCGCCGCAGGTCGGCGTGCAGGCAGTTGCTGATCGGCACGTCGATGAGGCGATACTTGCCGCCGAGCGGCACGGCCGGTTTGGCCCGTTCGCGGGTGAGGGGATAAAGCCGAGTTCCCGCGCCGCCCCCCAGAATGACGCAAAGCGTCCGCGTCAACGGCGCCCCAATCATGCTCAGCCTCCACGTTTCCGCCGGCGCTCCTCGCCCGCCTGACCGTTGTATGCCGGATGGGGGAAAGGAT
>DATLLD010000092.1:0-19342 GCA_035538035.1 Gemmatimonadaceae bacterium | reverse complement strand
TCGTCGCGCGCGCGGTCGAGGATGTCGTAGCCCACGTTCCACGAGTGGCAGTGCCGCCCGAACCGCGCATAGCGCTTGGCGATGCTCGTGTCCGCGGCGCTGCTGAGGGCGTTCCCGTACGACTTCCTGTACGGCAGCATCGCCGCGAGCGAACTCGGCAGCAACAGGTCCGCCGAGCGGAGCAGGGCCTCACCGAGAAGGATGTGGGTGCCCGGTGTCCACGCCCACGCGTCGCGAGGGAGGAGCGCGACCAGGAGCAGGGCGACCACGACCGCACGAACGATGGGCACTCGGCCCGTGGGCTTCGTCGCCGTCAGTCCTTCCGACGCAGCCGCGGCCGTTCGGTCGGCGGCACCGACTTCTTCTTTCGCTTGCCCATGCCGACCGCGCGCGCGCCCAGCCTGAGTCCGCCGAGCGCCGTCGTCGCCACGCCAGCCACCGCCTCGGCGGAATCGTTCACCCGCGCGATCATCGAGCTCAGCTGGTCCACCCGGTGCGTCAGAGTGCCCACCGACTTCCGTACGCGGTCGTTGGTCGACTTCACCGTCTCGCGCGACTCCTCCACCATCTCCTTGATGTCCTGCGCGACCTCGCGCACGTCGCTGTACATCGCCGACGCGTTCCTGGCGAGCGGCCGCAGCTCCACGAGTATCTCGTCCACCTTCACCTTCATCTCGTCGGCCTTCCGCCGCATCGCCAGGAGCGCGACGATGGCCACGACGACCAGGACGAGCGCGAGGATGGACGTGAGTCCCGAGGCCACGAAGGCCACCTGCTCGAAGGTCGTGCGGATGGGTGGCACCTGGCGCACCACGATCGTGTCGGCCGCGGTCGCCAGTTGGGAGAGAAGCATGACCAATGGTCTCCAGCCGCACCTCCCGCGTCAAGGATATATTGCGCCAATGTCATCGCCCAAATTCATCGTCGAGGGCGGTCGGCCCCTCTCCGGTACCATCCGGCCGACCGGCAACAAGAACGCCGCGCTGCCGATCCTCTGCGCCGCCCTCCTGACCGATGAACCGGTCACGCTGCGCAACGTGCCCCGCATCCGCGACATCGAGAGCCTGCTCCAGCTCATCCGGCAGGCCGGGGCGACCGCCGAGTGGAGCGCCGGCGAGGCGAACACCTTGCTCATCCATGCAAAGGCCGTGCGCGGCGATGCGCTCGATCCCGACCTCTGCAAGCGGATCCGCGCGTCGATCCTGCTCGCCGCGCCGCTGCTCGCTCGCGCCGGCCAAGTCACGCTCGCGCCGCCCGGGGGCGACGTCATCGGTCGCCGGCGCCTGGACACGCATTTCCTCGCTCTGGAGGCGCTCGGCGCCGAGCACCTGTTCGCCGAGCGGATCACCTTCCGCACCGGTAAGGACGGCCTCAGGGGCGCGGACATCTTCCTCGACGAGCCGAGCGTCACCGGCACCGAGAACGCCGTGATGGCGGCAGTCGCCGCCAAGGGGCGGACGATGCTGCACAACGCAGCCAGCGAGCCGCACGTGCAGGACCTCTGCCGGATGCTCGTCGCGATGGGTGCGCACATCGAGGGCATCGGCTCCAACGTCCTGTCGATCGACGGTGGCGCCGCGCTGCATGGCTGCGACCACACCGTCGGTCCGGACCATATCGAGGTCGGCTCGTTCGTCGGACTGGCCGCCGTCACGCGCTCGCCGCTGCGCATCGCCGGGGCCGGCGTGTCGCACCTGCGCTCGGTGCGGCTCGGTTTCGACCGCCTCGGCGTCGAGACGCGCATCGAGGGCGACGACCTCGTGGTGCCCGGCGACCAGGAGCTGCGCATTCGCTCCGACATGGGTGGCGCGGTGCCCAAGCTCGAGGACCAGCCATGGCCGGCATTCCCGGCCGACCTCATGTCGATCGCCATCGTCACCGCGACCCAGTGCGAGGGCATCATCCTCATGCACGAGAAGATGTTCGAGTCGCGCATGTTCTTCGTCGACAAGCTCGTCGGCATGGGCGCCCGCATCGTGCTCTGCGACCCGCATCGCGTGCTGGTCAGCGGTCCCACGACCCTCCGCGGCGCGACGGTCGAGAGCCCGGACATCCGCGCCGGCATGGCGATGTTGATCGCCGCGCTGTGCGCCAAGGGCACGAGCACCATCAACAACATCGGGCAGATCGACCGGGGCTACGAGCGCATCGACGAGCGCCTCAACGCCCTCGGCGCCTCGGTGCAGCGCGTCGGATGACGTCGTGATCGCGCGCGCGCTGCCCCCTCACGTCGCCGTGCCGTCCCTCGCGGAGATCGGCATCGAGGCGTTCATCACCACGCGCCAGGCAGACAGCTTCGCATTGTCGGAGCAGTCGCCCGCCGGGGACGAGGCCGCGACCGGTCGCTGGCACGAGCTGCAGCAGGCGCTCGCGCGCGCCGGCGGTGAAAGAACCCGCCTTGCCTCGGCCCGGCAGGTGCACGGAACGCGCGTGTTGACCCATCGCCCGAGCGACGCGTGGGATGGCTGGCTCCGCGTCGACGGAGCCGATGGCCACTTGCTGCTCCCGGGCGCTGGGGCTGCCGCGATCACCGTCGCGGACTGTGTGCCGGTATTCCTCGCGCATCCCGATGGCGCCGCGGCCGTGGTGCATGCCGGATGGCGCGGCGTGGCCAGCGGCATCGTCGCCGAGGCCGTCCGCGCCTTCGCCCGCGAGGGCATGCGCGCCGACGAGCTGGTGGTGCACTTCGGTCCCTCGATCTGCGGGCGCTGCTACGAAGTGGGGCCGGACGTCTATGAGAAACTGACCGGCTTCGAGACGCGCCGCCCCCGCCAGGTGGACCTCCGGTCGCTCCTCGCCGAGCAGGTCAAGGAGTTGGGCGTCACGCGCTGGAGCGCGTCCGGAGAGTGCACGCTCGATGACAATGACCGCTTCTACTCGCACCGAGCGGGCGACGCCGGGCGGCAGGTGGCGGTCATCGTAGCCCGATGAAGGGGCGCAGGCGCACATCCGTAGCTTGACGGAGCACCCGCGCCCACGTTATCCTGATGATTGCTGGAGACATTCCGGGTCCGCAGGCGGAGTGTGGGGGAAGGTCTCCCCACACTTTTTTGTTCTCATGAGACTTCGAGCGTGACGTGAACAAGGCGGTTGAAGCCATTGTCAACGCTGAACTTGCGCCGCTCGGGTTTGAGCTGGTGGAGTTCCGCGTCGGGGGGTCGAAAGGGCGTCCGGTACTGGATGTCCGTATCGACCGGCTGGATCAGGACAAGGTCACGGTGGGGGATTGCGAGCGGGCGTCGCGTGCGATCGAGGCCAGGCTGGATGCAGAGCCCTCGGTCATCGACTCGCGCTACGTGCTCGAGGTATCCTCGCCGGGCATGGAACGGCCGTTGCGAACCGCCGCCGAGTGGAAGCGGTTCGTGGGACGCAAGGCGAGCGTGAATAGCCTGGCATTGCACGGACGGCAGGATGTGCAGATCGTATCTGTGGACGGGGAGCCGGGCTCGGAACGGCTGCTTCTCCGTGACATGAAGGGCATCGAACGCACGATCGCGCTGGCGGACGTCACCGACGCCCGTCTCGCGTTCGACTGGAAACCATAGAATACTTTTCGTCTTACTTCGAAGGAGACCGGGATGGCCGGTTCGGCAGAAATTCTCACCGCGCTGCGTGAGCTCGCGAACACCAAGCAGATCGAGCGCCTTGAGCTGCACGAACTGCTCAAGGACGGCATCCTTGCCGCCCTGGCGAAGAAGCACGGGCCCACGGTCCAGGCCGAAGTCGAGATCGACGACACCAAGGGCGACATCCGGATCGTGATCCTGAAAAAGGTCGTCGACGTCGTCGAGGACCCGATCACCGAGATCCTGGTCGAGGAAGCGCGCTACGAGGACCCCGACTACCAGCCGGGCGACCTGATGGAGATCCCGGTCGACTTCCAGGAGTTCGGCCGTTCCGCCGTGCAGGCCGCCAAGCAGCGCATCGTGCAGCGCGTGCGCGAGGGAGAGCGCACCAAGATCCGTGACGAGTTCGCGTCGCGCGTCGGTGACCTCCTCTCGGGCGAGATCCAGCAGATCGAGCGCGGCAAGATCGTGCTCATGCTGAACAAGTTCCGCGAGGCCGAGGCGATCATCCCGTATCGCGAGCAGAACCATCGCGAGACGTACACGCAGGGCGAGCCCATCCGCGCCGTGCTCAAGAAGATCGAGGAAACCCCCAAGGGGCCGCGCCTGATCCTCTCGCGTGCCGACGCGATGTTCGTGCAGGCGCTGTTCCGCCTCGAGGTCCCGGAGATCCAGTCCGGCATCGTCGAGATCCGGGCGTCCTCGCGCGAAGTCGGCAGCCGCACCAAGATCGCCGTCGTCTCGCGTGACGACAGCATCGATCCGGTGGGCGCATGCGTCGGGCTCAAGGGCTCGCGCGTGCAGGCCGTCGTGCAGGAACTCGGCGGCGAGCGCATCGACATCGTGCCGTGGTCGGCCGACCCGGAGCGCTTCGCCAAGCTGGCGCTCGCGCCGGCCAAGGTCGCGCGCGTGTTCAGCGACATCCCCACCAAGACCATCCAGGCGGTCGTGGACGAGGACCAGCTCTCGCTGGCCATCGGCCGCAACGGCCAGAACGTGCGTCTTGCGTCGGAGCTGACGGGCTGGAAGATCGACCTCTACTCGAGCCGTGAGTGGCTGGAGAAGGGCGGGGACATCCCGCTCTTCGCGCCGCTGCCCGAGGAGGAGGCCGCCGACGTGCCGCTCGCCGACATCGGTGGCCTCGCCACGGCAACGGTCGCCGTGCTCGAGTCCGGCGGTTACCGCACGCTGAACGACATTATCGACCTCGAGCGCGAGGACCTGTTGAAGCTGCCGGGCATCGCGCCGGAAGAGGCGGACCGGATCATGGCGATCATCAATGAGCTGACCGAGGATGGCGCGGACGGCGTCGCGGCCAGCGATGCAGCCCCGGAAGGGGAGAAGGCGGAAGGCTGACGGAGGCGGTCGTCGACGCGGCGGTCGAGCGAAGGCTCCTCGGGCTGCTTGGCCTCGGGCTTCGCGGCGGGCTCGCCGTCGTCGGCGTGGACAGGGTGCGCGAGGCCGCGCATGGAGGGAAGCTGCGGTTCGCCGTGTTGGCGGCCGATGCGTCCCACCACAGCCTCGCGAAGGTGGAGCCGCTGTTGAGGGCGAAGGAGGTGCCGATGGTGTCCGTCGCTTCGGCGTCGACCCTCGGGGCCGCGGCAGGGCGGGACGCGACGGCCGTCATCGGCGTGGTGGATGCACAGTTGGCCAAGGGTATACGCGCGCTCTTCGGACCGAAGGACGCGATGCAGTCAGGCTCACGGAGGAAGGGTTGAACAAGCTTCGGGTTAGCGAGTTGGCGGAAGAGTTCGGCATCTCGGCGGACGAGGCGATGGGCATGCTGCGATCGATGGAGATCGTGGTGCGCTCACCGCAGACGATGCTCGCCGACGATCAGGTCTCGCGCGCCCGCACGCGGTGGGAGCGCGAGAAGCGCACGCGCACGGCCAAGGCGGCGGCGCCCGAGACGGCACCGAAGAAGAAGCGCGTCGCCGCCAAGGCCAAGGCCGAGGCTGCCCCGAAGGCTGCCGCCAAGAAGGCCGCAAGCAAGTCGGCCAAGGCCGAGGTCGCGCCCGAGCCCGAGCCGGCCGCCGAAGAGGCGAAGCCGACGACGCGTCGCCGGCGCGCCGCCGACGTCCAGAAGGCCGAGGCCGAGGCTGCCGTCGCGGCCGCCGAAGCCGCCGCTGCCGCTGAGCTCGCCGCCGCGCGTGCCGCGGAAGCTGCAGCCATCGCAGCCGCTGCCGCCGCGGAGCGCGCCAAGGCCGAGGAAGCCGACCGCGCCGCCGCTCGCGAGCGTGCCGAGGAGGCCAGCGCATCCGGGCCGCCGAGTCTGCCGCCGCTGCCGCACTGGAACCCGCCGCTCCGGTCGCGCCGTCCGCGCCCTCGGCACCGTCGGCGCCCTCGGCGCCGGCCCCCGTCACGCACTCCGCGGTCCCGCCCCGCGCGGCTTCGCCGCAGGCGCCGGATCGTCCACGCCCGCGTCCGATCGTCCCCGCCGCCCCGCGCCCGCGTCCCGTCACGAGCGGCATGCCCATGCCGCCGCGCCCCATCGCTTCGGCCACACCGGGTGGTGGTCTGGGTGGCGGCCGTCGTGAGGATCGTCGTCCGGGTGGCCCGACCACCGGCGGCGCACCGGCCGGCGCTCCGTCCTCCGGGCCGCGCCGCGGCAAGAAGGGCAAGCGTGTCGACCAGGAAGCCGTGACGGCGAACATCTCGCGCACCATGCGCCAGATGGGTGGCGTCGCCGGCAAGCGCCGTGGTGGCCGCGTGGACGAGTCCGCGCGCGAGGAACTCGCCGCCATTCGCGCCGAGGTCGCCGAGCGTGAGAAGAAGACGGTGCGCGTCAACGAGTTCATCACGGTCAGCGAGCTGGCCGAGATCCTCAAGGTGCCCGCCACGCAGATCGTCTCGTTCGCCTTCAAGCACCTCGGGTTGATGGTCACCATCAACCAGCGCATGGACTTCGACCAGATCGAGCTGATCGCGGGCGAGTTCGGATTCATCGCCGTGCGTGAGGAGGAGTACGCCGCGGCACCGGAGGAGGAGCGGGTCACCGACGAAGTCGGCGACCTCAAGCCGCGGCCGCCGGTCGTCACCATCATGGGCCACGTCGACCACGGCAAGACCTCGCTGCTCGACTACATCCGCAAGGCGACCGTCGTCGCGGGCGAGGCCGGTGGCATCACGCAGCACATCGGCGCGTACCACGTCACGATTCCCAGCGGCAAGACGCTCACGTTCCTCGACACGCCGGGCCACGAGGCCTTCACCGCCATGCGCGCACGCGGCGCACAGGTGACGGACATCGTCGTGCTCGTCGTCGCCGCGGATGACGCCGTCATGCCGCAGACCATCGAGGCCATCTCGCACGCCAAGAACGCCGGCGTGCCGATCATCGTCGCCATCAACAAGATCGACCTCCCGACGGCCAACCCGATGAAGGTCCGCCAGGACCTCCTGCAGCACGGCGTCGTGCTCGAGGACTTCGGCGGCACCACGCTGGCATCCGAGATCTCGGCCAAGAAGGGCACGGGCGTCCCGGAACTGCTCGAGCAGATCCTGCTGCAGGCCGAGATCCTCGACCTCAAGGCGAATCCCGACCGCCGGGCGACCGGCTCGGTGGTGGAAGCGCAGCTCGACGCCGGCAAGGGCGCCGTCGCGACGATCCTCGTCCAGAACGGCACGCTCCACGTCGGCGACGACTTCATCTGCGGCCTGTTCTCGGGCCGCGTGCGTGCGCTGCTCGACGAGCGCGGCAAGCCGGTGAAGTCCGCCGGTCCCGCGATCCCCGTGCAGGTGCTCGGCCTGACCGGCGTGCCGATGGCCGGCGACCAGTTCATCGCCGTCGCCGACGCGCAGGAAGCGCGCGAGATCGCACAGCGTCGCGAGCGCCTCGATCGCGAGGCCCGCAGCCGCCGCACCGCCAAGGGCGCCGTCTCGCTCGAGGACTTCATGGCGCAGGCGAGCTCGGGCGAGAAGCGCCAGCTCAAGCTGCTCATCAAGGCGGACCAGGGAGGCCCGGCGGAAGCGCTCGCCGACGCGCTCCAGCAGCTCAGCAACGAGGAGGTGCAGGTCGAGGTCGTGGCGCGTGCGGTCGGCGCGGTGACCGAGAGCGACATCCTGCTCGCCAAGGCCTCCGGCGCGATCATCATCGGCTTCCACGTGCGCCCGGACACCAAGGCGCGCGCCGCCGCCGATCGCGAAGGCGTCGAGATCAAGCTCTACCGCATCATCTACGAGGCCGTGTCCGATGTCCGCGACGCGCTCGAGGGCATGCTCCGGCCCGACCAGAAGGAAGTCGTGTTCGGCGAGGCCGAGGTGCGCGACCTCTTCAAGGTGCCGAAGATCGGCGTCATCGCCGGCTGCTTCGTCAAGTCGGGGCTCATCAACCGCAGCGGCCGGGCGCGCGTCGTGCGCGACAGCATCGAGATCTACGACGGCACCATCGGTTCGCTGCGCCGCTTCAAGGACGACGTCAAGGAAGTCAAGGAAGGCTACGAGTGCGGCATCGGCATCGAGAACTTCAACGACCTCAAGGTCGGCGACGTGATCGAGGTCTACCGCACCGAGTCGGTCGCCCGCACGCTGCAGCCGGCGCACGCCGGCTGAGCGCCCGGGTGATGGCCATCAGGGCAGGGAGGACTCATGCCGCCGCGTGACCCACGCCGCGTCGACCGCGTCGCCGCGGCCGTGCGCGAGGAAGTCGCCGCGTTCATCGCGCGCGACGCGAAGGACCCGCGCATCACGGGGCTCGTGACCGTGACCGCGGTCGAGGTGACGCGTGACCTCCGGCACGCCAGCGTCTACGTCAGCGTCATGGGCGACGACGCCGCGCGGGAGAGCACGTTCGAAGGCCTCAAGAGCATGTCGAATCACCTCCGCAGCCACGTCGGGCGCGCGCTGCGCCTGCAGTTCGCTCCGGAGATCTCGTTCAAGCTCGACCTCTCCGTCGCTCGCGCCGCGCGCATCGAGACGCTGCTCGCGAGCATCAAGGACAAGCCCACCGGTGACGACACGGACGGTTGACGGCCTCGTGCTCGTCGACAAGCCGGCCGGAGTCTCCTCGCACGATGTCGTCGGCGCGGCTCGCCGCGCCCTCGGCGAGAAGCGCATCGGCCACGCCGGCACCCTCGACCCCTTCGCGACCGGCCTGCTCGTGCTGCTCGTGGGGCGCGCCACGCGATTGCTGCCCCACCTGCCGGGCGACCCGAAGGTGTACGAGGCGGTCATCCGCTTCGGCAGCGAGACCGACACCGAGGACCTGCAGGGCGAGGTCACCCTCACGGCGCCGCTTCCCTCGCGCGAGGCGTTCATGGGCGCGCTGCCGGCGCTCTGCGGCACCATCCGCCAGGTGCCGCCTGCCTACTCGGCCAAGCGCATCGACGGCAAGCGCGCGTATGCGATGGCGCGTGCGGGCGAGGTCGTCGAGCTGAAGCCAGTGACGGTCCGCGTCGACCGCTGGGAGGTGCTCGGCCTCGTCATGCACGACGGCCTCGTCGCCGAGGGCACCGTGCGGATCACCTGCGGCGGCGGCACCTACGTGCGCTCTCTCGCGCGCGACCTCGCGCGCAACTGCGGCAGCGCGGCGCACCTGGTGGCGCTGCGCCGCACGGCCAGCGGGCCGTTCGACGTCGCCGACGCCGTGACGCTGGAGGACCTGCGCGAGGGTACCGTCACCCCGCGACCCGCCATCGACGCGCTGCCCGGCTTCCCGCGCCAGGCGCTGCTGGCCGACGAGCTCGCACGCCTCGTGCGCGGCATCGACGTGCCGGCCACCGTCGATGGTGCATGGGGCGCGCTCGTGCATGGCGACTCCGGCGTCCTCGTCGCGCTCGCCGAACGACGCGACGACCGCTGGCAGCCGCGGGTGGTGATGCGTGAGGCCTGACGAGTCCTTTGGCTTGCCGCCGGGCATTCGCGGCACGGTCTGCACGGTCGGCACCTTCGACGGCGTGCATCGCGGCCACCGGCTGGTTCTCGAGCGGCTCGGCGCGCGTGCCCGCTCGCTCGGCCTGCCCGCCGTGCTCGTCACCTTCCATCCCCACCCGCTCGAGGTCGTGAACCCCGCGGCCGCGCCGCCACTGCTGACGGTCGGGCCCGAACGGATCGAGGTGCTCGCGGAGAGCCCGGTGGACTATGTGGTCGTGCTGCCGTTCACGACGGCGCTCTCCAGCTACGGCGCGGCGGAGTTCGTGGACCTCGTGCTCCGCGAGCGCCTCGGGCTGCAGCACCTCCTGGTCGGCCACGATCACGGCTTCGGGCGAGCCCGCTCGGGCGACGCGCAGGTGTTGCAGTCGCTGGGCGCCTCGCGCGGCTTTGGCGTGGAGATCGTGCCCGCGGTCAACGGGAGCGATGGACGGCCCATCTCGAGCACCGTGATCAGGCGTGCCATCGCCGGTGGAGACCTCGCCCGCGCCGCCGACGGGCTCGGCCGGCCCTACAGCGCCAGCGGCATCGTCGAGGCCGGTTCGGGGCGCGGACGCACCCTCGGTTTCCGCACCCTGAACATCGCCCTGCCGACCTCGCGCAAGCTGCTGCCGCCCGAGGGCGTCTACGCCGTGCGCGTGCAGACGCCGCGTGGCCCGTTCGGCGGCATGATGAACCTCGGCCCGCGCCCCACGTTCGGGGAGGCTGCGGTGGCGCTCGAGGCGCACCTCTTCGACGTGGAAGAGGACTTCTACGGGATGCGCGTGCGGCTCGACTTCGTCTCGCGGCTCCGTGAGACCCGCCGGTTCGAGTCGACCGAGGCGCTGCGCGCGCAACTCGCGCGCGATGAACAATCGGCGCGGCAGTCGCTCGCGGCGGCCCGCTGAGAATCGACGGCACGAAGATGCGCCCAACCCGTTGCCGTCGATTGACTTTGGCTCGTTTGTGACGGTACTGTTCATGGCTTCATACCAGTCGTCGATCGGTCGGTCCACCTTCCTTCCTGCTTGGGCATGTCCAACCTGAAGTCACGCCTGTTGCTGATCGCCGCGATGATCATCGCCTCGGTCTGGGCGCTGTTCCCGCGCACGGTCGTCGAGCGCGTCCAGCGCGATGGCGTCTTTGTCCACGACACCATCCGCCGCGTGCCGCTCAAGCGCGGTCTCGACCTCCAGGGCGGGATGCACCTGACCCTCGAGGTGGACGAGTCCAAGCAGGCCGTCACCAACGTCAGCGACGCGCTGGACCGGGCCCTCACCGTCGTGCGCACGCGCATCGACGAGTTCGGCGTGGCCGAGCCGATCGTGCAGAAGGTCGGCGAGACCCGCATCACGGTCGAGCTGCCCGGCATCGACGACCGCGAGCGCGCCACGGCCGTCGTGCAGCGCTCGGCCGTGCTGCGTTTCCAGATCACCGACGAGACCCAGGCGCTCGAGCGCGCGATCCCGCGCCTCGACGGCATCGTGAAGGAGCGCGGCTTGCTCGCGCGCGCGGCCAACGCCAACGCTGACACCGCCCCGTCCGCGCTCGGTTCGCTGTTCCAGAACCCCACCGACAGCGCCGCCGGCGATTCGGCCGGCACCTCGCCCGACGGGCCGTTCCGCCGCCTGATCCAGCAGGGCAACATGCCCGGCCAGTACATGGTGGCCGCGCGCGACGTGCCCGAGATCGAGCGCTACCTCGCCGATTCGGCCGTGCGCACGGCGCTGCCGCCGGGCAAGGAAGTGCGCTGGGGGGCCGACTCCGTGATGCTCGGCGCCCAGGTGTTCAAGCCTCTCTACGTGCTCGACGTTCGCCCCATCATCGACGGCACCTTCCTGCTCGACGCCAAGCCGGCGCAGGACCCGCTCGAGGGCGCCAAGGTCGACTTCCAGTTCAACAACGCGGGCGGCCAGCGTTTCCGCACCGAGACGGCCCGGCACATCGGCGACAACATGGCGATCGTCCTCGACGACCGCGTGATGACCGCCCCGGTGATCCAGAGCGCCATCGGCGCGCGCGGCCAGATCACGATGGGCGGCAACGACCTTCAGGCCGCGACCGACCTCGCGCTCGTGCTGCGCGCCGGTGCGCTGCCGGTGCCGCTGAAGGTCGTCGAGGCGCGCACCATCGGCGCCAGCCTCGGTGAGGACGCCATCCGCCAGGGTCTCTCGGCCGGCGCCCTCGGCATCGGCCTCGTCATCCTGATCATGATCGTGTACTACCGCTTCTCCGGCTTCCTCGCCGTCTGCGGCCTTGCCTTCTACGTCCTCGTGACGCTGGCGATCCTCGCCGGCTTCGGCGCCACGCTGACGCTTCCGGGTCTCGCCGGTTTCGTGCTCTCGATCGGCATGGCGGTCGACGCCAACTTCCTGATCTTCGAGCGCATCCGAGAGGAGCTCGAGGTCGGCAAGACGACGCGCCTCGCCATCGACCAAGGCTTCAACCATGCCTGGAGCGCGATCGTCGACACGCACGTGACGACGGCGCTCACCGCGGCGATCCTCTACCAGTTCGGAACCGGCCCCGTGCGCGGCTTCGCCGTGGCGCTGCTCGCCGGTCTCGCGGCCTCGCTCGTCAGCGCGATCTTCGTGGTGCGCACGCTCTTCATCCTGTGGCTGTCGCGCGCCAAGCCCTCCCAGACCCTGAGCATCTGATGCTGCGCATCCTGCACAACACCAATTTCGATTTCATCAAGCAGTGGCGGAAGGCCGTGGTCGCGCTGGTGATCTTCATCGCGCCGGCGCTGGTGCTGATCCCGCTCAGCGGGTTCACCTACAGCATCGAGTTCACCGGCGGCACGCGCATGCAGGTCAAGTTCAACGAGACGGTCGAGACGGCGGCGGTGCGTGCCGCGCTCGAGTCGTCGGGCCATGCCGACGCCGAGATCGCGACGTTCGGCTCGGTGGAGGAGAACGAGTACATCATCCGGGCGCAGGAGGCGCAGCATGTCGCGGCGCAGGCCGCCGGCGCCGAGACCGTCGCCCAGGACATCGAGCGTTCGCTGCGCGCCGCGTTCGGCGAGGAATCGTTCCGCGTCGTCGATTCCGAGGTCGTCGGCCCGCGAGTCGGCAGTGAGCTCCGGCAGAAGGCCACGATCGCGATGCTCATCGCGTTCGGCCTGACGCTCGTCTACCTCGCGTGGCGCTTCGAGTCGCGCTTCGCGGTCGCGGCCGTGCTCGCCACCGTGCACGACCTCGTGGCGACCTTCGCCTTCATGAAGTACCTCGACATCGAGATCTCGCTCTTCGTGGTCGGCTCGATCCTCACCGTCATCGGCTACTCGATGAACGACAAGGTCGTGGTCTTCGACCGAGTGCGCGAGAACCTCAAGCTGCATCGCAAGCTGCCGCTCTACGAACTGCTCAACCGGTCGGTCAACGAGACGCTGCCGCGCACGGTCATGACCGGCTCGACGACCCTCGCCTGCCTGCTCGCCCTGCTGGTGTTCGGCGGCACGGTGATCCGGCCGTTCGCCTGGATCCTGACCTTCGGCATCATCATCGGCACGTTCAGCTCCATCTACGTCGCCTCGCCGCTGTTGCTCTGGATCGAGCGCAAGTGGCCGCGCACGTCCGATGCGTCGCCGCACGCCCGCGCCGCCGCTGCCGCCCGGAACGCCTGAGCGGGCGTCCGGCCCGTGTGGATCGACTCCCACGCGCATCTCGCTGACGCGCTGTTCGATGAGGACCGCGACGCCGTCTTGCAGCGCGTGCGGGAGGCCGGTGGGGCGGGAGTCGTCTGCATAGGGGAGTCCCTCGCGTCCGCCGCGAGGGCGCGGGAGATCGCGGCGCGGCACCCCGGGTTCGTTTGGTGGACCGCCGGCGTCCATCCGCACGATGCCGCCGAGTACGATCCCACCCGTGATGCCGCGGCCCTCGTGCAGGCCATGGCCGATGGCGCCGTCGCCGTCGGCGAGTGTGGGCTCGACTACCACTACGATCACTCGCCGCGTCCGCTGCAGCGGCGAGCGTTCGCCGGCCAGCTGGCCGTGGCGCACCAGACGGGGCGTCCCGTCGTCGTCCATACGCGCGACGCCGAGGACGACTCCGCGGCGATGATCCGCGAGGCCGGCACGGCCGGCGTGCGCGGCGTGCTCCACTGCTACACGGGCAGCGTCGAGCTCGCCACCGTCGGCCTCGAGGCCGGATGGCACGTCTCCTTCAGCGGCATCATCACGTTCCGGAAGTGGGTCGACGACGAGCTCCTGCGCCTCGTGCCCGACGACCGGCTCCTCATCGAGAGCGACAGCCCGTTCCTCGCGCCGGTGCCGAACCGCGGCAAGCGCAACGAGCCGGCATGGTGTGCGTATACCCTCGGGAAGCTGGCCGAGGTGCGCGGCACCTCGACGGCCTTCCTCGGGCCCCTCGTCGCCGCGAACACGCGGCGTTTCTTTGGCCTCGCCTGAGTCTTGTCTTCCGCGCTGGACCGCTCGTTCCCCGCATCCGACACGAGGATTAGCATTCCCCCCATGACAGTGCCCTCCGACATCGAGATCGCCCAGGGCGCGAAGTTGCGTCCCATCACGGACGTCGCCGCCGACATCGGCCTCACTCCAGACGACATCGACCAGTACGGCAAGTACAAGGCGAAGGTCTCGCTGGAGCTGACGCAGCGCCCCGCCAAGGGCAAGCTGGTGGTGGTGACCGCCATCAATCCCACCGCCGCCGGCGAGGGCAAGACCACCACCTCGGTGGGCCTCGCGCAGGCGCTCCGGCGCATCGGCACCAACGCCGTGCTCTGCATTCGCGAGCCATCGCTCGGGCCGGTGTTCGGCGTGAAGGGCGGCGCCGCCGGCGGCGGCTACGCGCAGGTGCTGCCGATGGACGACATCAACCTGCACTTCACGGGTGACTTCCACGCCATCTCGAGCGCCCATGCGCTACTGAGCGCGCTGCTCGACAATCACCTGCAGCAGGGCAACGCGCTCAACATCGACCCGCGCCGCATCACCTGGCCGCGCACCATCGACATGAACGACCGCGCGCTGCGCAAGGTGATCGTCGGCCTCGGCGGTGCCACCGAAGGCGTCGTGCGCGAGGAGCGCTTCGTGATCATCCCGGCGTCGGAGATCATGGCCATCGTCGCGCTCGCGACGAGCATCTCCGACCTCGAGGAGCGGCTCGCCCGCATCATCGTCGGTTCCACCGCCGGCCCCGAGCGCAAGCCCGTGCGCGCCGGCGACCTCAAGGCGTCCGGCGCCATGGCGCTGCTGCTCAAGGACGCCATCCGCCCGAACCTCGTGCAGACCCTCGAGGGTGGGCCGGCGTTCGTGCACGCCGGGCCCTTCGGCAACATCGCGCATGGCTGCAACTCGATCCTAGCGACGCGCGCGGCGCTCGCCGTCGGCGACGTCGTCGTGACGGAGGCCGGCTTCGGCTCCGACCTCGGCGCCGAGAAGTTCTTCGACATCAAGTGTCGCTTCGGCGATCTCCGGCCCGAGGCGGCGGTCGTCGTCGCCACCATTCGCGCGCTCAAGATGAACGGTGGCGCCGTGAAGACCGAACTCGCCAAGGAAGACCTCGGCGCGCTCGAGCGCGGGCTGCCGAACCTCCTGCATCACATCGCCAACGTCCGGCAGTTCGGCATGCCGCTGGTCGTCGCCATCAATCGCTTCGGCACCGACACCGACGCCGAGCTCGAGATGGTGCGTGCCGCGGCCGAGAAGGCGGGCGCGCGCGTCGCGCTCTGCGACGTGTTCGCCAAGGGCGGTGCCGGCGGCGAGGCACTCGCGCGCGAGGTGCTCGCCATCCTTGCCGAGGGCAAGGCGAAGTTCGCGCCGGTCTACGACGCCGCGCTGCCGATCAAGGAGAAGATCGACGCCATCGTCAAGAAGGTGTATGGCGGCGACGGCGCCGACTACAGCGCCAAGGCAGACCGCGCCATCAAGTACCTCGAGTCCATCGGGCTCGGCAACACGCCGGTCTGCATGGCGAAGACGCAGTACTCGCTCTCCGATGACGCGAGCAAGCTCGGCCGCCCCACGGGCTTCCGCATCACCGTCAACGACGTGTATCCGGTGGCCGGCGCGGGCTTCGTCGTCGCGCAGTGCGGCGAGATCATGACGATGCCGGGCCTCTCCAAGTCGCCGGCCGCCGAGCGCATGTCACTCCTTCCCGACGGCTCCATCGTCGGTCTCTCCTGATTACGAGGCTCTCCTCATGAGCGTGCAGATCATCCACGCCGACGGCGCCCCCGCCGCCATCGGTCCCTACGCCCAGGCGACCGTCGCCGGTGGCTTTCTCTTCACCGCTGGCCAGATCCCCCTCGACCCCAAGTCGATGGAGGTCGTCGCCGGCGATATCGAACCGCAGACCAGGCAGGTGATGGCGAACCTCGGCGCGGTCCTCGCCAAGGCCGGCCTCGGCTGGGGTGATGTCGTCAAGACGACGGTGTTCCTGCAGGACATGGCCGACTTCCCGCGCTTCAACGAGATCTACGCGGCGGCGCTCGGGGATGCGCGCCCGGCGCGCTCGACGGTGCAGGTGGCCGCGCTCCCGCGCGGCGTCATCGTCGAGGTCGAGCTGATCGCGAAGACGCGCTGAGATGCTGATCCGCGCCGAGATGATTGAACGCCAGCACGGTCTCGGCGCGGAACCAATCCGGCGCCGTCGGGTCGCATCGCACTGATGCGTCACCGGCTGGGCCTCCTGATCGTGCTGGCGACCTGCGCGGTGACATCGTTGCCCGCACAGCAGGCGGATAGCGCGCGCGCGGGCGTGCCGCGAGTGGCGCCGCCCACGCCACTCGCGCCCTTGGCTTCGCAGCGAGCGCAGCCGGCACGGCTGGTGCACCCCGACTCGGAGCCACAGCCGCCGATCTCCCCACGGCGCGCCTTCCTCTACTCGTTTCTACTTCCAGGAGCGGGGCAGGCGAAACTCGATCGCGCATACGCCGGCGGGTTGTTCTTTCTCGTCGAGGCCACCGCGCTGACACTGCTCCATCGCTCGGCAGAGGATCTGCGCATCGCGCGGTCGTTCCGCGGCGACTCGGTGCCGCTGCGCTTTCAGCAGGACCAGGTCACGGGCATCGTCGCCCGCGGCGCCGATGGCAAGCCGATCGTGGCGGAATGGGCGGTGAGCCGCTACGACAGCGCGTACGTGCGCACGCGGCGGCTGCACTATGAGGACTGGCTGGCCGTCCTGTTCTTCAACCACCTCTTTGCCGGCGCGGACGCGTTCGTCGCGGCGCAGCTCTGGGACCTGCCCACCAAGCTGGGCGCGCGGCAGTCTGCCTTCGGCCCGATGATCAGCCTCACCATCCAGGTGCCCTAGCGGTCCAGCGACTCCTCGACCGCGCGGCCTTCGTTCGTCCAGAGGCAGAGTTCCACGCGCTCCGGCGTCACGCGCAGGAAGTGCGGCGCGTCCATCCAGGCGCCGGGGTTGGCGAACACGCTGCCGTTCACCCGCTCGAGCGTCGTCACGTGCGAGTGGCCGTACACGAGCAGCTTGGGTGCATCCGCGCCCGAGAGCCGCTCATGCGCCACCTTGCGCAGCCCCTCGCCGCCGTCGCGCGGGCGCATGTTGCGGCTCGTGTGTGAACTCCGCATGGCGATCCAGGTGCCCATGTCCGGGTGGATCCAGCGGAACATCCGCATGCAGAGCGGATGGCGCAGCACCGCGCGCAGCCGGCGGTAGGGGCGATCCTCGACCTCGCGCAGGCCATCGCCGTGCTCGATCAGCGTATCCCATCCGGCGATCGAGCCACGCCACTCGCCGATCCTGTATGTGGCGCCGATGTCGTCCGTGAGCACCTCGCCCCCCCAGCAGTCGTGGTTGCCGGCGATCCACAGCACCGGGATCCCCCGGTCGACGAGGTGCGCGATCTCACCGAGCACGCGCACGCCCGCGCGCGGCACCACGTGGCGCCACTCGAACCAGAAGTCGAACAGGTCGCCGTTGATGACCACCGACTTGGCGTCGTCCGGGAGCGCGCGGAGGAACGACACGAGCGAGCGTTCGGCCTCCTCGGGCGCGGCACCGAGGTGGGCATCCGAGAACACGTAGCAGGGCGCTGGAAGCATCGACGAATGCTATCTCGCGCACGCGCCCTTTACAAACATGCCGCCGCGCCCGTAGACTCGCCGCCTATGGCCAGCATCACCGAAGTCCGCGTGCGCTACGCCGAGACGGACCAGATGGGCGTCGCATACCACGCCAACTACCTCGTCTGGTGCGAAGTCGGTCGCACTGATTTCATCCGCGAGCTCGGCATCACCTACGCCGAGATGGAGCGGCGTGGCGTGTTGCTCGCCGTGTCGGAGGCGCGACTCCGCTTCCACGCGAGCGCCCGCTACGACGACGTCGTGCGCATCGAGACGCGGCTGGTCGGGGTCCGCTCGCGCATGGTCACCTTCGCCTACGAGCTCATGCGCGTGGACCCCGCGAGCGGTGCGACGGATCGGCTCGCATCCGCCGAGACCGCCCTCATCTCGATATCGCCGGAGGGTCGGCCCATCACGATGGCGACGGAATTCCGGACGATGCTCGAGAAGGCGCTCGAAGATGCTGGTTGACCGCCGCATTGCCACGGCCGAGACTTCAGGGGTGAACGCCTCGCCCATCCGGAGCCACGCTCCCGCGCGCCGTCGCGTCCTCGCGGGCGTCCTCGCGATGATCCTCGCGATCACCGGCTGCTATGGCTTCGCCGGCGGCGGCCTGCCGCCGCACGTCAAGACGGTGGCCGTGCTGTCGTTTGACAACGAGACGGCTGCGCCGGAACTCCCACTCGAGCTGCAGGAAGCCCTGCGCGACGGTCTCAGGTCGCGGCTGGGCCTCCGTGCCGCCTCCGAGGCGCGAGCGAGCGCCATCGTGCGCGGGCGGATCACGCGGTTCGAGCCCGACATCCCTGTGGGATTCAGCTCCAATCCCAACCAGGCGACCTCCGCCCGGCGCCGGCTCCGTGTCCAGGTGGACGTGGAGATCGTCGATCAGGTGACCGGGAAGACCCTCTGGTCCCGCACCGGCATGCAGGCCGAGGGTGAGTACGCCGACGGCAGCGAGGAGAATGGTCGCCGCCAGGCGGTGGAACGGATCGTCAACGACGTGATCGAGGGAGCACAATCACAATGGTGAGCGCGCGCGCGGGACGAAGCACGCTCGGTTGCCTGTTCTCGCTGTTGCTGGTCTCGGCCGTCGTGTACTTCTCGTACAACATCGGCCAGACCTACTGGAACTTCTTCCAGTTCCGCGACCGCATGAAGCAGGAGGCGCGCTTCGCGCCGCATCGCAGCGACCAGACCATCGCCCGGCGGCTCCGCGAGTATGCGGACTCCCTCGGGCTGCCCACCGGCGCGAACAAGGTCCACGTGCGCCGGCGCGGCCGCACGATCGAGATATGGGCCGAGTACTACGAGAACGTCGAGCTCCCGCTGATGGTGCGCGAGTTCTACTTCCACCCGCAGGCGGTCGGGACCTTCTGACGTCGCTGGTCGACCCGCGGCGGAAGGTGATGACGCGCGCCGAGGTTGCGAAGTGGCGCGGCGCGCGCGAAGGCGTCGTCTTCACGAACGGCGTCTTCGACCTGCTGCACCCCGGTCACGTCGATGTCCTCACCGGCGCCCGCGCCCAGGGCGACGCCCTCGTCGTCGGCGTCAACAGCGACGCCTCCGTGCGCCGCCTCGGCAAGGGGCCCGGGCGCCCCGTGCGCAGCGAGGCCGAGCGCGCCTACGTCCTCGCCGGCCTCGCGGCCGTCGATGCGGTGGTCGTGTTCGACGAGGACACGCCGCTCGAGCTCGTGCGCGCGCTGCAGCCAGACGTCATCGTCAAGGGCGGCGACTATACTCCGGAGTCCGTCGTCGGCGCCGACATCGTGCGCGCGCGCGGCGGCCGCGTCGTCATCATCCCGCTGACGCCCGGGCAGTCCACCACATCGATCATCGAGAAGCTGCGTGTCCAACGTGAACACTGAGGCCGCGCGTCCAGGCGGCC
>DATLLD010000091.1:0-9791 GCA_035538035.1 Gemmatimonadaceae bacterium | reverse complement strand
CATCATCAGTCCCACCTGCTTCATCACCAACGCCTGCACGCGGGCGCCGTCGGCGCCGAGGGCCATCCGCACGCCGATCTCGCGGGTGCGTTGCGCCACGGTGTAGGCGAGCACGCCGTAGAGTCCGACGCCGGCCAGCAGCGTCGCCAGCAGCGCGAACGCCGCCGACAGGATGCTGATCATGCGGTCGAGGAACACGTTCTCCCGGATCTGCTGCGGCATCGTCTTCATGTCCTCGAGCGGCAGGCTCGGGTCGATGCGCTTCATCGTCGCCGGGATCGTCGCGTAGAGCTGCTCGGGAGGGAGCGAGGTGCGCACGTAGTAGTAGATGCCGCCGACGCGCGTCTGCTGGCGCCACGGCACGAAGTGCACCGGCGGGATCTCGTCCTTGACGTCGCTGTACTTGGCGTCCTTCACGAGGCCGACGATCTGGATGTTGAGCGAGTCGTTGCCCTGGTTGCCCATGAACTTGCCGACGGCGTCGGTGCCGAGACCGAACTTCTTGGCGAACGCCTCGTTCACGATGGCCACGCGCGTGGTGCCGAGCTGGTCGCCGGCCGTGAACTCGCGCCCCGAGATCATCTCGACGCCCAACGTGGAGAAGTAGCCCGCGCCGACCTGGTTGAAGCGGGAGTTGGAGTCGATGTCGGGGCCCGACTCGAAGCCCTGCACGCGCACGTCCGTGCCCCAATTGCTGTTCGCCAGCAGCGGCACGGTCGACGACGTCACGCCGGTCACGCCCGGAATGGCCGCGAGTTCCTCCTCGATGCGTGGGTAGAGCACCATCGCCCTCGTCGAGTCGTAGCCCGCGCGCAGCGGCGAGATGGCGAACGTGAAGACGTTGTCGACCTTCACGCCGAGGTCCACCTTGGTGACGTTGACGAGGCTCTTGAGGAAGAGGCCGGCCGAGATCAGCAGCGCCATCGAGAGCGAGATCTGGACCGTCACCAGCGCGGCGCGGAACCGGGCGGCCGCGCGGCCACCCGCAATCTGGTTGGTGCCGGCGCGGATGGCCGAGATCAGGTCGCTGCGGGTGCTGTGCAGTGCCGGGAACATGCCGAACAGGAGGCCCGTCGCGACGGACAGCGCGGCCGCGAACAGGATCACCGACGGCTGCAGCTCGAACGCCAGGCTCGAGGCGGCCTCCGGCGGCAGCAGTGCGGCAATGAAGTCGAGCGTCCACTTGGCCACCACGAGGCTGGCGAGGCCGCCAGCCAGCGCGAGGATCACCGACTCCGTGAGCAGCTGGGTGAGCAGGTGACGCCGGCTCGCACCGAGCGCGAGGCGCACGCCCATCTCGGTGGCGCGCCCCGCGCCGCGGGCCAGCAGCAGGTTGGCGATGTTGGCGCACGCGATCAGCAGCACCACGCCGGTGATGGCGAACAGCATCATCAGCGGCGTCTGCGCTTCCTCATGGATGGAGCTCTGCCCGCGCTGGCCGGGCTCGACGACCATCTCCTTGGCCTTGAAGCGGGCCATGGTCTGGTCGCTCATGCCGGTCTGCAGCGGCGCCTCGACCTCGGCGAGGATCGGGCGCACCACGCCATCGAGCCCCGCCTTCGCCTGCGCGATGCTGACGCCGGGCTTCAGGCGCCCGAACACGTAGATCCAATACTGACGGCGGTTCTCGAAGCCGCGGAAGTTGTTCTGGAACACGCCCCGCATGCTGATCGGCACGTAAACCTGCGGTCGTGAGCCCGTGGTCGTGCCCTCGAACCCGCGCGGCGCAACGCCGATGATCGTCATCGACTGGCCGTTCACCTTGAGCGTGCGTCCCACCACCGACGGATCCGCGCCAAAGCGCTCCTGCCAGTACGCGTGGCTGATGACGGTCACGAAGTTCGCGCCGATCACCTCGTCGTCCGAGGGCGCCAGCAGCCGCCCCACGGCCGGCTGGACACCCAGCACCGGGAAATACGAACCGGTCACATAGGCGCCCTGCCCCGTCGACGGCTCGTTGTCGACGGCGAGCGACACGCCGAACAGGAAGTGCCCGGCCACGCCGGTGAGGACCGTCTGCTGCTTCTCGAGGTCCCGCAACATCGGGTAACTGAAGATGATGTCGCAGTCGCCCGACTGGTTGCATGACGTCGAACCCGGCATCGGGCCGGGCAACGAGAGGTTCACCAGTTGGCCCGGTTCGGCCACGGGGAGCGGGCGCATCAGCATCTGGTCGAACAGCGAGAAGATCGCCGCGTTGGCGCCGATGCCGAGGGCAAGCGAGAGGACGGCGACCGTCGTCACGAATGGCGTCTTAAGCAGCATCCGGACGGCGAGCTTCACATGACGCATGATGTGTGGGGACCAGGTGAGTCGGGCGCGCTCCTGGGTAGACAGCGACTGTGGCCGAATGGTTTGGTCGCCACAGGAGTCGCCTCCCCCAACGACTCGAGTCCAGCACGGGTTTCAGCCGACGCGCTCCAGCCTCACCGCGGACCAGACCTCGCCCACCGCGCAGATCCGGTGGTCGGCGAACCCGAGTTGGCGCGCCGTCGCGCGCACGATCTCCTCGGTGACATCGGTCCTGATGCGCGAGTTCTCCTTGGGCCATGACACCCAGATGATGGCCTCCCGCCGCAGGGTCGCGCGCAGGGTGCGCAGCGACCGCTCGAGCGACACCCGCGCGCGCACGAACACGTGGACGAAGTCGGTGTTCGAGTCGAGTCCCTTGATGACCCGGCTGCGCGGCGGCAGCGGCGACACGAGCTCGAGGTAGTCACCGGGGCCGTCCCACACGAACAGCCTCGCGCCCTCATGGATCTCGAGGGTGAGGGCGAGTGATGCGCCCGCGAAGCCGGAGTGCTGACTGACCGTCATGCCTGCCCTACCCGTACGCTCCGGGAAAAACGCACATCCCCGGGAGCACGGCGAACGTCAGCGATTCGTCAACTACTGCTTCGTGATCGTGGAACCGGGATCGCGTTCGACGAGGATCGAATAGTCGGTCGCCAGCACGGCGACGGCGCCGACCGCTGCCCAGAACGGCAGCAACGCCGCGCCGGCGATGCCCGCGTTGAGCGGCATGTCGAGGAGCGTGCGGCCCTGCGGATTCCGCAGCACGATGCGGCGCACGTTCCCTTCCTTGATCAGCTCCTTCAACTTCGTCATGAGCTTGGCGCCGGATACCTTGAACTCTTCCACCTCAGCCTCGCTTGTGGCGGGTACCCCAGGGCAACGAACGGGGGGATGGAGGCCCTACGGCCGCCATCCCCCCGAAGTTACGCGCGACCCGCCATGGCGCCTAGAGCGCGACGTCGAGCAGCGTGCCGACCGGCGAGAGCAGGGTGAGCGCCAGGAAGAGCGCGTTGCCGAACCACTCGAAGATCTGCATCAGCGTGCTCTCTTCCTCGGCCGTCAGCGGATCGCCATCGGCGTTCACGAACGTCGGCTCGCTGTCGCTGTCGCTCATGCGCATGGTCGCGAAGCGCTTGCCATTCACGTTCACGGCGAGCGAGCCGCCGGTGAGCTCCGTGATCCGGCCGTCGATGTCCACTCGACCCGACCGGCTGATCACGGCCGCGTCGATCGTGAACGCATCTTCCGTGATCCGCTGGTCGAGGCGGGTGGAGAGGCCCTGGTTCGCGAGTTCGGTGCGCCAGTCGATGATCAGCGTCTCACCGCCCAGCGAGGTCTTGAGCGAGAACGTCAGTTCATCCTGGCCGTGGCGCGCGAACCCGGCAACGTTGATCGACGGGGCGTCCTGCGTGCCGGCGAGCGTGACCGTGTAGTCGAGGACCTTCAGCGCGCTCAGGCCGGACGCGTAGACCTCGACGCGCGCGGTCACGCTGCTCGACGACGACGTGCGGGTGAGGTCCACGTATCCGGATTCGACCAGCGGTACGGCCGGGTAGCCGGTGAGCGGGTTGATCGTGTAGAGCACGAAGCGCACGCCGTTGGCCGGGGCGCCGGCGAGCGAGCCCGCCACGTACTGCGAGCTCGCCGTGCTCCACTGGAAGGTCTTGCCGAGCGTGGCCGGCGGCAGGGCGTTCGCCGTGCGCAGTTCGGCCTGGGCGCGCAGGCGCGCGCGCACCTGCGCCGACGGCGTGATCGAGTTCTCCAGCAGGAGCGCCGGCGCGTCGACCACCACCGGTGCGCCACCGCCGCCGAGCGCGAAGTCGATCTCGCTGCTCATGCTCGCGAACGCCTGGACGGCGGGTGCCGACATGGCCAGGTCCGCGGATTCCAGCTCGGACTGCAGCGCCGCCGGGTCGAACGTCTTCGGGTACGTCGGGCCGTCATCTCCGCACGCCGTCGTCAGGACGAGCGTGGCGAGCAGGGCGGCCGCGAGGCGGGCGGGATGGCGCTTCAGCATTGAAGTCATCGTGTCGGATGTGGGTCGTTGATGGACTGCCGAGCCGTGACTACGGGCGCACTCGGCAGCAGGTTCCAGCAGCATACACCATTCACACGACAAAGATTTGTGCGTCAGGTCACGACAACGCCCGTGACGCGGTACATTCATGATCGTCCGCCGCGCCACCGAAAACTTCCGAAGCACGGATCCCCCACCAATGTCGTCAGTCAACACGAGCACCGACCGCGTCACCTTCCATCGCTGGACCGACATGCCGAAGGAGACGGTCACCGACCAGATCTCGCGGCGTCTCGTCACCGGCCAGGGCATGATGCTGGCGCACGTCTACCTCGCGAAGGGCGCCGTCGTCCCCCGGCACCAGCACCACAACGAGCAGATCACCTACATCCTCGAGGGCGCGCTGCGTTTCTTCCTCGGCGAGGACGGCGCGGAGACGGTGGACGTGCGCGCCGGCGAGGTGCTCCACATCCCGTCGAACGTCTGGCACAAGGCCGAGGCGCTCGAGGACACGCTCGACGTCGACGTCTTCAACCCGCCGCGCGCGGACTGGCTGAACCACACGGACTCGTACTTCCACGACAAGAAGTAGCGGAGCGAACGCATGGACCTCGGACTCAAGGGACGGGTCGCGTTCGTCGCGGCCGCGAGCCGCGGACTCGGCCGCGCCATCGCCGAATCGCTGGCGGCGGAAGGCGTGCACATCGCCTGCTGCGCCAGGTCGCCGGGGATCCGCGAGCGCGCGAGCGAACTCGAGCGGCAGTACGGCGTGAGCGCACTCGGCATCGCGGCCGACGTGTCGGTGGCCGACGAGGTCGCGCGAGCGGTGGCGGACGCGACGGACCGCTTCGGCAAGGTCGACATCCTCGTGACGAACGCGGGTGGCCCGCCGCCCGGTCCGTTCGAGAGCCACGGCCCGGAGGCGTGGCAGCGCGCCGTCGACCTGAACCTCAACAGCGTCGTGAACCTCGTGCGCGGCGTGCTGCCCGGCATGAAGGAGCGGAAGTGGGGCCGCATCATGAACGTGACGTCGATCGCGGTCAAGCAGCCGGTGGATGGCCTGATCCTCTCGAACAGCGTGCGCGCCGCCGTCACCGGATTCGCGCGCACGCTCGCCAATGAGGTCGCGCCGTACAACATCACGGTGAACAACCTGATGCCGGGCTACACCCGCACCGAGCGCCTCGACGCCCTCGCCGAGGCCAACGCGAAGGCCAAGGGCACCACCCACGCCGAGGCCTTCGCGCAGTGGGAGCAGCAGATCCCCATGGGCCGCCTCGGCGACCCCAAGGAGTTCGCCGCGCTCGCCGCCTTCCTGGCGTCGGAGCAGGCGGGCTACATCACGGCACAGAGCATCGCGGTGGACGGCGGCTGGATCAAGAGCCTCCTCTAAGGCCCCGTACTCCTCACCTTCACCTCCCTCCGGACAAATGGCCAAGATCCCGGCGACCGAATTCATCTGGAAGAACGGCGACTTCATCAAGTGGGACGACGCGCAGGTGCACCTGCTCGCGCATTCCGTCCAGTTCGGCTCGGCCGTGTTCGAGGGCATTCGCTGCTACTCGACGCCCAAGGGGCCGGCGATCTTCCGCCTGCGCGAACACCTCAAGCGGATGTTCAACTCGTGCCGCATCTACCGCATGCCGGTGGACTACAGCATGGAGCAACTCGTCGACGCCGCGCGCGGGGTGGTGCGACGGAACAGGATGGAGTCCTGCTACGTGCGACCGATGGTGCTGCGCGGCTATGGCGCGGCGGGCATGGTGCCGTTCGAGAGCCCGGTCGAGGTGTACATCCCCTGCTGGAAGTGGGGCGCCTACCTCGGCGAGGACGCGCTCGCCAAGGGCGTCGACGCCTGCGTCGCCACCTGGCATCGCGTCGCGCCCAACACCATCCCCGCGATGGCCAAGATCGCCGGCAACTACCTGAACGGGCAGTTGATCAAGATGGAAGCGCTCAGCAACGGCTACGACGAGGCCATCGCGCTCAGCACCGACGGCATGATCAGCGAGGGCTCGGGCCAGAACCTCTTCGCGGTCAGCGAGGGCGTGCTCTACACGCCGCCGATCGACGGCACGATCCTCCCGGGCATCACGCGCGACACGGTGATCACGCTCGCGGCGGAACTCGGCATTCGCGTGGCCGTGCAGCCGCTCTCGCGCGAGGTGCTCTACACCTCCGATGAACTGTTCGTCTGCGGCACCGCGAGCGAGGTCACGCCGCTCAAGAGCGTCGATCGCATCCAGGTGGGCGCGGGCAAGCCCGGCGAGATCACGCGCGCCATCCAAAAGCGCTTCCTCGACATCGTGAACGGGACAGCCGAGGACACACACGGTTGGATGACGTTCGTGAACTGAATCACGCTCGCAGTGTCCCCTCGGCAGGTCATGCATGTGTCCTGTTCGTGTCACTTCGGATCAGTCGTGTTTTCCCTCTGGGAATGCCTCGTTGAAACGGGAACTTCGCATCGTCCTCGCGAGTAAGACGCGAAGGATCGTGTCGACGCTCCGCGACTCCCGTGGGACCCACGCACCAGTGCCGGCTCACCGTCGAGTTGAGCCGGGATCGAAGGAGACACCATGAGAGCGGCACTGCGAGTCCCTGTTGCGTTCCGATGGATGCTGATGCTGGCGGCGGCTGCGCTGCTGCCGCTGACGGCGCTCATCGGGCAGGAATCCGAGGTGTCACAGGGTTCGGGCGATCTCTACACGGCCGAGGAGCTCGACAACCTGCTGGCGCCTGTGGCGCTCTATCCGGACCCGATCCTCGCGCAGGTGCTGGTGGCGGCGACGTATCCGGAGCAGGTCGAGCTCGCGGCGCGCTACGTGCGCGTCAACGGCACGTCGAACATCGACATGCAGCCGTGGGACATCAGCGTGCGCGCGGTCGCGCACTACGCGCCGGTGCTCAACCTCATGGCCGACCGCATCGACTGGACGACGGCGCTCGGCCAGGCCCATGCGTCGCAGCCCGGTGACGTGATGGCCTCGGTGCAGCAGCTGCGCTCGATGGCGAGAGCGCAGGGCAACCTCGTGACGACGGCCGAGCAGGAAGTCGTGGTCGAGGACCGTACCATCTACATCGTGCCGGCGCGTCCGCGCGTCGTGTACGTGCCCGTGTACGACCCGTATGTGGTCTATCATCGCCCGATCTTCCACGCCGGCGTCTACCAGCGCGGCTGGTCGTTCAGCGTTGCGTTCCCGATCGGCGTGTGGCTCACGTATGACGTGGACTGGCACCAGCGCCATGTCTACTACCACGGCTGGAACAACCACCGCCGTGGGCGCGGGTGGTACAGCCGCTCGCGGCCGTACATCGTCGTCAACAACATCTACGTGAACCGCCACTACACGACGGTCGTGATCAACCGTCGCGTCGTCGACCGCCGCGTGAACTATCACAACGTGGGACGGTACGATCGCGTGCACCGCGGCGTGACGTGGGACCGTCGTCGCCAGTACGAGGACCGTCGCTACGCGGACCGCGGTAATCGCGGCCGCGGCAACGGTGGTCCGTCGTGGGATCGTGGCAATCGTGCTCCCGCGAGCGCACCGGTTCGCGTCGCCAAGCCTCGTGACGAGGGTCCGTCGTGGGATCGCTCGCGCCGCACGGCACAGCCGGCTCGCACGGAGATCGCACGCTCGACCCCGGCGCGCACGCAGCCGAATCGCGCACAGCCGGCTCGCACGGACATCGCCCGGTCGAATCCGGCTCGCACGAATCCGGCTCGCACGCAGCCGGCTCGCACTAACCCGGCTCGCACGCAGCCGGCTCGCACGCGGCCCTCGAGGGTAGCCACGAACCAGCCGCGTCAGGCACCTCGTGCGGAGCCACGGTCGGCGCCGCGTGCGGAGCCGAGGCAGGCACCCCGTGCGGCACCGCGTGCCGAGCCCCGCTCGGCGCCTCGAGCGGAGCCGCGCCAGGGCACGCAGCGCACCAGTGAGCATCGCGTGGCGCGCTCCGGCGGGCGTGTCGTGCAGTCGAAGGCCGAGAAGGGCAACGGACGCCAGAAGAACTAGGCGGCCGCACCCAGTCGACGAGGGGGAGATATGAGGAGCACTCTCATGTCTCCCCTCTCGCCGTTCGCGCATCGCGGTTCGCGCGGAACCACACCATGTTTGTCCCCGTTGGTCCTTACTGGAGAACCCCCACGCACGGAGCACACCCGATGGGCAGCCTCTCTACCCGATTCGCGCTCGCGACCCTCGCCTCGTTCGCCCTCTTCTCGCTTGGTGCCTGCGGGTCCAGCAGTGACGATGGCGGCACCGGCCCGGGGCAGCCCACGCCGCCCGTCGCCGCCGCCACCGTGACCCTCGGCCTCTCGTCCTTCTCGCCCAGCCAGGTGCGGCTGCTCCCGGCCGGCATCGTCACGTGGAACAACGCCAGCGGCGTCACGCACAACGTCACCTTCCAGGGTGCCGGCACACCGGCGAACATCCCGAACCACTCCTCCGGCACGAACGAGCGCGCGTTCCCCAGCGTCGGCGTCTTCAACTACTCGTGCACGATCCACGCAGGCATGACCGGCCGCGTGACCGTCGTGGCGCCATAGGCCGGCGGGGAGCGGGAGGATGAAGCTCGCGCTGCGCTTCGTCGTCCCGCTCCTCGTCGCGCTGACGCTCTTCGCGTATGCGCTGGTGCCGGTCGTCGACCGGCTCACCGAACGCTGGTTCGTGCGTGACCTCGACCTGCGCTCGCAGCTCGTCGCGACGAGCGTGCGTGAGTCGCTGCGGCGGGGGCTCCTGCGCGGCGACACGGCCGGCGTGCACGCGCTGCTCACGCAACTGACGGAGGACGAACGCCTCTTCGCGGTCGGACTCTGCCCCGCGGCCGACGCGCCGGATCGGGCGTCCAGCGGCGCCGCCCCCATCTCCACGGGCACGTTCCCCACCGACATTCGCTGCGACGCGCTCGGCGCCGTGACGGACCCGGACTCGGCCCTGCTCCGCCGGGCCAGCGGCGCGCTGCACGTCTCGACTGCGCCGATCTCGACCGACGGCGGCGCGTCGCCCACGCTCGTCATGGTGCACGACGTCAGCTACATCGAGCGACGCAGCGCCGAGTCGCGGCGTTATCTCCTCTGGCTCTTCCTCGGACTCGGCGTCACCATCAGCGCCATCACCGTGCTGATCGCGCAGCTCAGCTGGCGCGGCTGGGTGCAATCCATGCGTGCGATGCTGCGCGGTGAGCGCCTGCTCCGCACCGACGACCACGCGACCGACCCGACGCTCAGCCCCGTCATGCACGACCTCCGGTCGCTGATCCGCGACATGGAGGCGGCGCACCACGCGCGCGACGGTTCGCAGACGACCTGGACGTCGGAGACGCTGCGCGCCCTGTTGCGCAACGAACTGCGCGGGCAGGAGGTGATCGTCGTCGCCAACCGCGAGCCGTACCTGCACGAGCGCGTGGACGGCACGGTGCGCGTGCAGCGACCGGCGAGCGGGTTGGTGACCGCGCTCGAGCCGATCATGCGCGC
>DATLLD010000090.1:0-2638 GCA_035538035.1 Gemmatimonadaceae bacterium | reverse complement strand
CATCGAATCCGATCAGCATCTGCTCGACCGTTCGCTCCCCGTCGATCTCGTTCGGATCGACTCGATCTACAACCCGGTCCGCCGCGTGAACTTCTCCGTGGACGCGACTCGCGTTGGACAGCGTACAGACTACGATCGCCTGACTCTCATCGTCGAAACCAACGGCGCAATTTCGCCGGAAGAAGCGGTGAGCTACGCAGCCGCGCTCGCGCAGACGCACTTCCAGTACTTCGTCAGCTTCGGGTCGCACGCCGCCGCCGCAGTCGCGGTGCCGGGCGCCGAGGGCAGCTCGGATGCCGCACGCCTCGCCGAGCTCCTCCGCACCCCGATCGACGATCTCCACCTCTCCGTCCGTTCCGTGAACTCGCTCAAGAACTCGAGCATCCGTTCGCTGGGCGACCTGGTCCGCCAGACGGAGACGCAGATCCTGCAGGTCAAGAATTTCGGCAAGAAGTCCCTCCAGGAGATCGCCGACCTCCTCGAGAAGGAAGGACTCAATTTCGGGATGAAGTTCGAGGAGTCGACGGACGGTGTGCGCATTGCCGACATGGGCACGCCGCCGAGCCGCGCCGCCGCGAACGCTCCCGACGACGAAGAGGAGTAGGACCCGATGCGTCACCGCAAGGCCGGCCGGAGTCTCCGCCGCACCTCAGAGCAGCGCCTCGCGCTGCTTCGCAACCTCGCGACCTCGCTCATCGAGCAGGGCGCGATCGAAACGACCGAAGCCAAGGCGAAGGAGCTTCGGCCCTTCGTCGAGAAGCTGATCACGAAGGCCAAGTCGGGCACGCTCCACGCCCGTCGCCTCGCCGGCGTGCACGTGCAGAAGCGTGCAGCCGCCGACAAGCTGTTCCAGGAAGTCGGCCCGAAGAACGCGAAGCGGGCCGGTGGGTACACGCGCATCCTGAAGACCGGCCACCGCAAGGGTGACGGGGCGGATATGGCGCGGATCGAAATCATCGAGGGCTGATCCAATGGCCATCCAGCGCAATCGCTGCTACGTCTGCGACAAGGGTGTCGCGTTCGGCAACAACCGTTCGCACGCCAACAACTCCACGCGCCGCACCTGGAAGCCCAACCTCCAGGTCGCCCGCATCGTCGAGGACAGCAAGATCATCAAGATCAAGGTCTGCACCCGTTGCCTCAACGCCGGCAAGATCCAGCGCGCGCCGCGCGGCACGGCGGCCGCGGTCTAAAGCGTCCCGTGACACTGCAGTAGCCGACGGGGAGAGCGCGTGAGCGCTCTCCCCGTTCGTGCGAAGGGCGCCACCTCTCACCTCTCACCTCCCACCTCTTGTCCAAGACCGCGCTGATCACCGGGATCACCGGGCAGGACGGTTCGTACCTCGCGGAGTTCCTGCTCGCCAAGGGATACCGCGTCGTCGGCATCGTGCGACGCTCCTCGACCACGCCGTACGAGCGCATCGCCCACCTCGTCGACCGCATCGAGCTCGTGTCCGCCGACCTGCTCGACCAGACCTCGCTCGTCGACGCCATGGGCGAGGTGAGCCCGGACGAGATCTACAACCTCGCCGCGCAGTCCTTCGTCGCCACTTCGTGGACGCAGCCGGTGCTGACGGGAGAGTTCACCGCGCTCGGCGTCACGCGCATGCTCGAGGCGATGCGCCGCGTGGTGCCCAAGGCCCGCTTCTACCAGGCGTCCTCCTCCGAAATGTTCGGCCAGGTCGTCGAGACGCCGCAGCGCGAGTCGACCCCGTTCTATCCGCGCTCGCCCTACGGCGTCGCCAAGGCCTACGGCCACTGGATCACCGTCAACTACCGCGAGTCATTCGGCGTGTACGCGGTGAGCGGCATCCTGTTCAACCACGAGTCGCCGCGGCGCGGCCTCGAGTTCGTCACGCGCAAGGTCACGGACGCGGTGGCGCGCATCAAGCTCGGCCTCGCGACCGAGGTGCGGCTCGGCAACCTCGACTCGCGCCGAGACTGGGGCTTTGCAGGCGACTATGTGGACGCCATGTGGCGCATGCTGCAGCCCGACGCGCCTGACGACTTCGTGATCGGCACCGGCGAGACGTGGAGCGTGCGGCAGCTCGTGCAGGAGGCCTTCGGGTACCAGGACCTCGACTGGGAGAGCCACGTGAAGCTCGACCCCCGCTTCAACCGGCCGGCCGAGGTCGAGCTGCTCGTCGCGGACGCGTCGAAGGCGCGACGCGAGCTGCAGTGGGAGCCACTGGTGCGGTTCCGCGAGCTGGTGCGGATGATGGTGGATGCCGACCTCGCACGGCACCGCGCCCTCCAGGCGTCCAAGTGAGATGAAGGCCCTCGTCACCGGCGCGGGTGGATTCGTGGGCCAGTGGCTCTGCCGCGCATTGCTGCGTGAGGGCTGGAGCGTCACCGGCACCACGCTCGGCTTGGCGCCGGAGCCGGGCATCATGGACGCGTCCGAGCTCATGAGGATGCACTGGCGCGCCATCAACCTGCGGCCCGGCACGGACCGCCGGACGGTCGGCGCGCTGCTCGAGCGCGAACGGCCGGACGCCATCTTCCACCTCGCCGGCATCTCGTACGTGCCGGCGGCGGGGGACGACCCCATCGCCGCGCTCGACACCAACGTCGGCGCCGCGGTGCGACTGATCGAGGCGCTGCGCATGCAGCGCAGCGACGGCGGGCCGGACGCGAC
>DATLLD010000089.1:0-3619 GCA_035538035.1 Gemmatimonadaceae bacterium | reverse complement strand
TAGTGCACATCGAAGTGTTCGCTGGCGAGCGCACGGAAATCGAAGTTGTCGTAGCGGACCTTGTTGCGGCCGAACGACTGCGCGTCGAGCCGGGGAGCGGCGACGAGCGCAGCGAGCGTGACTGCGATGGCGACGCGGACGATGGCACGTGCGACGGCGGACGCGAGCGCCGGCGCGGGGCCCTTGTGGTATGGGCGCATGGTTGTGGTACCCCGCTTTGTGCACAAAGTGTGTGGCGATGCGTTCCCGCCACCTCTGTGTCGAGCGCGCCACGGAGAACCTGAGCGGGAAGGCATGGGGTACTACGCGCCACCCTCGAAGGACCGAGCCATGAACAAGCGCAGCGGAAAGGACAAGGCGCCGGCGAAGCACGCGCGCTCGAAGCAGCCGAAGACCACCAACCCGGTTGCCGGGACATCCGTCGACCTCGAGCGACTCGCGGCGGCGAAGCCGTTCAACGAGAACACGCCGCGCGAGTACGGTGACGCCGTGCGCGACCCGCGCCCCGGAGCGACCTCAAAGCCGGCCGGTGCCGCGACCACCGCGAGCACGCGCTCGAGCGCCGCACGGAAGAGCTGGTTGACGGTGGCATCGCCCCAGCGCCCGCCGATGTATGCCCAGAGCGCCTGGCCGTAGCGGTATGGGAAGTAGCGCGGGTCGTTCGTGAGCTGGTCGAGCGTCGGCAGGTCGTCGCGGCGCAGCGCGTCGCGCAGCCACATCGCGGTGTTCGGGTCGTTGCGGCCGAGGCTCATGTACTCCGCCATGCCCTCGATCAGCCAGAGCGGGATGCCGGCGATGCTGCGGAGCCCGTTCGGCATGTCCTTCGCGATGCGGTACTGGTACACGTGCACGATCTCATGGCCGAGCACGTGGTCCGTCTCGGCGTACGCGCCGGTGAATGGCATGATCACTCGCTCGCGCGAGCCCTCGGTGACGCCGCCCGTGCCCTCGCCGATGAACCCGCCGATGACGTTCGTCTGCTGGAAGTCGGCGTGGTCGGCGTAGAAGATCAGCGGGCTGCGGCCGGACTCGAACAGCAGCATCGCGCTGTGCCTCGCGTACCAGCGCTCGGCCATGCGCGCCGCATCCGATGCCGCGAGCGACTCGGCGGGATAGTAGTGCACATCGAAGTGTTCGCTGGCGAGCGCACGGAAATCGAAGTTGTCGTAGCGGACCTTGTTGCGGCCGAACGACTGCGCGTCGAGCCGGGGAGCGGCGACGAGCGCAGCGAGCGTGACTGCGATGGCGACGCGAACGATGGCACGTGCGACGGCGGACGCGAGCGCCGGCGCGGGGCCCTTGTAGTATGGGCGCATGGTTGTGGTACCCCGCTTTGTGCACAAAGTGTGCGGCGATGCGCTCTCGCCACCGCTGTGTCGAGCTCGCCACGGAGAACCTGAGCGCGAAGGCATGGGGTACTACGCGTCACCCTCGAAGGACCGAGCCATGAACAAGCGCAGCGGAAAGGACAAGGCGCCGGCGAAGCAGGCGCGCTCGAAGCAGCCGAAGACCACCAACCCGGTTGCCGGGACATCCGTCGACCTCGAGCGACTCGCGGTGGCGAAGCCGTTCAACGAGAACACGCCGCGCGAGTACGGTGACGCCGTGCGCGACCCGCGGCCCGGAGCGATCTCAAAGCCGGCCGGTGCCGCGACCACCGCGAGCACGCGCTCGGAGGAGAACACGACGCCCAAGACGGGCGATGCCGCGCCCCCCGGCGAGTCGGCGATGAGCGGCACGCTCGAGCGCGTACGCGTGGATTCGACCGGCCGCGCGCTGACCACCAACCAGGGCGTCGCCGTCGCCGACAACCAGAGCTCGCTGCGGGCAGGCCTGCGCGGGCCGACGCTGCTCGAGGATTTCATCCTCCGCGAGAAGATCACGCACTTCGACCATGAGCGCATCCCGGAGCGGATCGTCCACGCGCGCGGCTCGGGCGCGCATGGGCACTTCGAGGCGTACGAGTCGCTCGGCGACCTCACGCGCGCGGCGCCATTCTCCGAGGCGGGCAAGCGCACTCCCGTCTTCGTACGGTTCTCGACCGTCGCCGGCGAGCGCGGCTCCAAGGACACCGCCCGCGACGTGCGCGGCTTCGCGGTCAAGTTCTACACGGACGAGGGCAACTGGGACCTCGTCGGGAACAACATCCCGGTCTTCTTCATCCAGGACGCGATCAAGTTCCCCGACGTGATCCACGCGGTGAAGCCCGAGCCACATCATGGCATGCCGCAGGCGGCGTCGGCGCACGACACCTTCTGGGACTTCATCTCGCTGCTGCCGGAGTCCACGCACATGATCCTGTGGGTGATGTCAGACCGGGCGATCCCGCGCAGCTACCGGATGATGCAGGGTTTCGGCGTGCACTCGTACCGCTTCGTCAACGCCAAGGGCGAGTCGAGCTTCGTGAAGTTCCACTGGTCGCCGAAGCTCGGCACGCACTCGCTCGCGTGGGACGAGGCCGTGAAGATCTCCGGCGCCGACCCTGACTACCACCGGCGGGACCTGTGGGAGGCGATCGAGGCAGGGCAGTTCCCCGAGTGGGAGTTCGGCATCCAGGTGTTCACCGAGGCGGACGCCGAGCGCTACTCGTTCGACATCCTCGACGCGACCAAGATCATCCCCGAGGAACTCGTCCCCGTGCGGCCGATCGGCCGCATGGTGCTCGACCGCAATCCCGACAACTTCTTCGCCGAGACGGAGCAGGTCGCGTTCTGCGTCGCCCACGTGATCCCGGGCATCGACTTCACGAACGACCCTCTGCTCGGCGGCCGCATCCACTCGTACATCGACACCCAGATCTCTCGGCTCGGGGGCCCGAACTTCCACGAGATCCCCATCAACGCGCCGCTCTCGCAGGTGCACAACAACCAGCGCGACGGCATGCATCGGCAGGCGATCGCGCGCGGCGGCGTGGCGTACGAGCCCAACTCGCTCGGCGGCGGCTGTCCGTTCCAGGCCGGCGCCACCGACGGCTTCACCTCGTTCCAGCAGCCGGTCGAGGGCGACAAGTTGCGCGGCAAGGCGGAGCGGTTCGCCGAGCATTACCTGCAGGCGCGGCTCTTCTACGAGAGCCAGACGCCGGCGGAGCAGCGGCACATCGAGGCCGCCTTCCGCTTCGAACTTTCGAAGGTGACCGTGGCCGCGGTGCGGCGGCGGATGGTCGCGAGCCTGCGCAACGTCAGTGACGACCTCGCGGTGGCGGTCGCCTCCGGCCTCGGCATGGACCTGCCCGAGCCGCTCCCGCGAGCGATCAAGGTGGTGCCCAAGCCCGAGGTCACCGAATCACCTGCGCTCTCGCTCACGGCGCGCCCGGGCGACGGAGGCATCAGCACCCGGCAGGTCGCCATGCTCGTCGCCGACGGCGTCGACGCCACGTCGCTGAACACCGTCCGCGACGCACTCACGGACGCCGGCGCGGTCGCGCGATTCATCGGCCCGAGGATCGGACGCTTCACCGCATCCGGCGGCACCGTGCACATGGCCGATGGTTCGCTCGAGAACTCGCCTTCCGTCGTGTTCGACGCGCTCGTGCTGCCCGACGGCAAGGACGGAATCGACTTCCTGCGGGGCGACGGGCAATCAGCCGAGTTCGTGCGCGACACCTACCGGCACTGCAAGA
>DATLLD010000088.1:0-12351 GCA_035538035.1 Gemmatimonadaceae bacterium | reverse complement strand
CTGCTGGAGTTCGTCCTTGCTGGCGACACGCTGGTGACGATCGATCTCGGCGTGCCATCCGGCGCCGGCGTTCTGGCGTTGAAGTGTGGCATTGGCATCGACGACAGCACCACGAGCTCGCCCAACGGCATGCTCGGCGGTCTTGTGCGTGATGCCGCGGGTGGTCATTTGCTCGGCAAGGCCATCGTCGAGGTCACGTGGAACGCCATCGCGCTCGACTCCGGAGACTTTCGCACCATGGTGCAACAGGTGCGCGCGACGACTGACGCTGACGGCGCCTACCGTCTCTGCGGGCTCCCGGTGGACGCGCCACTCGGTCTTCGCATCACTTCACCTGGTGCGCGGGAGATCGTCGCGCGGATCACGGTGCCGGAGGAGGGCGTCGCCCGACAGGATTTCCGGCTCGCCGATTCCGCGATTGTGCGCGGCGATGCAAGCCTTCGCGGTTACGTCGTGAGCCGGGGCAGAAAGCCCGTGAAGGCGGGTCGCGCGGCCATCGCGACGCTGATGCGCGATGTACCGGTGAGTGAAGGGACATTCCGCATGACCGACCTTCCCCTCGGAACGTGGCCCGTTGAGGTACGCGCCCTCGGCCTTGAGCCTCGGACGACGCTGATCGACGCGACCGCGGGCGGGCCGCCCCTCGTGGTGCGAATCACGCTCGACGACCGGCCGCAGCGGCTCGATGCGGTGACGGTGGTCGGAAGGCCCAGCCGGGAGAGCAGGATCCTCGACGACGTACTTCGTCGCCAACGCTCCTCGTTCGGCACCGCGTTCCTGCCCGGCAGTTCGGCGCTCCAGAATGCATTGCATACAGCAGACGTCCTGCGTTCGGCTCGAGGATTCAGCTATCGGAGCCCAACCGAGATCTACGGCCGCCGCCTTGCGAATGCATACTGTTCAGCCATCGCGGTCTACCTCAATGGGGCGTTCTTCCCAGGCGGACTCGAGGGACTCGACGACGCTGTGCTTGTGCGCGAAGTGCTGGCGATCGAAGCGTACCCGGACATCTCGTTCGCGCCGATCCAGTGGCGAATTGCCCCGGTCATCGTTGAATCCCAGAATACCGTGGGCCGCCCACCGGAAAAGCCAAGTCCAGCGTGTGCGGTCGTTGTCGTCTGGACGAAGAGATGAGGGTAGTGATACGTGAACGCCGAGCCACCGTGGCTTTAGTATCTTGCCAGGGAGCAATCGCGCCGGAATCGCGTGCTCGGGGTTTCGTCCCTCCGACCAGAGGAAGTGGAGGAGTGCATGGATCGCCACGCCCATTGGGAGCACGTTTACCACACGAAACCAGCTGACCAAGTCAGCTGGTTTCAACCGGAAGCTCGGCTCTCCCGACAGCTGATCGAATCTGCGGCGCCTGACCGGACGGCGGCGATCATCGACGTAGGGGCTGGCGCGTCGACACTGATCGATGGCTTGATATCGGCTGGGTATCGGGAACTGACCGTTGTCGATCTCTCCGAAGCTGCGCTTGAGATCGCACGGCGGCGGCTGGGCCCGGCTGCCGCGGCGGTGACGTGGCGCGCGGCGGATGTCCTTGAGGCGACATTTCCGGTCGCCGCCTATGACGTGTGGCATGATCGCGCCGTGTTTCATTTTCTGACGGACGCCACTGATCGCACTCGATACGTCGACCAGGTCCGCCGCACCGTGCGCCCGGGCGGTCACGTGATCGTGGCGACGTTCGCCGAGGATGGCCCGACACGGTGCAGCGGCCTCGACGTGGCCCGATATTCTCCGGTCGCATTGCACGACGAGTTCGGGGACGACTTCGCGCTGTTGTCGAGTCACCGCGAGGAACATGCGACCCCCAGCAGTGCACTTCAGGCGTTCACCTACTGCCTGTGCCGCTTCCTTCCACGGGTCGCTGCGCCACCCGCTGTCTGAAATCATGGCGCGGTCGTCGCAACAAACGCCAACGGCTTGCCCGGGAAGATTCCCGGGCAAGCCGTTGATTGTCGAGCAATCGAACAACGATAGCTGGGGCGGGACTCGAACCCGCGACCCCGGCATTATGAGTGCCGTGCTCTAACCAGCTGAGCTACCCAGCCACAACAGACACCTAAGATAAGCGGCGCGAATCCCGCTTCCAACCCCGGCCGTCGGGCAAACCGTCGCGCCCGCCAGACCCCCACAAAACATCAGGGCGCCCCGTTGCCGGGGCGCCCTGACGATTGCTGACGCATCACGAAAATCTCAGTAGCGGGGGCGGGATTTGAACCCGCGACCTTCGGGTTATGAGCCCGACGAGCTACCAGGCTGCTCCACCCCGCGTCAGTGCAGGTAAGATAGGCCGCGCGAGGCTGGAGTCAAGGTATGAAACGCGGCAATCGCACTCTGTCGCGGATGCCTCGCATCAGGGCGTGCGCGGAGTCTCCGGCAGCGAATCCGTGAACCGGTAGAGCAGCTCGCGATCGCCCTTCACCATGCCGAACTCCTCGCGGGCGATCCGCTCCTGGACGAGCGGATCACCCTCCACGGCCTTCTTGCGCGCCTGCAGCCGCGCTATCGACTGTTCGAGCGAGTCCACCTTCGCCTTCTCGCGCGCGATGGTGCGACGCTGGCGGAGCAGGTCGGTGGTGCCGTATTCCCCGCCCTGCACGGCGAAGGCGATCACGCTGAGCGCCATCGCCGCGACGACGACGCGTCCGACGATGCGCTTCCCCTCGACTTTCTTGACGGGGACCTTGGCGGGAGCGGCGCGCCGCGGCTTAACGGACATCGGGATGTCCGTTACGCCGGAGCATCGCGGAGGAGGCTATCCCGGCAGCCCAGAAGGTCGGCGCCACCCGGCCGACCGCGCCGCATCCAGCGCGCCGCACTGCGCCGCGATCCATCACCCTTCGATCCCGTAGATCGCCCCGCCCGGATACTCCGCCGTCGCGCCCAACTCGGCCTCGATCCGCAGCAACTGGTTGTACTTGGCCACGCGGTCCGTGCGGCTCGCCGAGCCGGTCTTGATCTGCCCCGCGTTCGTCGCCACCGCGAGGTCCGCGATGAACGTGTCCTCGGTCTCACCCGAGCGATGCGAGATGATCGAGCGGTACCCGTTGCGACCCGCCATCTCGATCGCTTCGAGCGTCTCCGTCAGCGTGCCGATCTGGTTGACCTTCACGAGGATCGCGTTCGCCACATCCTCCTCGATGCCGCGCGCCAGGAACTCCGTGTTCGTCACGAACAGGTCGTCGCCCACGAGCTGGCAGCGGTCGCCGAGCGCCTCGGTCAGCGCGCCCCAGCCGGTCCAGTCGCTCTCGGCCAGACCGTCCTCGATCGACACGATCGGGTACTTGGACAGCCACTTGGCGTAGAGCTCGATCATCTGCTCCGCGCTCTTCGTGCCCGCGCCGCTCTTCTTGAAGGTGTACTTGCCCTTGGTGTAGAGCTCGCTCGCCGCACAGTCGAGCGCGATCGCGACCTGGGTGCCCGGTGCATACCCCGCGCCCTCGATCGCCTCCACCACCATCGCCAGCGCCTCCTCGTCGCTCTTGAGGTCCGGCGCGAAGCCGCCCTCGTCACCCACGCCCGTCGAGAGCTTCCGCTTCACCAGCACCTTCTTGAGCGAGTGGAACACCTCCGTGCCCATGCGCAACGCCTCGGAGAAGCTCGCGGCGCCGACCGGCACCACCATGTACTCCTGGAAGTCCACCGTATTGGTCGCGTGCGCGCCGCCGTTGAGGATGTTCATCATCGGCACGGGGAGCGTGCGCGCCATCGGGCCGCCGAGGTAGCGGTGCAGCGGCAGGTCCACCGTCGCGGCGGCCGCGCGCGCGGCGGCCATCGACACGGCCAGCATCGCGTTGGCGCCCAGCTTGGACTTGGTCTTCGTGCCGTCCAGTTCGATCATCGCGCGGTCGAGCATCACCTGCTCCGTCACGTCGAGGCCAATCAGCTCGGGCTCGATCAGCTTCGTCACGCTGTTCACCGCCTTCCGCACGCCCTTGCCGCCATAACGCTTCGCGTCATTGTCGCGCAGCTCGTTGGCCTCGTGCTCGCCGGTCGACGCGCCGCTCGGCACCGCCGCGCGGCCATAGGTGCCATCCTCGAGGATCACATCGGCCTCGACGGTGGGATTGCCGCGGGAGTCTAGGATCTCACGAGCCTGGATGGCGATGATGACGGACATGGGATTCGTCTGTGTTTTTGGGGAAGGAACGTGCGGGTGGAATCTATCAGCTGCGGTACGTCGGCGACGCCACGCCATACTCGCGCAGCAGGCACGCGGCCATCGCTTCGTACGTCTGCCGCGCGAGGTCGTCGCGCTGCTCGTACGTGAGTCCGGCAGTCGGGATGGCCGGCAGGTAGTGCATGTTGATGGTGCCCGGCCGCACCTTGAACTCGCCCTTGCGCTGCACGTCGAGCGCGCCGTGGATCAGCACCGGGATGATCGGCGCCTGCGACTGGATGGCGAGCACGAACGGCCCCTTCTTGAACGGGCGCAATGGGTAGTCGCTGCCGCGCGTGCCCTCGGGATACACGGCCACCGACGCGCCGGCCTCGATGCGCTGCGTCGCCACAGTGTACGACGAGAACGCCGCCTTGCGGTTGGCGCGCTCGATCGGGATCATCCCCGCCTTCAGCATCGCCGGGCCCATGATCGGCACCTTGAACAGCTCGGCCTTGGCCACGAACTTCATCCACCGCAGCTGCGACGCCAGTGCGAACACGTCGAAGTTGCCAAGGTGGTTCGCGACGAAGATGTGCTTGGTGCCGCGCTTGTTCTCGGCGCCATGCTCGACGATGCGCACGCCGCCGACCCACAAGTGCGTCTTGCCCCAGAGCCGCGGCGACCAGTCGTAGACCGAGCCCGGCCGGTCACGCACGCGAAAGAGCGCGGCGATCAGCACCGCGCCGCCGAAGATCGGCGTCATCACGAGCAGGTTGATCAGGACGAAGAAGGCGCGAATCATGTGCTCGCAAAATGGTCGTGCGCACCCGGCACTGTCACCCTCTTGCCGTGCTGCACGCCCTGTACTCCGCTACCGTCCTCCACGCGCCCGATGGCCGTGAGCGCCAGCCCGCCGGTCGCGGCGCGGAACGCGTCCACGTCCAGCACAGGCGCGGCGACCAGCAACTCGTACTCCTCGCCGCTCGCCAGCGCGTCAGCAACGTTCACATGCCCATGCAGCGGGATGCGCTCGAACTCCACCACGCAGCGGACGCCGCTCGCCGCGGCAAGGTGGGCCGCGTCGCCGCCGAGCCCATCCGAGAGATCGATCGCCGCATGCGCGCCGTGCGCCGCCATCCACTCGCCCGCCGTGATGCGCGCCTCGGGTCGTGCGAAGCGCGCGCGGTCGGCGGGATGCGGCGCGCGACCCAGTTCCCACGCCGCGAGCGCCGCGCCGGGCCCGCCGAGCGCCCCGGTGACGTAGAGCGTGTCGCCCGGCCGCGCTCCGCCGCGCGTGAGCGGATGCGGCGCGTGCCCCAGCACGGTGATCGCGAGCGCGAGCCGGTCGCCGACCGTCACGTCGCCCCCGACGATCGGCGCGCGTGACTTCACCGCGGCCTCGCCCAGCCCCTTCGCCAGTTCGCCGAGCCGCCCACGCCAACGGTCGGGCACGGTGAGCGCGAGCAGCGCGCCGAGCGGCGTGGAGCCCATCGCGGCGAGGTCGCTCAGCGCTGCCATCGCCGCGCGCCAGCCGACCTCCTCGGGCGCGAGCCAGTCCTCACGGAAGTGCACGCCCTCGACAGTCGTGTCCGTGCTGACCACGAGCCGCGAGCCCGCGGGCACATCCAGCACGGCACCGTCGTCGCCGATCCCGACCGCGGCGGGCCCCCACTGCTCCAGCAGCGCCCGCACGGCATCGAACTCGCGCCCGGGACCCATCGTCACATGACGGCTCATCGCTGATGCCCCACGGCCGGCAGCATCCCCAACACCGGCGACTCCATCCGCGGCCCGTCGAGCGCCCACGCCTGCCGCAGCGCCATCACCACGTCCTCAAGCGAAGACCCGCGCACCGACCCGCCGTGGGCCGCGATCTCGCCCGCGCGCCCGTGCACCCACGCGCCGCTGGTCGCCGCCGCGAACGGGTCGAGCGTCTGCGCCAGCAGCGTCGCCACGATCCCCCCCAGCACGTCCCCGCTGCCGGCGGTGCCCAGCGTCGGCGAGCCGCTCGCGCTCACGGCCACGCGGCCGTCGGGCGTGCTTATCACGGATGGCGGACCCTTCAGCAGCACGGTCGCGCCGAGGGTCTTCGCGAGTTCCGCGCCCACCTCGAACCGACGCTCGATCACTTCCTGCGGCTCCATGCGGAGCAGTCGCGCCGCCTCCACCGGATGCGGCGTGACGATCGCACGGCGTGCACCCAACAGAGAGCCGAGCTGCCGAGGCTCACCGGCAAACACGTTGAGCGCGTCGGCGTCGAGCACCACCGGCCCGCGCCACGAAACCAACAGCCGCTCCACCAGTGCGCGCGTCATCGCCGTGCGTCCGAGTCCGGGCCCCAGCAGCATCACGTGCGCCCAGCCAAGCACGCGGTCCTGGTCCTCCGCCGTCACGGGCCAGCGCGCGGCCATCGTCTCCGGAAGCGCGGACTGCACCACGGGCACGTTCACGTTCGCCACCAGCAGTTGCACCATGCCAATGCCGCTGCGGAGCGCGCCGCGCGCCGCGAGCATCGGCGCGCCGGCCATGCCGTCGCCGCCGCCGACGATCGCCAGCCGCCGCCGCACGCCCTTGTGTGCGTCGCTCGGGATCGGCGGCACGGACTCGCGCACCCACGCCTCGTCCACCAGCATCGGCGCGCCGTCACTGAGGGTCGCATGAGCGCCCAGGCCGATGTCGACGACGAGGATCTCGCCGGCCTCGTCGCGCCGCAACAAGAGCCCGCGCTTGACGGTGCCGTAGGTGCAGGTGAGGTCCGCGCGCACGACCACGCCGCCGGCGCCCGTCGTCGAGTCCAGTCCGCTCGGCACATCCAGCGACACGACGACCGCTCCGCGCGCACGGCGGTCGCGGATGCGCACCACCGCCTCGGCCGCGGCGCCGCTGGCGTCGCCCTTCACGCCGGTGCCGAGCAAGCCGTCGATCACGAGCGCGGGGCGCTCTGCGCGGCTCACGACATCGAGCATCGGTTGGGCGTCGTCACGCGCGTGGCGCGCGTCCTCCGACTTGGGCTCGCCGAGCGACTCGACGCTCACGGGGCAGCCGGCGCGCGCGAGCGAGCCCGCGACGACCCACGCATCGCCCCCATTGTTGCCGGTGCCGGCAAAGACCACGGCGCCGGCAGAGCGGACGTCCGGAAAGCGACGGATCAGCGCGGCCGCGGTGTTGCGGCCGGCGGCGCGCATCAGCGCGTAGGACTCCGTGCCGGCGGCAATGGCGGCTGCCTCGCGCGCCATCCCCTGCTCAGCTGTGACGACGCGCACGTTCACGGCGGGCTCCCGTGTGGAGGGACGACTACGCCGCGGGGACCGAGTTCCAGGGATAGTCGCGGTCGAACGCCTCGTGGAAGTCGAACACATCCACGAAGTCCTCCTTCGAGTCCGACGGCTGGCTCATGAGCAGGCCCAGCTCGACGAGCGTGAAGACGATCTCGCCGAGGTCTGCCGACCCGCGGACACCCCAGTGCTCGAGCACCGTGCGCGCCAGCACGCCGTAGCGCACGAGCGCGAGGTCGCGCGACGCCTCGGCCAGCTCGCGGCCGGTGAGATGCCGTCGCTCCGGGAGGCGCTGCTGGCAGAACTCGAGGGCGGCGAGCACGAACAGGTAGGCGCGCTCGTCGTATCGCGACTCGCGCAGCCTGATCCGGTCCATCACGCCATCTTTGAAAGCGAGTTCGGCCACGGTGACTACAGGTCGGAGGTGGCGGGAGGGAGGTGGGAGTTCCCCACCTCCCTTCCAGCAGCCTCAAACATACAGCGGAAAGGCGTCCGTCAACTCCCTCACGCCGGCGCGCACTTCCTTCGTGATAGCCGCGTTTTCGGGCGCGTGGAGCACCATGTCGATCAGCTCGGCGATGCGCACCATCTCGTGCTCGCGCATGCCGCGCGTGGTGACGGCCGGCGTGCCGATGCGGATGCCGCTCGTGACGAACGGCGACTGCGTCTCGCGGGGCACGGTGTTCTTGTTGACCGTGATCTGCGCGCGGTCGAGCGCCTTCTCCGCCACCTTGCCGGTGAGCGCGATGTCGCGCGAGCGCAGGTCGGCCAGCATGAGATGGTTGTCGGTGCCGCCCGAGACGATCGTGATGCCGCGGGTCATCAACTCCGCGGCGAGGGCGCGCGCGTTGGCCACCACCTGACGGCAGTAGACGGCGAAGCTGGGGTCGAGCGCCTCCTTGAACGAGACCGCCTTGGCGGCGATCACGTGCTCGAGCGGCCCGCCCTGCGTGCCGGGGAACATCGCCTTGTCGATGACCTTGGCGTGCTGCGCCTTGCAGAGGATCAACCCGCCGCGCGGGCCGCGCAGCGTCTTGTGCGTGGTCGTCGTGACGACGTCGGCAAAGGGGATCGGCGACGGGTAGACGCCGGTGGCGGCAAGGCCGGCGAAGTGCGCCATGTCCACCATGAAGATCGCGCCGACCTCCGCCGCCGCAGCCGCGAACTCCTCGTACTCGAGCACGCGCGAGTAGGCGCTGTAGCCGGCGATGATCAGCTTGGGCTTCTCACGCCGCGCCAGCTCGCGCATGGCCGCGTAGTCGATGATGCCCTGGTCGTCCACGCCATAGTGGACGGCGCGGTAGTTGATGCCCGAGAAGTTCACCGGCGAGCCGTGCGTGAGATGCCCGCCCTGCGAGAGGTCGAGCCCCATCACCGTGTCGCCCGGCTTGAGGAACGCGAGGTACACGGCCGCGTTGGCCGTCGCGCCCGAGTGCGGCTGCACGTTGGCGTGGTCCGCGCCGAAAAGCTGCTTGGCGCGGTCGATCGCGAGTTGCTCGACCTTGTCCACCACCTCGCAGCCGCCGTAGTAACGCTTGCCCGGAAGGCCTTCGGCGTACTTGTTCGTGAGCGTCGAGCCCATGGCCTCGAGTACCGCCGGCGACACGAAGTTCTCGCTGGCGATCAGTTCAAGACCTTCGCTCTGCCGCGCCGACTCCTCGGCGATCAGCGCCGCGATCTCGGGGTCCGTGCCGAGCAGTTCTACGCCGGGCAGCCGGCGGTCCCAGTTGTGCCAGCCTGGCTTCATGACTCCTCCGTCTCGATCTTCTGTACGCGCCGTTCGTGGCGCCCGCCCTCGAACTCCGTCTCGAGCCAAGTCTTGAGGATCTGCACGCCGTCCTCCTCGCTGATGAACCGCGCCGGCAGCACCAGCACGTTGGAGTCGTTGTGCTTGCGCGAGAGCTCGGCGATCTCGGGCGACCAGACCACCGCGGCGCGGACGCCGTGGTGGCGGTTGGCCGCGTACGACATGCCGAGCCCGGTGCCGCAGAGCAGCACCCCGCGCTTCACCTCGCCGTGCTCGACCTTCTCGGCAAGCGGGTGTGCGAAATCGGCATAGTCGGTGGAGGCCGGCGAATGCGTGCCGAGATCCTCCACCTCATATCCCAGCTTCTCGAGCGCCGCGCCCAGATGCTGCTTGAGCTCGTAGCCCGCGTGGTCGGATGCAATCGGAATGCGCTCTTTCGTAGACATCGTCAGCTCCAGAATTTCACGTCGACCCTCACACCTGCCACCCGCTACCTGCCACCTGTAGTTCGAATCAGCTCTTGTTCGGCCACTGCGGCCACGTGCGCACGAGCCCGTGCACCGCGGCGATGCGACGCTCGGCCAGCTTGTCCGCGGCGACGTATGAGAAGATGCCCTCTTCCTTCGCGATCCTGTAGATGCCGAGGACCGTGTCGTAGATCTCGTCGGCCTTGCGTAGCGCGCGCTCCTGAGTCCATCCGGCCAGTTCGCTGTAGACATTGATCACGCCGCCGGCGTTGGCGACGAAGTCCGGGCCGTAGAGGATGCCGCGCTTCTCGAGCGCCTCGCCGTGCTTCTCCGGCTCGAGCAGCTGGTTGTTGGCAGCGCCGCAGACGACCTCGACCTTGAGCTTGGGAATCGTCTGGTCGTTGAGGATGCCACCGAGCGCGCAGGGCGCGAAGAGGTCGGCCTTGGCCTCGTAGATGGCGTCGCCCTCGACGGCCGTGGCCCCGAACTCGTCGACCGCGCGCTTCACGCGCTCGGGGCGGATGTCCGTGACGATGAGCTTGGCGCCAGCGGCGTGCAGCTCGCGGCTGAGGTACGTGCCGACGTTGCCGAGTCCCTGCACCGTGATGGTCTTGCCCTCGAGCGAGGACGAGCCCCACCTCTGCTTGGCCGAGGCCTCGATGGCGCGGAAGACGCCGTGCGCCGTCACCGGCGACGGGTCGCCGGACTTGTTGGCGAGGCCGGCGACGTACTCGGTCTCCATGTGCACGAAGTCCATGTCGGCCGTGCTCGTGCCCACGTCCTCGGCGGTCACGTAGCGGCCGCCGAGCGACTCGACGAAGCGCCCGTGCGCGCGAAAGATCATCTCGCGGTTGGTCGTGCGGTTGTCGCCGATGATGACCGACTTGCCGCCGCCGAGGTTGAGGCCCGCGACCGCGTTCTTGTAGGTCATGCCGCGCGCGAGCCGCAGCGCGTCGATGATGGCCTCTTCGTCGCTGCCGTAGTTCCAGAAGCGCGTGCCGCCGAGCGCGGGGCCGAGCGTGGTGTCGTGGATGGCGATGATGCCGCGATATCCGGCGCCTTCGTCGGCGCAGAGGACGAGCTGCTCATGGCCGAGCTTGGCGATCGTATCGAAGATCTTCATGTCAGAAGGGAGATGTGAGATGTGAGATGTGAGACCTGCCGCCTATTCCTTCGTCACCGCGCGCCCGATCACGATCCGCTGGACCTCGGACGTGCCTTCGTAAATCTCCGTCGCCTTCGCGTCGCGGAAGTACTTCTCCACCGGATATTCCTTCACATAGCCGTAGCCGCCGAACACCTGGATCGCCTGCGTCGTGACCCACATGGCCGTCTCGCTGGCGGACAGCTTGCACATCGAGACCTCGCCGGGCACCGCGATGCCGCGGTCCTTCGCCGCGGCCGTCACATGCAGCAGCGAGCGGGCCGCGGTGATGCGCGTCGCCATGTCGGCGAGCTTGAACTGGATGCCCTGGAACTCCGCGATCGGCGTGCCGAACTGCTTGCGCTCCATCGCGTACACGCGCGCCGCCTCGAACGCCGCCCGCGCGATGCCGATCGCCTGCGCCGCGATCCCGAGCCGGCCGTGCTCGAGCGAGCGCATGGCGTAGATGAAGCCCATGCCCTCCTCGCCGAGCATGCGGTCCGCCGGCACGCGCATGCCGTCGAAGTTGAGCTGCACCGTCGGCGACGCGCGGAGGCCCATCTTGTCTTCCTTCTTCCCGACGTGGAACCCGGGGAGGTCGGGCGTCAGGATGAACGCGGAGATGCCCTTCGACTTGCGACGATCCTCCGGCGTGTCCGTGCGCACCATCGCGATGATCACGCCGGCATGCGAGCCGCTCGTGACCCACGCCTTGGTGCCGTCGAGGATCCAGTCGTTCCCGTCGCGCCGCGCCTGGCAGCGTACGGCCGAGGCGTCCGAACCGGCGTCGGGTTCCGAGAGCGCGAACGCGCCGAGCAGCTCGCCGCGCGCGAGCGGCGCGAGGAAGCGCTCCTTCTGCGCCTTCGTGCCGAACTCGTTCAGCATCTGCGTCGGAAGCGCGTTGTGCACCGACATCATCACCGCCACGGAGGCATCCGCGGCCGCGATCTCCTCGAGCGCCAGCAGGTAGGTGCGCGTGTCGAGCCCGAGCCCATCGTACTCTGTCGGCAGCACCATGCCGAGAAAGCCCAGCTCGCCCAGGTGGCGCACGAGTGACGGCTCGAAGTGGCTCTCGCGATCCCACTGCGCCGCGAACGGCTTCACATGCTCTGCGGTGAAGGCGCGGGCGGTGTCGAGTATCGCGACCTGCTCTTCAGTGAGCAGGCGCAGGTCGGTCATCATGTCGCGTACGAGTAGAAGCCGCGGCCGCTCTTGCGCCCGTACCAGCCGGCGGCGACGTACTTCCTGAGCAACGGGCAGGCGCGGTACTTCGGGTCGCCCAGCCCCTCGTGCAGCACGTCGAGGATCGCCACGCAGGTGTCGAGGCCGATGAAGTCGGCGAGCGCCAGCGGGCCCATCGGGTGATTCATGCCGAGCTTCATGACCTGGTCGATCGACTCGGCCGAACCCACGCCCTCCATCAGCGCGAAGCAGGCCTCGTTGATCATCGGCATCAGGATGCGGTTGGCGATGAATCCCGGGAAGTCGTTCGCCTCGACGGGCTTCTTGCCGAGCGCCTTCGCCAGTTCGATCGTGCGCGCGTTGGTCGCGTCGGAGGTGGCGAGGCCGCGGATCACCTCGACGAGCTCCATCACCGGCAACGGGTT
>DATLLD010000087.1:0-20726 GCA_035538035.1 Gemmatimonadaceae bacterium | reverse complement strand
CGATGGTCGAGCGGCTGGCCGAGTGGCACACGCGCTTCAACGGCGAGCGGTTCGGCGCGTCGCTCAAGCCGGTGCCGATCCGCGTCTCGCGCCGGATGCAGCGGCGGCTCGGTCACTACTCGCCGGGCGGCGACGGCGCTGAACGGGAGATCGCGATCTCGGCGCGGCACCTGCGGCGGGATGGGTTCGCTTCCGCACTGGAGACGCTGCTGCACGAGATGGTGCACCAGTGGCAGCACGAGACCGGGCTGCCGTTGGACCATGGGGCGGAGTTCCGACGGAAGTGCCGCGAGGTGGGGGCGGCGCCCAGTGCCAAGCGGGCGGTCTGCTGACGAGACCGCCCGCTGGCGGACTCGGTCACCTCCCGGTTGTCACCGCGATCACGGCTTCTTGGCGGGCGGAGTGTAGGGGCGCTTGGCCGAGTCAGGCTTCACTTCCTTCTTCACGGCTTTCGCCGCCTTCTCGGTCTCGCGCATGGCGTCGTCCTTGGCCCTCTCGGCGGCGTGCATCGCCGCCGACTCGTGTTCGACCTTCAGCACCGTGCCCATCATGGCATCGACTTCGACTTCCTCGTATCCGGACTTGCCCGGCACCTTGATGTCGAACGTGTAGACCAGCTTGCCGTCTTCTTCCTCCAAATCGGCGTTCTGCACGTGGCCGTTGGGGACACGCGCGAGCGCGACCTTGGTCGCTTCCTCGCCGGAGACCTTGGCGCGCGCGGCCAAGCCGGGGGTCTCCTCGTGGATCTTCACCTGCGGCTTGGTCTCCGCCTTGCCTTGCTGGGACGGACGGGGCGCGTCCTGCGCGCCGACTGAGGGTGCGGCGGCCAGCGCGATGATCGCGGTGGCGACGAGTAGACGATGTGAGGATTGCTGCATGGTTTTCCTCCTGCATCGGATGTGGTGTGCATTATCCTCGCATCCAGTGTTTACCCCGCGCCCAAAGAATGGCCGACTCCGGCGGCGGGTGACCATCGCGGCAGGTCAGGGGTCTGGTGGATGATGCGTCTCACATCCCTCGCAGCCCTGCTGGCCCTCGCCTCAAGTGCGCCCATGGATGTTCGCGCGCAGATATTCGGCGGGACGGTCATGCAGGCCGACTCCACCACGCCGGCGCGCGGCGTGCTGGTGGAGATCCGCTTGCGCTCCCAGCCACAGCCGATGCGCGTGCTGACCTCCGCGCGAGGCACGTTCCACCTGCGGCTCGCCGCGCCGGACACCGTGAACGTCCGCGTGCTGCGCCCGGGTTTTCGCCCCGTGCATGCTCCCCCCGTGTTCGTCGGGGTCGGTGCGACGCGCGACATCCGCATCGTGCTCGAGGACCAGCCGTTGACGCTCGCCGCAGTGACGGTCCGCGAATCACGCGTCTGCGGGGAGCGTGCCGACGCGGCGGCGTGGCAACTCTGGGAGCAGGCGCGCACCGCGCTCCAGGCGACCGCACTCACCGAGCGCGACTCGTCGCTCACGGTACGCACGCTCGAGTTCCAGGGGCCCGCCACACCCGGCGGCGGGACGATCGTGCAGGACTCGACGATACGGTTCGTGCCGGTCGACGCCGAGTTCCCGCGCGCACACTACGATTCGCTCTTCGAACACGGCTACATCCGCCGCAACTCCGACTCGATCACGACGTACTACGCGCCGAACGCGCACGTCCTGCTCGACGAGCGATTCGTCATGACGCACTGTTTCCGCGTCGCCGAGCGTGACTCGACACCGAATGGGATGATCGGCGTGCGGTTCGAGCCGATGCGGTCGCCGCGCGTCACCGGGATCGTCGGTACCTTCTGGCTCGACTCGACGACGTATCTGCTGCGGCAGATCGAGTTCGGCTACCTGAACCCGCCCGTGCGGCATCGCGTACTGGGCACCGGTGGCTACGTGCTCTTCGAGCGGCTCGGCACGGGGCACTGGATCATGAGCCAGTGGTCGATCCGCATGGCAACCTTCATCAAGGACCACCACCTCTGGTCGCGCAGCCAGATGATCGTGACCGTGCGCCTGGGTGACCAGCTGCTCTTTCACAAGCCGGCCGGAGATTCCCTGGCGCTGCGCCTCATCCCCAGGGGCGACTCCACACAGCCCTGACTGTTAGATTCCCGGTGTCCCCCTCAGCCGCAAAAACCCGGGAAAAGTCCGCATGACCTCCATCGACACCGCCTCATTCCTCGCCTCCCCGCAGCTCCGCGCGCGCGACGGCGACCTGTTCAACATCGACGCCGGCCTCACGGAAGAGGAGCGCGCCGTCCGCGAGTCCGTGCGCGCCTTCGTGGACGAGAAGGTCCTCCCGATCATCGGCGACTGCTACGTCGAGGGCCGGTTCCCCGCGGAACTCATCGGCGAGATGGGCGCCAACGGCTACTTCGGCGCGAACCTTCCCGAGGAGTACGGCTGCGCCGGCCTCAACAACGTGATGTACGGACTCATCATGCAGGAGCTCGAGCGCGGCGACTCCGGCATCCGCTCGTTCGCGTCGGTGCAGGGCGCGCTGGTGATGTATCCCGTCTACGCCTTCGGCTCCGAGGAGCAGAAGCGGCACTGGCTGCCGAAGATGGCGACCGGCGAGGTCATCGGCTGCTTCGGGCTCACCGAGCCTGATTACGGCTCGAACCCTGCGGGCATGATCACCCGCGCGCGCAAGCAGAAGGATGGCAGCTGGATCCTGAACGGCGCCAAGATGTGGATCACGAGCGGGACGACGGCGCACGCCGCGATCGTCTGGGCGAAGACCGAGGACGGCGACGAGGACGGCAAGTCCATCCGCGGCTTCATCGTGCCCACGGACGCCAAGGGCTTCACGGCGAAGGACGTGAAGGGCAAGCTCTCGCTCCGCGCCTCGGTCACGAGCGAGCTGCTCTTCGAGGACGTGCACCTCGCGGCTGACGCGATCCTGCCCAAGAGCGGCGGCCTCAAGAGCCCGCTGATGTGCCTCACGCAGGCGCGCTACGGCATCTCCTGGGGCGCGCTCGGCGCCGCGATCGCCTGCTACGAGGAGGCGCTCAGCTACTCGAAGGAGCGCGTGATGTTCGGCCGGCCGATCGGCGGCTTCCAGATCCAGCAGGTGCGCCTGGCCGACATGATCACGGAGATCGTGAAGGGCCAGCTCCTCTCGCTGCACCTCGGTCGCATGAAGGACGCCGGTACCTTCACGCCGCAGCAGGTCTCGCTCGCCAAGCGCAACAACGTGAACATCGCCACCGACATCGCGCGCGAGGCGCGGCGCCTGCTCGGCGGCAACGGCATCCTCGCCGAGTATGCGAGCATGCGTCACATGGCGAACCTCGAGAGCGTCTACACGTACGAGGGGACGCATGACGTGCATTCGCTGATCATCGGGCAGGCGGTGACGGGGATGAACGCGTTCGAGTGACGGGAAGCAGGTGAAAGGAGGCAGGTGAGAGGGGGCGTCCGGGCATAGCCGGCGCCCCCTTTCTCATCAGGCAGCCCTACCACTTGCCACCTGCTACCTGCTACTGCCACTGCTTCTCCACATGAGCGGCGTCAGTCCGAGCACCATCAACAGATACGGCCACGGCTCGCCGCGCCGGAACGCGTACGCCTGCGCGAGCTCGGCGAACGACTTCTTGTCGACGAGCATCCCGATCGTGAACTCGAAGGCCACGGTGAGTGCGATCAGGAAGGCGCCGACCAGCAGCAGCGACGCAGTGGGGTAGTCGGCGGGGATGCCGCGAAAGCCGACGCGCGTGCCGATCAGCAGGATTGCGACGCCGAGCGCGACGCTCACCCAGCCTGCGGCCGCCTCAGGCATCCAGCGTTCCAGCAGCAGCTCGCGGAAGATGCCGTTCGCCGTCATCAGGACGGCGAGCGCGAGCCAGGTAACCATGATCCGGGTCATTGACATGAAGGCTCCGGTGGGCGTACTGGATGCTCGCACCCCGGCGTCGCGGCCACCATGGGGAGTACACCCACTCCGTGTCGGCGATCGACTGACGGCCCTCGTCGGTTGACAGGCAGACTGCCAAGCTGCACTGTATTGCTTGACTACTACACCTGAGGAAGCTCGATGCGCGCGTTCCCGACGGGCTGTGTCCTTGCGCTATCGGTGTCGATGAGCGGATGCGGCGAGCGCCCGCCGGCGAAGGGAGTGACGCCGGAGTGGACGATCGCCGCCGCGCCCCGCCTTGCGATCGGCGACCGTGAGGAGACGGACACGGTGGTCATCTCCACGGTGACCGATGCGCGCTTGCTGCCCGGCGGCGCACTCGTCGTCGCCGACGGCGGCGCGTGGGGCGTGCGCACCTTCGACGCGAGCGGTGCTCTGGTTTCCAGTGCGGGGACGCGCGGTCGCGGGCCGGGCGAGTTCAGCGGCGGCATCTCGCTCGCCGGCGCGACAGGCGACTCGGTGGCTGTCTGGGATCCGGGCCAGTCGCGCTGGACGTTGGTGCACGTGCTCGACGGCGGCACGCGAACCATCACCGGCGCGTTCGCGCGCCCGGTCTGGTTCCACGCCGGAGTGATGGTGCAGAGCGCCCTTGCTGCGCCGCCGGCCTGGGTTCCTCCGCTGCTCCGTGCCCTCTCGACGGCCTCGCCCGAGGTCCGCCTCGCGCATCTGGACCGCACCGGGCTCCTCTACGTGCGACAGGATCCTGCCGTCAAGCGATGGCTCGTGTATAACGACTCAGCCGCCGCTGTCGGGGCTCTCACGCTGCCGGATGGCGTCACCGCCTTCCAGTTCACCGGTGACGCGGTCGTCGGGCTCAGGAGCGACAGTCTCGGGCTGCAGCAGGTCGTGGTGCACGACGTCCGTCGGGGCGAGCACGCCGCACCGGACCTCACGCCAGCGGCGACGGACACGATCGACGCCGCTTCGCGCTCCCGGCTGATGGCCGCGCTCAGGTACGCCGTCACGGCTCAGGAGATGCATTGGGTCACGGCGCAGTCCTACACCGCCGCAGCCGACTCGCTCGCGGTGACCATGCCGGAGGGCGCGCGCTTCAAGGTGATCGAGGCGACCAAGGGCGGATGGCGCGGCATCGGATGGTTCCCAGCGAGCGGCTACAGCTGTGGCATGGTCGTCGGCCTCTCTACGCCCGCAGGGTGGAGTGAAGGAGCCGTGGCCTGCGGCAGGTAAGGACTAACCTTCGATCCTCGCCTTGCTGTACCGCCGCTGGAACACGCTCCGCATCCACGCCGGCATGTGCCGCAGCGCCGTCACGATCATGCGGTACCGCTTGGTGGGAATCACCACCACCGGGCCATCACCGAACGCGGCATCGAGCGACTCGCGCACCACGCGCTCGCTCTCGAGCCAGAGGAAGCCCGGGATGGTGCCCTTGTCGATGTCGGCGCGCCCGTGGAACTCGGTGTGCGTGAAGCCGGGGCAGAGCGCCTGCACCCGCACTCCGGTTCCATCCAGCTCCAGCGCCACCGCCTCCATGAACACCCGCTGGTAAGCCTTGGTCGCGCAGTAGTTCGCGTTGCCCGGCGCCGCCGTGAAGCTCGCCACCGACGCCACGGTGATCACATGCCCCTCGCGCCGCGCGATCATCCCCGGCAGCACGGCACGCGTCAGCAGCATCGGCGCCATCACATGCAGCTCGATCATCGTCGCCTGTTCGCCCACGGGACGCGTCGCGAGGCGCCCCTTGGTGCCGAATCCGGCGTTGTTCACGAGCACCATCACGCGCTCGTTCTTGGCCAGGAACTCGGCCAGACCCCGCATTCCCTCGTCGCGCGAGAGGTCCGCGGGCCACGACTCGGCGACGATCGCATACTGCAGCGACAGCTCGTCGGAGAGCACTCGCAGCCGCTCGGCGTCGCGCGCCACGAGAAGGAGGTCGAATCCGCGTTCGGCCAGTTGCCTGGCGAATACCTTGCCAAGGCCGGCCGAGGCGCCGGTGATGACCGCGAGGGGCCGGGGAAACTCTGACGAGGAATGAGTCACTCGGAGAATCTACACACGAATCGCCTCGGAGGTCTCCCATTGCGCGGCTTGATGTCGCCGCGGCGCCGTCACGAGCTACCGGGCAGATGGTCCGCACATCTCCCATCTCCCTCTTCCCATCTGTAACTTTGGGCAGTCCTGAACAACAAGGGTCCTCAGAGTGAAAATCGCTGTTTGCCTCAAGCGCGTCCCCGACATGGACGTCCGCTTCAAGATCGCCCCCGGCGGCAAGTCCGTCGATGAGACGGGGCTCAAGTTCGACATCTCCGACTTCGACGGGTACGCCGTCGAGGCCGCGCTGCAGATCAAGGAGAAGGCGGGCGTCGGCGAGGTCGTCGTGATCTCGCTCGGCGGCGACGTCGTGCAGGAGACGCTCCGCAAGGCGATGTCCATGGGCGCCGACCGCGCGGTCCACCTCAAGCACGACGGCGCCGTGGTGGACTCGTTCGCCATCGCCTCCGCGCTCGCAGCCGAACTGAAGGACGGCGGGTACGACCTGATCATGTTCGGACGCATGAGCATCGACACGGCGCACGGTGCCGTCGGCGCCATCGCCGCCGAGCTGCTCGGGCTGCCCTGCGTGACCGCGATCTCCAAGCTCGAGTTCGACGGCACCACGGCGAAGATGCGCCGCGAGCTCGAGGGCGCCTACGAGCTGGTCGAGTGCGCGCTCCCGGCGGTCGTGACGATCGACGAGGGCATCGCGCGGCCGCGCTACCCGTCGCTCAAGGGCATCATGGCGGCCAAGAAGAAGCCGCTCGAGGTGAAGCCGGCTCAGCTCCCCGAGCAGCGCCTTGCGCTCGATTCGTTCGCGCTGCCGCCCGAGCGTTCGGGTGGCCGCATCATCGGAGAGGGGTCGGCCGCCGTGCCGGAACTCATCCGACTCCTCAAGGAAGAGGCGAAGGTTCTCTGATGAGCAATGTCTTGGCATTCGCCGAGTCGCGGGGCGGGGATGTCCGCCGCGCCGGTCTCGAGGCAGTCGCCGCAGCGCGCAAGATCGCCGACGCGAGCGGTGGCCAGGTGCACGCCATCCTCTTCGGCGCGCCGGGCATCGGGGCGCACGCGCCCAAGCTCGCCGCCGTCGGTGCGGATTCCGTGCTCGTCGTCGAGCACGCGGGCTTCACGAACAACAATCCCGAGGCCGTCTCGGCCACCATCGCCGCGCGCATGCAGTCGGGCGCATACGGCGCGTTCACCTGCGCGGCGTCGGCCACGGGCAAGGACATCGCGCCCCGCGTCGCCGCCAAGCTCAAGGTGCCGCTCGCCGCGGACGTCATCTCGTTCGAGGTGAAGGGCGACGCCATCACGGCGACGCACCCCGGCTACACCGGCAAGGTGCTGCAGACGATGACGCTCATCGCCAAGCCGGCGGTGGTCTCGGTGCGGCCCGGCGCATTCCTGCCGGGCCAGGTTGCCAAGGCCGGCACGGTCGAGGCGCTCGCGAGCGCCGGCGATCCGTCGGCATCGCGCGTCAAGATCACCGAGACCGGCACCGGTGGCGCCGGAAAGATCGACCTCGGCGAAGCCAAGATCATCATCTCGGGTGGCCGCGGGTTGAAGGAAGCTTCCAACTTCAAGCTCGTCGAGGATCTCGCCGCCGCGTTCGGCAACGCGGCCGTGGGTGCGACGCGCGCCGTCACCGATGACGGCTGGCGCCCGCACTCGGACCAGATCGGCCAGACGGGCCGTCTCGTCAGCCCCGACCTCTACATCGCGGCGGGCATCTCCGGCGCCATCCAGCACCTCGCCGGCATGCGCACGAGCAAGACGATCGTCGCCATCAACAAGGACAAGGAAGCGCCGATCTTCAAGCTCGCCGACTATGGCATCGTCGGCGACGTGATCGAGATCCTGCCGGTGCTCACGGCCGCGGTGAAGCAGGCACGGGCGGGCTGACGCCATGACCACCACGAACGGAGTCTTCCTCGGCGTCCTCGTCCTTGCGGTCGGCTTCTTCGTGTACAACGTGCAGCGGCTCGTCGGCGAGATGCGCATCGGGCGCCTCGACGACGGCCGCTGGAACGACGTCCCGACACGCGTCCTGAACTTCCTGCGCATCGGGATCTTCCAGGAGAAGATCTTCCGCGACTCCGTCGCCGGCCCGATGCACGCCGCGATCTTCTGGGGCTTCCTGGTGCTGGGCGCGGGCACCACGGAACTCGTCTTCGAAGGCGTGGTCCACGGCTTCACCTTCGCGGACTTCCTTCCGCGCTGGCTCTATCAGTTCTACGCCGTCAACCAGGACCTGTGGGGCGGCATCGTGCTGGTCGCGGTCGCCTTCGCGCTCTTCCGCCGCCTCACGCGCCGCGTCAAACGGCTGCTCGGCGCCGAGACGCATCCCAACGACCCGCTGCTGATCCTCTCATGGATCGCGTCGCTGATGGTCACGATGTTCCTCGCGTCGGCGTTCCTGCAGATCGTCGACCCGTCGACGCCGCAGGTGATGCGGCCGGTGAGCCATGTGCTGGCGCTGATGTTCGCCAACGCCGGCATGGGCGCGGACACCGCGCTCACGCTGCAGCAGTACTCGTGGTGGGCGCACGCGCTGCTCGTGCTCGGCTTCCTGAACTACCTGCCGTACTCCAAGCACCTGCACGTCGTGGTCTCGCTGCCCAACACGTTCCTCTCGAACACCAGCGGTCCGGGCGTCGTCGGCGCCATGCGCGCCATGGATTTCGACGGCGCCGACGCCGAGCGCTTCGGTGCGAAGGACGTCGAGGACCTGAGCTGGAAGTCGCTGCTCGATGGCTTCGCCTGCACCGAGTGCGGCCGCTGCACCGCCGTCTGTCCGGCGAACATCACGGGCAAGATGCTGAGCCCGCGCAAGATCATGATCAATGTGCGCGAGCGGCTCGAGGAGAAGGCGCGCTTCGTCACGTCCAGCGAGGGCGGCGTGGCGGTGCTCTCGGCCGACGCGCCGGCCGGCCTCGCCGAACACACGCTCCTCGACGACTTCATCACCGAAGAGGAGCTTTGGGCGTGCACGTAGTGCCGCGCTTGCGTCTACGAATGCCCGGTGTCGATCGACCAGCTCTCGGTGATCAACGAGTTGCGCCGCAACCTCGTGCTCTCGGAGTCGCGGTTCCCCGAGGAGATCATGCCGGCCTTCGAGGCGATGGAGGCCAACGGCAGCCCGTGGGCGTTCGACCCGGGTGATCGCGCCAAGTGGGCCGAGGGCATGAACATCCCGACGATGGCCGAGCTGGTGGAGCGCGGCGAGCGCCCCGAGGTGCTGTACTGGGTTGGGTGCATGGGATCGTTCGACGACCGGTCCAAGAAGACGACGGTGGCGTTTGCCAAGATCCTCCAGGCCGCGGGCGTGCGCTTCGCGATCCTCGGGCAGGAGGAGAAGTGCAACGGCGACCCCGCGCGCCGCATGGGCAACGAGTACCTCTACCAGATGCTCGCCAAGGACAACGTCGAGACGCTCGAGCGCTACGGCGTGAAGACGGTCGTCACGGCGTGCCCGCACTGCTTCCACCAGCTCGGCAACGAGTACCCGCAGTTCGGCGGCAACTACCTCGTGGTCCATCACTCGGAGTACATCGAGCACCTGATGGCCGAGGGCCGGGTGCCGATCCGCGAGGACCTGCATGCGCCGGTGAGCACCTTCACCTACCACGACTCCTGCTACCTCGGGCGCTACAACGAGATCTACGACGAGCCGCGCGAGACGCTCAAGCGCGCGCTGCCGGTGATGAACCTCGTCGAGATGCCGCGCACGAAGGACCGCGGGCTCTGCTGCGGCGCGGGCGGCGGCCGGATGTTCATGGAGGAGACGGTGGGCAAGCGCATCAACGTCGAGCGCGCCGAGGAGGCGCTGGCTACCAACGCCGACGCGATCGCGGTGGCGTGCCCGTTCTGCATGACGATGATCGCCGACGGCGTGAAGGCCAAGGGCAGCGACGTGCCGGTGTACGACATCGCCGAGGTCGTGGCGGGGCAGCTGGCGTAGTCGTCCTCAGCGACGACGGACGGCACTCCACGACACAGTGATCCCCGGGAGGGGAAGATGAGCCAGGTGAACGACAGCGTCGACGCGCAGCCGGATCATCCCGACCTGCCGTTCAAGCCACCGATGGCTTTCCTGCTCTGCCTCGTCGTCGGGGTCGGCATTCATCACCTCTGGCCGCGCGCGGCGCGGCCGGAAGGCTGGGCGAGCGTCGGCATCGGCGTCTCGGTGCTGGGCGTAGCGCTCGCGCAGTGGGCGACCTACGAATTCCGTCGGCACAAGACTGCGGTGCTGCCCTGGAAGCCGACTCGCGTGATCGTGGACAGTGGCCCGTTCGCCGTGTCGCGCAACCCGATCTACCTCGGCATGGCGCTGCTGCAGGTGGGGCTCGGCCTGTGGGCGAACAAGCTCGCGGTCGTGCTGATGGTGGTGCCGGCGATCATCGTGACGAACGTGCTGGTGATTGCGAGGGAGGAGGAGTACCTGGAACGGAAGTTCGGGGCGGCGTACACCGAGTACAAGGCGCGAGTACGGCGGTGGGTGTGAGTCGCTACATCGCCGGATCCAGCACGAATTTCTTCGCCGCGCCCTTGTCGAAGTCCTTGTATCCCTTTGGCGCGTCCTCGAGCGAGATCACCTGCGCATTCACGATGTCCGCGATCGGCAGCCGGTCGTGCAGGATGGCCTGCATCAGCTGGCGGTTGTAACGCAGCGTCGGCGTCTGGCCGGTGTGCAGCGACTGCGACCGCGACCACCCGAGCCCGAAGTTGAGTGACAGTGAGCCCTGGGCTGATTGCTTGTCCTTCGCGCCCGGATCCCGCGTCACGTAGAGACCCGGAATGCCGATCGAACCCGCGTAGCGCGTGAGCTGCATCGCCTGGTTGAGCACGATCGCCGGTTCCTCCTCGCCGCCGTGACCCCTGGCCTCGAAGCCGACCGCGTCGATGAAGCTGTCCACCATCGGCTCGCCGATGACCGCTTCGACCAGCTCGCCCAGGCGATCGTGGACGCTGAGGTCGATCGGCTCGAATCCGACCTTCTTGGCGTGCGCGAGTCGCTCCTTGTTCGTGTCGCCGATCATCACGACCGCCGCGCCGAGGATGCGCGCGGAGGCAGCGGCAGCGAGGCCGACGGGACCGCAGCCGGCGATGTACACCGTCGACCCAACGCCGACCTGCGCCCTCACGGCGGCGTGGAAGCCGGTCGGCAGGATGTCGGTCAGCATCGTCAGGTCGCGAATGCGCTCGCGCGCTTGCTCACGGTCACGGAACTTCAGGAGATTGAAGTCGGCATAGGGAGTCATGACGTAGCGCGCCTGCCCACCGATCCAGCCGCCCATGTCCACGTAGCCGTAGGCTCCGCCGGGGAGACCCGGGTTCACTGTGAGGCAAACGCCCGTGTCACCGGCGCGGCATGTGCGGCATCGCCCGCACGCGACGTTGAACGGCACGGAGACGATGTCGCCGACGTCGAGGAACTCCACGTCCGCGCCCTTCTCGATGATCTCACCGGTGATCTCGTGGCCGAGCACGAGCCCTGCGGGCGCGCTCGTGCGGCCACGCACCATGTGCTGGTCCGAACCGCAGATGTTCGTCGCGAGCACCTTGAGGATCACCGCATGGGTTATCGCGCGACCATGCGGATCCTCGAACTTCGGGTCGGCGATGTCCTGCACCTCGACCACACCCGGCTTGATGTACACGACTCCGCGATTCTTGCTCATGGCTCCTCCTCCTGCGGATCTCTCCCCCCGCGCTGGCTCGCTCGTGGCGGGCGCGAATACGGCTCAGAGCGCGGCGACGGCTGCCTCGACGATCTGCTGGTCCTGTTCGCCCGTGCCGCCGCTCACTCCCACGGCCCCGACGACCTTGTCGCCGCGCTTCAGCGGCATGCCGCCGGCAAAGATCATGATCCGGCCGCGGTTCGAGGCGTGGATGCCATAGAACTGCTCGCCCGGCTGCGCGAACCCCGCCAGTTGCTTGGTGGCGATGTCGAACGCGCGCGACGTGAACGCCTTGTTGATGGAGATGTCGATGCTGCCGAGCCACGCGTTCTCCATGCGGGCGAAGGCGAGCAGGTTACCGCCGGCGTCCGCCACGGCGATGTTGGCCGGTTGCTTGATCTCCTTGGCCTTGGCGATTCCCGCCTGGATGACGCGCTGGGCGTCCTCCAGCGACACGGTCTCCTGAGTGTGCATGCCCCCTCCCCCGTTGTGCGATCGACTGAGGAGTGACCATGCAATGCGCATGCCCACGCGCATCACGGGAATCCGAACGGCACCTCGCGGCGGCAAGCATCCATGTCCTTCTCGGCGAGCTTCCCCGCGCGCCGCAGCACGAACGAATCGTCGAGCGTGAAGAAGAAAGTCGCACGGCGCGTCAGGGCGGCGGGGCCTTGAGTGCGTCAGAGCGTGAAATGCTCGGCACGTTCCGCGTCGGCACCGAGCGGCAGGGCGTTCAGCGTCTCGCCCGCCTCCACTCGCGGGCGGTCCTCGGGCACCACGAGCAGCGCGTTCGCCAGCGACATCGAGGTCAGGATCCCCGAGCCTTGCGGTCCGGTCAATCGCGCGCCGAGGGTACCATCCGAACGAGGCGTCACCACTGCGCGGTAGAAATGCGTGAGCCGGGCCCCGATGCTCACCGGCTCCTCGAGCACCACGGCCACCGGCCGCCGGTGCAGCCGCGAGTGACCGAGCATCTTCCGGACGGCCGGTCGCGCGAAGAGCTCGAAGGTCACCATCGCCGAGACCGGGTTGCCGGGCAGGCCGATCCACGGGACGCCGCGAAGGTGGCCGAACCCGAGCGGTGCGCCCGGCCGCATTCGGACCTTCCAGAAGTCGAGCTCGGCACCCATCTCCTCCAGTGCCGTGCGCGTGTAGTCCGCCTCCCCGACGGACACGCCCGCCGAGGTGATGATCAGGTCAGGCGCCAGCTCCAGCGCCCTTTCCAGGAGCGCTCGCATCGAGGCCAAAGTGTCTGCCGCATGCCCGAGCACCAGCGGCACGCCACCGCTCTCCAGCACCAACGCCTCGAGCGTGTAACTGTTGGAGCTCACGATCTTCCGCCCGGCGAGCACTTCGTCGAAGCGGTCGAGGTCCACGAGTTCGTCGCCCGACCCGAGGATCGCGACGCGAGGGCGCCGGTGCACCGCGACCTGCGCCGCGCCCACGGACGCGAGGATGCCAACCTGGGCCGCGCCCACTGGAATGCCGCGCGGCAACGCGACCGCGCCTTCGTGGAGGTCCTCGCCGCGGAGCCGGATGTTCCTGAGCGCATCGCGGTCCTTGACGATGCGCACGCGCGTGACTCCCCCGTCGGTGTCCTCGACGCGCACGACCGTGTCGGCGCCCTCGGGCAGCGGCGCGCCGGTCATGATCCGCGTCGCCTGCCCCGGGTCGAGCGGCAATGATGGGAACGCCCCTGCCGCGACGGTCTCGATCACCGGCAACTCCACCGGCTCCGCCTCGCTCGCGCCTTGCATGTCGGCCGCGCGCACGGCGTAGCCGTCCATCGCGGAGTTGGTCCAGTGTGGCAGCGTGATCGGCGAGAGCACGTCCTCGGCGAGCACGCGGCCGAGCGCCTCCCGCAGCGCCACGCGCTCCGTCGGGAGCGGCGAGAAGGCGGCCGCGATCCGTTCCGCGGCCTCGGGGACGGAGAGCATCAGTGCTGCGCTCCGGCAGTGAGCATCTTGCGGCGCATCAGTAGGGCTCCTCGGCCGCGACGATCCGCAGCCCCGCGAGCGCCGTCGCCAGCGCGTCCTGCACGCGCTCCACCTCGCGGTTCGAGACGACGTGGTTGTTGGAGAGCATCGAGAAGAGCAGCAGCCGGCCGTCGGGATCCGTCACGTAGCCGGAGAGTGACCTCGCCTTGTCGATCGTACCGGTCTTGGCCCTCACGTTCCGCTCGGCGGGCCCGCCCCGCATGCGCTCGGCGATGGTGCCGTCCACGCCCGCCAAGGGCAGCGCGTCGTAGAACACGCGGAACGATTCATGACGCCGCATCGCATCGAGCACGCGGATGATGGTCTCAGGCGTCACGTAGTCGTGCCGCGACAGACCACTGCCGTCGCGCACCGCGAAGCCGGCCGAGTCCGCGCCCCACGCGACGAGCTGCCGCTCGACCACGGCGCGGCCGCTGTCGGCGGTGCCGGTGCCGGTGACTTCGCGGCCGAGCGTGCGGAAGAGGATCTCGCCGATCTGGTTCTGCGACGGCTTCTCGAACACGGGCAGGATGTCGCGCAGCGGCGGCGATTGCCGGCTGGCGAGCACGTGAAGACCAGCGGTGTCCACCATCGCGTTCGGCTCCACGCCGCCGAGCACCTTGATGCCGCGCGCGGTGAGCGCCTCGGTGAACGCGTCGAGCCACGCCGAGGCCGGATGCCTCAGCGCGACGTTCACGCGCACCGAGTCGCGGGCGCGCACCTGCCCGCGCAGCGAGACGGTGGGCCTCACGCCGCGCACGTCGCCCATCCATTCGACGCGCTGCCGCTCCGCGCAGCAGCCGGTCGTGGTGACGTCGACGGCGCCCAGGGCCGGCACCGTGCTCGCCGGGTGCGTCGCGACGCGCACGCGGTCGCCGGGTCGCGCGCCGCCGTAGATGGTGATGCGCGCGAATCCCTCGTTGAAGACGAGCTCGTCGATGGGAGCCGAGTAGCCGTAGTCGAGGTCATCCCACGCCCAGCCAAAGCCGAGCGTCGAGTCGGGGAACGCGTCAGCGCCGCGGATGAGCCTCCCCGCGACCGTGCGCACGCCACGCGCGGCGAGCGAATCAGCCAGCTCGCGGAGCGGCGCCATCGCGTCGCCGTTCGCGAGCGAGTCGCTGAACGAGGGATCGCCGGTGCCGACGATCACCAGGTCGCCGGCGAGCGTGCCGTCGCGCGCGATGCCGGCGCCCATCACGCGCGTGGTGAAGCGATAGTCCGGGCCGAGCAGCGCGAGCGCAGATGCTCCGGTGATCAGCTTCTGGTTCGAAGCCGGCATGAAGAGCTTGCCCGCATTGCGCGAGTAGATCGTGTCGCCGGTCGCGGGGTCCACGACCAGCACGCCCCAGTGCGACGACCGGAACATCGGGTCGCCGAGCAGCGAGTCCGCGAGGGCCGTGAAGTACGCGCGCGCCGCATTGGAAGCTCGGCCGCCGGCGGCGCGTTCAGCTGCCGGACCCGCGTCTCGCTGGCGAGGCGCGGGCGCCGTCTCCGGCGTGCGCTGACAGGCAGCGAAGAGCGGAATCGCGAGGAGGAGGGCGAGGCGCCGGGAGTGCTTGGTCATCGGGAACGAGAGTGAGGGACCATACCGGAACAGGTGCAGCGAGCGGCTCAGCGCGAGATGTACTCCCGCTCGACCCAATCCGCGAGCGCATCGAGCCAGCCTTCCTCGTCGAGGTCGAGCCAGCGCCCCGGAAATCCCGTGACGGGCGTGTCGCCGACGACCACGCGCCACGTGACGCCGTTGGCGAGTGCCGGTTCCCAGAGCGGAGTCTCATGCGCGGCACGGCGGAAGATCTCGACCTTCGGCAGGGACGACTGCTTGAACCCTTCGCAGAGCACGATGTCCGCGTCGGCGAGGAACTGCCGCGCGATGAGTTCCGGCGACATCTCGTGCTCCCACCGCATCACCACCGCGAACTTGTCGGGCGACGCCATCGCCACTCTCTCGGCGTGGCCCTCGTGATAGTGCCGGTAGGTGTCGGTCGTCGCGGGGTCGAGGTTGAAGGTGTGCGACCCGTGCTTGAGCGTCATCACGCGATGGCCGCGGCGCGTGAGTTCCGCCGAGAGGCGCACGACGAGCGTCGTCTTGCCGGAGTTCTTGCGGCCGACGATGGCGAGCATCGGAGGCACCACGCCTCCGCTGCGCGGCGTGAGCTCGCGCTCAGCGCTCACTGCCCGCCCAACGCGAACTGCTCCGCGCGCTCGAGTTCCTCGGGCGTGTTCACGTTGCTGAACATCACCGCCGGGTCGCCGAACGTCGCGACCGTGGCGAGTGGCAGTCGAAGCGTGCGAACTGCGTCATGGAACGCGACGACGCGACGATCGCCGGCGTCGAGCGCGGCCGAGATCGGTGCGAGGCAGGCCTGCGTGTACCAGGCGCAGAGTGGCTCGACGCCGCGGCGCGAGCCGTCGCTCTCGGGCACGACCACGTCGGCTTGCGCCTCCCCCCGCGCGCGCAGCGCCGCAAGCAACTCGCGCGGCACGAAGGGCATGTCCCACGCCACGAGCAGGATGTCGCCGCCGGCATGCGACAGCGCGGCATGAAGGCCGCCGAGCGCGCCCTCGCCCGGCCGCACGTCGCCGCGCGTGCGCACGCCGGGCAGCCACTCCTCGGCTCCAGGCGCGTTCGCGATGAGCAACAGCTCGTCGGTCACCGCGCGCAGTGCCACGGCCACGCGGTCGATGATGCGCTCGCCATGCACGCGCTCGAGCCCCTTCGGGCGGCCGCCGTAGCGCGACGCCCCGCCGCCGGCGAGGATCACGCCGGTGCAGCTCATGCCTGCTCCCAGACCTGCGGCGTGCCGGAGACCGCTCGGCCGATCAGCACCATCCCCGCCGCGCGCGCGATCTCGACCGCCATCGTGCTGGGCACCGACGGAGTCGCCACCACCGCGATGCGCGCCCGTGCGGCCTTGAACGCGAGTTCGCCGGAGATGCGGCCCGTCACCAGGAGGATCAGGTCGTCCGGCTTCTCTCCGGCGAGTATGCGCGCGCCGAGCACCTTGTCCACGGCGTTGTGCCGGCCGATGTCCTCGGCGTGCTCGAGGAGCGTGGTGCCGTCGGTGAGTGCGGCGGCGTGGATGCCGCCGGTGCTCTGGTAGCGTTCGCCGCGCGCGAAGAGCTCCTTGAAGAGCACGCGCGTCTGCGCAAGGTCCGGCACCGCGGGGCGTGACTTGCGGCGCGGCACGCTCGAGAGCGAGCCGAGGATCGTCGTCACCGCGCCGCAGCCGGAGGCGAGCACGCGGCGGCGTTCCGTGCCCTCGACCGTCTCATAGCGCTCGGCGGGCACCGTCACCCAGAAGCCGGGCTCCTTGGCGCAGGGACGGAGTGAGAGGAGGTCTGCCTTGGAATCGATGTAGCCCTCGCCGAAGCACCATCCCACCACGAGCGCGTCGAGCTGGTCGGGCGTGCACATCCATGTGACGGCGCTCTGGCCGTTGACCTCGAGCCAGACGGGCGTCTCCTCTACCGCGTCAAGACTCGTCGCGCCTTCCTTGAGGCGAGTCATGCCGCGTCCGTGCTCGCCACCGGCACGACCTCTGCCCAGAGGCCGGGTTCCTCGGCGACCCGCACGCGCTCGACGCGCGCGGCGGGGGCGGCCGTCGCCGCGGCGCGCTGCCGGGCCTCGAGTCCAGCTTGTACGACGCGCGCGATCCACGCCGCGATGTTCTCGGTCGTCGGGATCAACTTGCCCTCCGCGAACTCCGGCACGTCGAGTACCAGGTTGCGATGGTCCAGCCGCGCCACCACATCGTCGCGCAGCACGGCATCGAGTGCGCCCAGGTCCACGCAGAAGCCGGTGAGCGGGTCGATCTCCCCACCGACGGTCACGTCGCAGACGTAGGTGTGCCCATGCCAGTTGGGCCACGCGCAGGCGCCGAACACCTCCGTGTTCCGGGCATCGCTCCACTCGGGCCGGCGGTAGCGGTGCGCGGCCGAGAAGGTGATGCGTCGCGTGAGCGTGGCGCGCATCGGCACTCCGCTAGCGGAAGAAGTATCGGCTCACGCCGACGGACAACACGAGGTTTCCCTTCCACGGAGAGAGCGGGCCGTTCCCGAGAATCGACTCATCCGTCGCAGAGCCACTGCCGCCGTACGTGTCCGGATACTTCATCTGCCAGAACATGTGCGTCAGCTCGGTGTTCAGTTCCCACTTGCTCCCGGTGACGATGCGTGTGCCGATGCCGTACGAGAACACGAACTTGGTGCCGAAGCGGTAGCCGCCCACATCATATGCGCCGTTCAGGGTCGAGACGACACCGAGGTTGGCGTTGAATCGCGGTGCGACGCGATGCCACGACTTGTTGCCCGTCAGGTTGAATCCGAGCCCCACGTCGGCGAGGTAGAGCGGATCGGTGTCGGTGCCGACGATGCGAAGGCCGGGTGCGGCTTCCGGATCCTTGACCGTGCGCTCGAGTCCCGGCGCGTAGCCGACTCGCGAGACGAGCCAGAGCGGTCCGGTGAGGAGCAGCTCATGGCGCGCGGAGTACATCATTCCCGAGCGGGGGCCCACGCCAGCGGGGTCACCCCCGGGAAGGATCCATCCGGGCGAGAGCGTGATCACCTGGCGGCCGCGCAGGTCCTCGAACGGGCTCTCGGCCGGCGGATAGCCGACCTGCGCCGCGAGCGGCGCAGCCGACGAGGCAAGGAGGCTGCCGAGCAGCAGGAAGAATGCCGGAACGGAAGAACGTCGGGTCACGCAGTCACTCCGGTGAGTCGCAGGTCATGGCCGGTCATCTCGGGCGGCACTTCGACGCCGAGCATGCCGAGTACGGTGGGGCCGATGTCGCAGAGGGCGCCGCCCTCGCGGAGCGGGTAGGACGCGCCGTCCTCGACGAGCACGAGCGGCACGGGGTTCGAGGTGTGCGCGGTGTGCGGCCCGCCGGTGCCGGGGTCGATCATCATCTCGCAGTTGCCGTGGTCCGCGGTGATGAGCAACCGCGCACCGCTCTTCTGGGCCGACGCCACGATGCGCGCCAGCTGCTGGTCCACCACCTCGCAGGCGCGGATCGTCGCCGCGAGATTGCCGCTGTGCCCGACCATGTCGCCGTTGGCATAGTTGCACAGCGTGAAATGGTGCGAGCGCCGTTCGATCGCGGCACAGAGCACATCGGTGATACCCGGTGCGCTCATCTCCGGCATCAGGTCGTACGTGGCGACCTTCTGGCTCGCCACGAGCCGCCGGTCCTCGCCGCGATACGGCACTTCGTTGCCGCCATTGAAGAAGTATGTCACATGCGGATACTTCTCGGTTTCCGCCGTGCGCAAGGTCGTCATGCCGGCATCGTCGAGCACCTCGGCGACGATCTTCGCCATCGAGAATGGCTCGAAGGCGATCGGGAGCCCGAAGGTCTGGTCGTACTGCGTCATGGTGACGACGTGGAGTTTCGGGCGATCTCGTACGTCAAAGCCGTCGAACCCCTCGATCGCCATGGCGCGCACGATCTGCCGCATGCGGTCGGAGCGGAAGTTCCAGGTGATGACCGCGTCGCCGTCGTGCATCGAGGCGACGGGCTTGCCCCCGTGCACGATCGCCACCGGCTCCATGAACTCGTCGCGGGTGCCGGCGGCGTAGTTGGCCTCGATGAAGCCGATGGGGCTCGTGTGCGAGGGTCCCACGCCCCGCACGGCGGCGTCGTACCACTTCTGCGTGCGCGGCCAGCGCTGGTCGCGGTCCATGCCGAAATAGCGACCGCCCATGCTGGCGACGACCGCCCGTCCCTCGGTGGCCTTGAGCAGCGCGCTCACGAAGCCGAGCCCCGAGGTCGGAAGCGTGTCGCGCCCGTCGAGCAGCAGGTGGAGCGCCACCTGGTGTGCGGCCAGCCCGGCGCGCGATGCCAGGTCGACCAGGGCGAGCAGGTGTTGGTCATGCGCATGTACGCCGCCGTCGCCCACCAGGCCCATCAGGTGAAGCGTCGTACCGGCCGCCTTGACGCGCGCACAGGCGTCGCGGAAGGCGGGGATGGAGTGGAACTCCCCGCTGCGGATGCTCTCGCCGATGCGGACAAGGTCCTGCATCACGACGCGTCCGGCGCCGAGATTGAGGTGCCCGACCTCGCTGTTGCCCATCTGGCCGGCTGGCAATCCGACGGCGAGGCCGCTGGCGTTCAGCAGCGCCCGCGGCGCGCGGGACCAGAGGCGATCCCAGGTGGGCGTCTCGGCCATCGCGATGGCGTTGCCTTCAGTGGCGGCACGGTAGCCCCAGCCGTCGAGCACGACGAGCACGACGGGACGGTCCACTCGCGCGATTCTGCTGTCCATCTTGGCCGTGTGATGGTCGAGGGGGTAACTTCGAAGGAGCGTCGCGGAATCTACCCCCGCACTCACCCTCGAACCAGCGATGCGCCAGCTGCGACCACCTCAGAAAACACTGCTCGCGCTCGCCATGGCGCTGACCTCCGCCCTTGCCGTGCCACTCGGCGCACAGTCGCGCGTGACGCGCGACGCCGAGGTGCGCGCGACGCCGGACGGCAACGTCGTGGCCGAGGTGCGCAACGGCACGAGTTGGAAAGTCGGGGCATCGCGCGGCGGCTTCACGCTGGTCACGCTGCAGGGCTGGGTCGAGTCATCGCGTTTTGCCGGGCGTGCCGACTCGTTCCCGCAGAGCCTCGGAGGGTCGCAGGGCCTCCGGCTGCGCGAGCAGCCGACGCTGGAGGGCCGCATCCTCGGCGAGTTTCGCGGCGGCGCGGGCTTTCACGTGATCGAGCGTCGCGGCAACTGGGCGCGCGTGCGGCGGGATGCCTGGATCGCGAGCGGCTCGCTCGAGCGGAGCCGCGCGGCGACGGCGGCGGCGACCGAGGCGAAGCAGTCTTCGAAGCCTGAGTCGAGATCGGACTCGAAACCCGAGGCGAGGTCGGCCGCGGAGGCCGCGCCAGACGCCGGCGCCGAGGGTGCGCCGGCCGGGGCGCTGCGCGCGGGCGTGGGTACCACGCTGCGTCGCTCGCCGACCGGCGATGCGATCGGTCGCCTGGAAGCGGGAGCCATCGTCGAGCCGCTGGCGCGTGACCGCGGCTGGGTGCGCATCCGCGTCGAGGCGTGGGTGCCGGATTCGCTGCTGACTCCTGCGGACACGAGCTTTGGCGCGACCATCACGGCGGCGGACCTGCGACTCGACCCCGAAGGTCACAAGGGCAAGGTGCTGCGCTGGGCGGTGGAGATCGTGAGTCTC
>DATLLD010000086.1:0-5306 GCA_035538035.1 Gemmatimonadaceae bacterium | reverse complement strand
CGCCAACGCGCCCGCGCTGGCAGTCGCGGCACACGCCGTGGATCACCAGCAGGTGTCGCTGTCGCGCGAACCCGCGCGACTCGGCCACGATCGTCGTCATGCGTTCCAGCCGTTCATCGCGGAACTCCTCGACCTTGCCGCACTGCGTGCAGACAAGGTGTTCGTGATGGGGGATGTCGCGCGCCGGCTCGAACCGGCGGAAGCCCTCGCCAAAATCGCGCTCGACGAGGAGACCGCTCTCGAGCAGGGTGTCGATGGCGCGGTAGACGGTGGCCGTGCCGACCTTGCGGCCCGCGTCGGAGACCGCCTTCGCGACCTCCTCGGCCGAAAGATGGCGGTCGGAGGTGAGCATCACCTCCGCGATGGCGAGCCGCTGCGCAGTGACGGGCAGGTTGTGCTCGCGCAGGTACGCGACGAAGCGCGCGACTACGGCGTTGTCTGGCACCGTCTCGCCTCGGCTGCGGCAAGGATCGCGCGCGCCTCGTGCCCGTCAATGCGTTCGGCCGCCGACTCGTCGTGGGAGCGCTTGCGCACGCCCTCCGCGACGGCCTCGACCGTCACCAGCGGCGCGTCGGCCTCGGCGATGATCTCGGACTCCCACTTGCCGCGGTCAGGGCCCTTTCGGGTGAGGCGGTAGCGCGCCATGAAGACGATGTGGCGGGTCGCGCGGGCGGGCGCGGCGGGAGCCGGGGGTGCCTCGGCGTCTGCCGCTGCCGCGCCCTCTGCCGCCTCTGCCGCGACCTCGCCCTCTGCCGCGATCTCTGCCTCTGACTCTGACCCGCCCGCTGCCCCTTCCTCGCCCTCTGCCGCGACCTCTGCCTCAGCCGCGACCTCAACCTCAGCCTCAGCCGCGACCTCAACCTCAGCCTCTGGCTCGACCTCAGCCTCAGCCTCAGCCACGACCTCCGCCTCAACCGCAGCCTTGCCGGCCGCCACGTCCTCGCCCGGCGAGGCCGATTCCGGCTCCGCTCCCACAACCGCAACCCCCGTTTCGATCGGCCCCTGGCGGATCGGCGGGAAGAAATGGATCTCCGCGATCCGCGCGGCGGGGACCACCTGGGCGATCGCGGCGAGGAATCGTTCCCGCGTGTCTGCTGCGATGGGGCTGGCTGGCGCGTTCATCCCTCAAATCTCGCCACCGGGACGGCTCGTGTCATGCCCTTGTCGCCGGTCGTGACCCCGTTACGGGTGCCTCAGAGCAGCGAGACCGGGTCCCGGTCTGCGGTCACGCGAATATCGTGTGCGTTGGGCACGTCGAACCCCGTGAGGAACCCCCGCAGCAGTCGCGTGAGCTTGGGCGGCTGGTCGGTCTTCAGCACGGTGTGCCATCGCCAGCGGGTCTTGATGCGCTCCAGCGCACTCGGCGCCGGGCCAAGCACCGTGACGCCGAGGTCGAACCTGTCGTTGGCCTTCATCAGCCAGTCGGTGGCATCGGTAGCGCACTGGGCGACGGCGGCCTGATCGAGTCCGCTCACCACGATGTTGGCGATGCGCACGACGGGTGGGTACGCAGGGCTCTCGCGCGCCGGCAGCTCGTCGGCCACGAACGCGAGATAGTCGTGCGCCATCGCGCAGCGCACGGCGTGGTGCGAGGGCACGCGCGTCTGGATGAACACTTCCCCGCCCTTCGGGCCACGCCCCGCCCGCCCCGCCACCTGGCTCAGCAGCTGGTAGCTGCGCTCGCTCGCCCGGAAGTCGGGAAGATTGATGCCGATGTCCGCATCGATCACTCCCACCAGCGTGACGTTCGCGAAGTCGAGGCCCTTGGCGATCATCTGTGTGCCGAGCAGCACGTCGACTTCGCCGCGTCCCACGCGGTCGAGGATCTCGGTGTGCGCCCACTTGCCGCTCGTGGTGTCCACGTCCATGCGCGCGATGCGCGCCGTCGGCAGGCGTTCGTGCAGCAGGCGCTCGACCTGCTGCGTGCCGAGCCCGCGCCGCTTCTGCCGCTCACGGCCGCACCCCGGCTCCGTGCATGAGCGGGCGGCGTCTTCCTGGTGCTGGCAGTAGTGGCAGACCAGCCGCTCGGGCGTGCGGTGATAGGTCAGCGAGATCGAGCAGTTGGGGCAAGTGGCCACATGCCCTTCCTCGCACTGCACGAACGCCGCGTAGCCGCGCCGGTTGAGCAGGAGGATGCTCTGCTCGCCGCGCTTGAGCCGCTCATGCAGCGCCTGCTCGAGCGGCGCGCTCAACACGAGCCGCCGCGCCTTCTCCTCGGGGCTCGCGACCTTGAGCTCTTGCCGGAGGTCGACGACGCGCACCTTGGGCAGCGCGCCTCCGCCCACTCGTTCGGGGAGCGTCAGCAGCGTCGAGCGGCCATCGCGGGCGTTGACCCAGCTCTCGAGGCTGGGCGTGGCGCTGCCGAGCACGCATAGCGCGCCAGACTCGCGGGCGCGCATGATCGCGACGTCGCGGGCATGGTAGCGCGGCGACTCGGCCTGCTTGTAGCTCGACTCGTGCTCTTCGTCGACGATGATGGCGCCGAGGTCGGCGAGCGGCGCGAAGATGGCGGACCGCGCGCCGACGGCGATGCGCTTCTCGCCCTTCTGCAGCGCGCGCCATGCGTCCAGGCGCTCCCCATCGGAGAGGCCTGAGTGCAGCACCGCCACCAGGTCGCCGAAGACGGCGCGGAAGCGGTCGACGGCCTGCGGCGTGAGTGCGATCTCGGGCACGAGCACGATCGCCGAGCGACCGCGCTTGCGCACGACCTCCTCGAGCACGCGGAGGTAGACGAGCGTCTTGCCGCTGCCGGTGATGCCGTGCAGCAGGAAGGCCGCGCCGGGTGCGCCGGCGAGGATGCGGTCGATCACGCCCTGCTGCGCGTCGGTGGGCGCGAAGGCCGGCGGCGCGTCGACGCCGCGGGTGGCGAACGGGTCGCGCGAGAGCGATTGGGACTCGATGCGCGCGAGCCCGCGCTTGACGAGCCCGCTCACGACCGACGACGAACAGCCGAGCCGCTCGACCAAGTGCGTCACGGGCGCGCGGCCGCCGAGCTGTTCGAGCAGCTCGTAGAGCTCGCGCTGCTGCGGCGCGCGCTTGAACGCCTCGTCGCGCGCGAGGAGCGTCGGAAGCTCTCCACCGATCACGAGCACGCGCTCGGACTTGCCCGCGGCCTCCGGCCGTGAGGCGACGCCGAGCGCGGCCGGGAGCACGGTGCGGCAGACGAGGCCAAGCGACACGACGTAGTAGCCGGCGATCCAGCGGCAGACCTCGAGAAGGTCTGCGCGCAGCGCGGGTTCGGCGTCGGGGACGTCGAGGATCGGCCTGGGCTTGGCGCCCTTGAGCGAGGCGACATCGCTCTCGCCGACGCAGATGCCGATCATGCGCCGGTTCCGCACCTGCACGACGACGCGACTGCCCGGCACGAGCGGATGTCGCGTGGACTCGGGCACCGAGTACGTGAAGTTGCGGAGCATCGGCAGCGGCAACGCGACCTCGACCAGCCGCGTGTTCGTGTCCACGGCGACGCTTTCGCGCGCGCCTTCGACCGTACTCTCCGGCGCGCCGATGTCCTCCGCGCCGAAGAGCGAGAGGGCTTTCTTCACCCCACGCCGAGCGGGCGCGACGCGCGCACCGGTGGCATCTCGACGAGTCCCTGCGCGCCGATCCACTCGTAGAGCGCGTCGGCGACGTCGTGGCCGCGCTGGTAGCGCGCCTCCGGCTGCTTCTCGAGCAGCTTCATCGTGATCTCCGCGAGGCCGGCCGGCACGTCCTTCGCCTTGTCGGTCACCGGCACGGGGAGTTCGTGCACATGCTTGTAGCCGATGGCGTAGCCGTCGGGACCATCGAACGGCGTGGTGCCGACTAGGCACTCGTAGAGCATCACGCCCACGGCATAGAGGTCGGCGCGGCCATCGACGAAGCGGCCCATCGCCTGCTCGGGCGCCATGTAGTGCGGCGTGCCCATCGCGCGGCCGCCGGCGGTGAGGCGGCCATGGAAGTGCGCCGTGGCGATGCCGAAGTCGGTGAGGATGGCATTGCCGTCGTCGTCGAAGAGGACGTTGTCCGGCTTGACGTCGCGATGGATGATGCCGGCGCGCGTCGCGTAGTCGAGCGCGCACGAGACCTGCGCGGCGATGCGGGCGGCGCGCACATGGGGAATGGTGCGCAGCACCGTGAGGTCATCGGCGAGGCATCCGCCGCCGATGTACGGCAGCACGAGATAGACGTTCTCCTCGGTCTCGCCGTAGTCCATGGGCGCGCAGACGAACGGGTGCAGCAGCCGGCTCGCCGCCTCGGCCTCGCGCCGGAAGCGCACGCGCATCTCGGCGTCGCGCGCGAGGTGGGCATGGAGGACCTTCACCGCCACGGGCCGGTCGAGCTGCTGGTGCCGCGCCTCATAGACGTCGGCCATGCCGCCGGAGCCGATGCGCCGCACGATGCGGTAATGGTTGCCGGTGGCCTGCCGCAGGGACGTGATCAGGTGGTCCGGCGCGTCGACGGGCGACGGCAGCTCGGGCATGAGCACATTGCACTGCACGCAGGTGCGCACGGCGCTTCGGTTCCAGGTGCCGCAGTCAGGACAGAACACGGGATGGAATCTGGGGTGAGTGCGGGCTCAGAGCCAACCCCGCTTGCGGAGCAGCCAGATCAGTCCGATGCCCAGGCCGAGTTGCACGGCGAGCATGATCCAGAAGCCGTGCGGTGCGTGCGCGAACGGGATGTCGCCCAGGTTCATGCCCCACATGCCGCTCACCACCACGAAGGGCACGCTGAGGGTCGCGACGACGGTGAGGCCCTTGGTCACGAGCCCCATCCGGTTGGAGACCTGCGTCAGGTAGGAATCGAGCGTGCTCGAGAGCAGGTCGCGGTAGGTGTCGAGCGACTCGTTCATCCGGATGACGTGGTCGTAGACGTCGCGGAAATAGAGCTGCGTCTCCGGCGGGATCAGGCTCGACGGCCGGCTCTGCATGATGTTGAACACCTCGCGCATCGGCGAGAGGTGGCGGCGCAGCTGCAGCACGAGGCGCTTGACGCTGAAGATGTCGTGCAGCGACGACTGGTCGAACTTCACGAAGACCCGCTCCTCGAGACCATCGACGAACTCGTCGAGCTGGTCGATTATCGGGAAATAGGCGTCGACGCTGACATCGAGGATATGGTGCAGCAGCCGGGCGGCGCCGCGCTCGAGCAGGTCGGCGGAGCGCGCGAGGCGTTCACTTGTGGCGTCGACGCCGGGCGCGTGCGGGCCGTGCACGGTCACGACGAAGTTGCGCCCGAGGAAGCACCAGAGGTTGAAGGTCTCGATGTCATACAGTTCCTCCGTCTCGGCGAGGAACCGCACGCCGCGCACGACCGTCAGCGCG
>DATLLD010000085.1:0-2748 GCA_035538035.1 Gemmatimonadaceae bacterium | reverse complement strand
GGTGCAGATCGGCGCCCGCACCGTGAAGGTGTACGGCGCGCGCTCGTGCCCGAGCAACCGCATCCACGCGCTCCAGATGGACACGTGGAAGCTCTACCACGCCGGCAAGATCATCAACTGGCTCGGCGAGGAGTGGACGGGCGACAAGCTGACCCGTCACGCGACCGAGGACGCGATGCTCGCGGACCTCGGCGTGTACTGCAACCTCGGCTGTTCGGCGCCGGCCTGGAACGGCACCGCGAAGATCACGCCGTCGACCTAAGGGTCGGTGAGCTGAAAGGAGCCAACCCAGATGGCCAATCGAGGAGACACTCATCCGATCATGGGAGTGAAGGACAACCTTCACCTCCTGACGGCGAAGCTCACCGGCGCCGGCGGCACCAACGATCTCGTCATCAACGAGGCGTCGAACCGCGGCGGCGGCGAGGTCACGGCGGCCGAGTACGACGGCACCACCGGTCAGTACGCGCTGACCTTCCGGCACTCGTACCCCGAGCTCAAGAGCGTGCTCGGCATCGAGATCGTCGGCGACACCGCGGGCCTACAGGCGCGCTTCCTCGATATCGACGTCGCGGCCAAGACCGCGACGATCCTGTTCGAGGTCGGCGCCACGCCGACGGTGCTCGCTGCGACGGACACCGCTTACATCAACCTGCTCGTCCGCAACAGCGGCTTCAACACGTAGGAGACCGACCATGGCTCTCACCACTGCACAACTCCAGCGGCTCGCCGGCTTCGATGCCGACATTCTCGAAGGACTCGTCGAGGCGCTGAACATGGGCACGGCCGTCGATGCGAAGTCGAGCGGCGCACTCGCGCTCGATCGCCTCCTGTCCGAGATCACGGTCTCGGGTACCAAGGCGTTCACCCTAGCCGCTCCCACGGCGGCGGGACAGCGCAAGATCGTCCGCTGTGTCTCAGCGTCCGGGAGCCCGGTCGGCACGCTGACCGTGTCCAGCCCGGATGACACGGCCGGCTTCGTCTGCGCGGCGAGCTTCTGCTTCACGGCGGCCGGCCAGGAGATCGAGCTCGAGGCGTCCTCGGCGCTGAAGTGGCGCTGCGTACGCAAGAAGCGCGTCGGCTCCAAGACGCTCGTGATCGGCACGACCGTCACCACGGGCATCTGCGACATGGAGGCGCAGATCCTGACGTCGACCACCGGTACCGTGGCGTCCACCACGACCAAGGCGCTGCCGAACGGCTCGGCGATCGGCGAGCGGATCGACATCTGCGAGATCACCGCGGCGACCACTCCGCACGGCGACCTCGGCGGCACGTTCGTCGATCACGCGGGCGCCGCGAAGACCGCGCTCGACGACTTCACCGCGGCGAAGGACGGCGGCTCGTTCGTGTGGAACGGCACGGCGTGGCAGCTCACGGGCCGCCTCACCGGGTCCGCGCTCGCGTTCACCTAGTCGTAGCGCCGCGCTCGACGTCTCCACGGAGGCGCGGGCCCGGCATCTCTGCGGGGTAGAGCAGCCTGGTAGCTCGCGTGGTTCATACCCACGAGGTCGGCGGTTCGAATCCGTCCTCCGCAACGATGTCCAGGACAACCAAACGTCGTGCATTCGCGGTCACGGCGCTGTCGTTTGCGCTGCTGATCGCGATCCTCGTTTCGTCGCACGGGCCACGTCAGGCCGGCGCGCAGGGCGTGCTCACGCCCGGCGGTCGCGGCGACATCACGGCCGTGACGGCGGGCTCTGGCCTCACAGGTGGCGCGACGAGCGGATCGGCTACGCTCAATGTGGGCGCGGGCTCTGGCATCACGGTCAGCGCAGACGCCATCGCCGCGGACACGTCGTATCTGCAGCGCCTGGTGACCGGTACGTGTGGCGCTGGCAGCGCGATGCAGGTCATTGGCAGCGACGGATCGGTTATCTGCACGGCGGCCGGCTCGACGTACACCGCGGGCACGTCGCTCACCGAGAGTCCCACGGGGACCTTCAACGTGTCGCTCCCCGGCACCGGCGGCACTCCCTGCCTGGCAGGCACCGCGGTCGACTGGATCACGAGCGACGGCACGGCATCGTGCGGGTACTCGGCGCCAACGTACACCGCGGGCGACGGGCTCACGCTGACGGCGTCGGACTTCGACGTGGTGCCGCACGCCAGTGGCGGGCTCGCGATCGTCTCCGACCAGGTGAGCCTGCTGCAAACGTGCTCGTCGACGCAGGTCCTCAAATGGAACGGCTCGGCGTGGGCGTGTGCGGCGGATGCGACGGGCGGGACGATCGATGGCACGGGCTCGACGAACACGATGACCTCGTGGTCGGACAGCGACACGCTCACGCACAGCGCAGCAACGACGCATGGAGTCGCGACGTCCTCGGCGACCGCGAGCACGACCGCGCTCGATATCGACGCGACGGGCACCTACAACACGACGGCAGGCGCGCTCAACAGCGTTGGATTCTGGTCCTCGACGACAACCACGCGTGCGAGCGGCGCGGGCGCACTCAACAACTACGGCGGGCGGTTCGCGGCCAGCGGCGCGCAGAACAACTACTCGCTACGCAGCGATGGCACGAGCGCGAGCGGCACGAGCGCATGGGGCGGGTACTTCGCGGCCACGGGTGCCGGGACGAACACCGCGGTTCGCGCCGAGGCGAGCGGCGGCTCGACGAATATCGCGCTCTCGCTCTCGGGCGCGCTCCAGGCCAACGGAGACTCGGGGTCCGTCGGCGAGGTGCTGACGCTCGACGGCTCTGGGCTGCCGACGTGGAGTGCGCCTGGGGTCAACGGCTCGGG
>DATLLD010000084.1:0-77639 GCA_035538035.1 Gemmatimonadaceae bacterium | reverse complement strand
GCCCTGAACTCGATCCGCAAGCACCGCGGGGAGCCCGAGCTCGACGCGATGGACTTCCTCTCCCTGGTCAAGGAGAAGGCGAAGCTGGTGGACATCGAGGAGTCCCTGGTGAAGCGGTCGGTGAACGAGGGCTTCTCCGGCGGCGAGAAGAAGCGCAACGAGATACTCCAGATGGCGGTGCTGCGCCCCAAGCTCGCGATCCTCGACGAGACCGACTCCGGCCTCGACATCGACGCGCTGCGCATCGTCGCCAACGGCGTGAACTCGCTCAAGGGCAAGGACACGGCGACCATCGTCGTCACGCACTACCAGCGCCTGCTCAACTACATCGTGCCCGACTACGTGCACGTGCTCGCCAACGGCCGGATCATCCGTTCCGGCGGCAAGGAACTCGCGTACGAGCTCGAGGAGAAGGGCTACGACTGGCTGCTCGAGGCGGTCGTCGCGTGACCATGCCCTACGCGGACCAGTTCGCGGCGCACGCGCACGCGACGAACGGCGGCGCCCCCGCCGACGCCCCGGCGTGGCTCCCCGAGCTGCGCCGCCGGGCCTTCGACCGCTTCACGGCGCTCGGGTTCCCGACGACGCGTGACGAGGATTGGCACTTCACCTCCGTCACGCCGATCGCCGAGCGCACCTTCCGCTCGCTGAAGGCGGCGCCGACCACCCTCACGCTGACGGACATCGAGCCATGGCTGGTGGACGGCTCATGGCACCGGCTGGTGTTCGTGAACGGGCGCCTCGAGCCGTCGCTCTCGCAGTTCACGGAGATGCCGGCTGACGTGCAGATCTCGCCGCTCTCCGAGGCGCTCCGCGAGGAGCCGGAATGGGTCGGCAAGCATCTCGGCGCGCTGGCGGCGTTCGACCGTGCGGCTTTCACGGCGCTGAACACGGCGTTCATGCAGGACGGGACGGTGATCCACATCCCCCGCGGGGAGGTCGTGGAGACGCCGCTGCATATCCTGCACGTGGTGGACGCCCAGGCGGACGGCGCGGCGCTGCATCCGCGCCTGCTCGTCGTGGCGGAGCCCCACTCGCGCGTGTCGCTGGTGGAGAGCTTCGTCGGCATCGGCGGCGGCTCGTACCTCACCAACGGCGTCTCCGAGATCGTGATCGGTGACGGCGCACGCGTGGACCACTACAAGGTGCAGCGCGAGGGCATCGACGCGTTCCATGTGGATACGACGCAGGTGACGCAGGGCCGGGACACGATCTACCACTCGTTCTCCTACGCCTCGGGCGCGGCGCTCTCGCGCACGAACATCTACACCAAGCTGCTCGGCACGGGCAGCGAGGCGCGCCTCAACGGCCTTTACGTGATCGATGGCGCGCAGCATGCCGACCACCAGACGTTCGTCGAGCACATCGCCGAGTCGTGCTCGAGCCGCGAACTCTACGCGGGCATCCTCGACGGCAGCTCGCACGGCGTGTTCAACGGCAAGGTCTATGTGGATCCGCTCGCCCAGAAGACGGACGGCAAGCAGACGAACAAGGCGCTGCTGCTCTCGCCGACGGCACGGGTGGACACCAAGCCGCAGCTCGAGATCTTCGCCGACGACGTCAAGTGCACGCACGGCGCGACGATCGGCCGCATGGACGACCAGGCGCTCTTCTACCTCAAGAGCCGTGGCATCGGGGCGGACAACGCGAAGGCGCTGCTGACCTACGCGTTCGCTGCCGAGCCGCTGGAGACGATCGAGATCGACGCGCTCCGGCTGGAGCTGGAGCGCCAGGTGTTCGAGCGCTTCACCCACTCCCCGCTCGAGTGACAACGATGGCGTCCGACGCGACACTCGACGCGCTCTATCAGGAGATCATCCTGGACCACAACCGGCGTCCGCGGAATTTCCACGCGATGCCGGAGGCGAGCTGCACCGCGGACGGACGCAACCCGAACTGTGGCGACCAGCTCACGATCTGGCTGCGGTTCGACGGCGACGTGGTGGCCGACGTCTCGTTCCAGGGCGTCGGCTGCGCGATCTCCAAGGCCTCCGCGTCGCTGATGACGCAGGCGGTCAAGGGAAAGTCCCGCGCCGAGGCCATCGAGCTCTTCGGCAAGGTGCACCGGCTCGTCACGGGCGAAGACCCCGCGGCGGCATCGGACAAGGAGCTCGGCCAGCTGCGCGCGCTGGCCGGCGTGTCGAAGTTCCCGATGCGCGTGAAGTGCGCATCGCTGGCGTGGCACGCGCTGAAGTCCGCGATGGACGGTGCAGAGCCGTCCAGTGCGGTCACCACCGACGTGGCGCCATCACGATGACCGTCGCCGCCGAGGGCTTCGTCCGGCTGGCCGGGATCGGCGTCGCCGACATCGCCTCCGGCACGCTGCACACGGCCACCCTGCCCAATGGCACGCGACTCTGCATCGGTCGTCATGGCGACGCGCTGTTCGCGGTGAAGGACGAGTGCCCGCACGCCGAGTTCCCGCTGTCGGAAGGCACCCTCTACGCCAACGGCGAGCTCGAGTGCTGCTGGCATGGCGCCAAGTTCGACTGCCGGACGGGCGCGGTGCTGCGCGGGCCGGCGGAGGATTCGCTGGTGCGGTTCGACGTCGAAGTGCGTGACGGTGTCATCTGGGCGCGGCGCGCCGCGGTGGTGAAGCAATGAGCGGCCGCACCACTCCCGCCGTTGCCGCGCGCCGCCCCGGCGTGCGAACGGACGCCCTCGCGCCCCGCAGCGACTTCCCGCTGCTCGCGGCCGCCCCGGACCTCGTGTACCTCGACTCGGCGGCGACTTCCCAGAAGCCGCGCGTCGTCCTGGACGCGATCACCGCGTACTACACGCACTCGAACGCCAACCCGCACCGCGGCGCCTACGCGCTCTCGGCCGCGGCTACGCAGGCGTATCACGATGCCCGAACGCGGATCGCGCGCTTCATCGGCGTCGCCGACGTGGACACGCTGGTCTTCACCCGCGGCACGACCGAGGCGCTCAATCTCGTGGTGTCGTCGTGGGGCAGGTCGAACGCCGAACGTGGCGACAACATCGTCGTGACGCGCATGGAACATCACGCGAACTTCGTCCCGTGGCAGCAGCTGGCGAGGGCCTCCGGCGCGGAGTTCCGCATCTGTGAGCTGGATGCCTCGGGTGCGGTGGACCTCGCGATGATGGCGCGGCTGGTGGACGCACGCACGAAGGTCGTCGCGTTCGGCCACGTGTCCAACGCGCTGGGCACCATCAACCCGGTGACGGAACTCGCGCGCGTGGCGCGCTCGGGCAGCCACGGGAAGGCGCTCGTCGTCTGCGACGGCGCGCAGGCTGCGCCGCACCTGCGGCTCGATGTCGATGCGCTCGGCGTCGACGCGTACGCGTTCAGTGGCCACAAGATGGGCGGGCCGATGGGCATGGGCGCGCTCGTCATGCGCCGCGACCTCCTCGAGGCGATGCCGCCGTATCACTTCGGCGGCGACATGATCGAGTGGGTCAACGACCACGACACCACCTGGAACGTGCTGCCGCACAAGTTCGAGGCGGGCACTCCGAACGTGGAGGGCGCGGTCGGGCTCGCGGCCGCGTGTGGCTATCTGGACGCGTTGGGCATGGACGCCGTGCGCGCGCACGAGGTGGAGCTCACCGCGGCGGCGATGCGCGCGCTCGCGGAGATCCCCGGCGTGACGCTCTACGGCACGCCGACAGCCGAGGCTCGCAGCGGCGTCATCAGCTTCAGCGTGGCCGACGTGCACCCGCATGACGTCTCGACGTCGCTCGACGTCGAGGGCGTGTGCGTGCGCGCCGGGCACCACTGCGCACAGCCGCTGATGCGCGCGCTCGAGGTGCCGTCGACGGTGCGCGCGTCGTTCTGGGTCTACAACACGCTCGCCGATGTCGAGCGGCTCGCTGCGGCGGTGCGCGCGGCGCAGGCGAGGTTCGCGGTCGCATAGCGACGCCGGGTGCGAAGGTGCAACTTTGACGGCGCACCCCTTCCCCCAGAGCTCCAGTCCATGCGAAATCCGCGTACGCTTGTTCTCGTGGCGGCGGCGTTCATCGCCACCGCCCCCGCCGTGACCACACTCGGGGCGCAGCGCACCGAACGCCCGATCCTGCACGGCAAGCATTGGGTCGCCGTCACCGGCAAGCCGCTCGCCGCGACCGCCGGCTCGATGATCTTCCAGCAGGGCGGCAATGCCGTCGATGCCGCGGCCGCGATGCTCGCCGCCGGCTGCACGATGTGGGACACGCTCGGCTGCGGCGGTGAGACGCAGGCGCTGATCTACCACCCCGGCCTGAAGAAGGTCATCGGCATCAATGCACTCGGCGTCGCGCCGACGGGCGCCACGCCGGAGTTCTTCCGCGCCAAGGGCATGCGGTTCCCGCCGGAGTTCGGCCCTCTCGCCGCGGTCACGCCGGGCACGCCCGGCGGCCTGATGACGATGCTCGCCGAGTATGGCACGATGTCGCTCGGGCAGGTGCTCGCGCCGGCCATCCAGATGGCCGAGGAGGGTTACCCGATCGAGGCGCAGGCGGCGAACGGGATCGAGAGTGGCAAAGCGCGCATCAAGCAGTGGAAGTACTCGCCCGCCGTCTTCCTGACGCACGCGGGCGAGGCGCGCGAGGCACCGGTGGCAGGCGAGATCTTCAAGCAGCCGGACCTCGCGGCGACGTTCAGGAAGCTGGTCGAGGCCGAACGCCAGGCGCTCAGGGCGAAGAAGTCGCGCAAGGAGGCCATCTACGCGGCCTACGACCGCTTCTACAAGGGCGACATCGCGGATGAGATCGTGCGCGGCGTGCAGGAAGATGGCGGGCTCTTCACCAAGGCCGACCTCGCGAACTGGAAGGTGCTGATCGAGGAACCGTACTCGACGAACTATCGCGGCTACGACGTCTATAAGCTCCCCATCTGGCAGCAGGGCCCGGCAATGCTGCAGTCGCTGAACATCCTCGAGAACGCGGACCTGAAGGGGATGGGCTACAACAGCGCCCAGTACATCCACACCATCTACCAGGCGATGAACCTCGCCTTCTCAGACCGCGACTTCTACTACGGCGACCCGGCATTCGCGCCCGAGGAGCCGGTGGCGGGGCTGATGAGCAAGGCGTACGCCAAGTCGCGCTACGCGCAGATGAACCACGACCGCAACGACGCCGGCGTGAAGCCGGGTGACCCGTACGCGTTCCAGGGTGGAACCAACCCGTTCAGCGAGTTGCTCTCGCGCTGGTCGACCAGCGGCCCGCGTCCGGACAGCGCGCGCCGAGCGAACGCGACGCGCGCGATGCCAAACCCCGACGGGCCGGCGGGTGTCGTGCCCGGTACTGACGCCGCCGCGGACGCGGCGTTTCATGAGGCGTTCACCCGTGGCACGACGAGCATCCAGGCCGCGGACGCGAACGGCTGGCTCGTGTCGATCACCCCGAGCGGCGGCTGGCTGCCGGCGGTGATCGCGGGGCGCACGGGCATCGGACTCTCGCAGCGCATGCAGTCGTTCGTGGTCGACGCCGAGGACGGGCCGTACAATGTTGTCGAGCCGGGCAAGCGTCCGCGCGTGACGCTGACGCCGACGATCGCGATGAAGGACGGCGAGCCGTGGATGGCGTTCTCCGTTCAGGGCGGCGACACGCAGGACCAGGACCTGCTGCAGTTCTTCCTCGCGATGGTCGAGTTCGGCCACAACGTGCAGCAGGCGGCGGAGCACCCGGGGTTCCACAGCTACCAGATGCGGACGAGCTTCGGCAACCACGACGCGCGTCCGGGCCGCATGCAGCTCAACGAGCGGATGCCGGACTGGGTGCGTGACGACTTGCGGAAGCGTGGCTACACGCTCGAGTTCGCGCGGTATACGTCGGGGCCGATCACGGCGATCTGGCTGGACCGGAAGAACAAGTCGTTGTGGGGTGCGGCGAGCAACTTCGGGGAGGATTACGGGATCGCGTGGTAAGCAAGTAGAAGACAACGGAGCTCAAGGCTCACTCAGCCTCCGCTCACCGCCAGCGGACCTCGACATGGCGCAGGTCCGTCCAAATCCGCGTTCCCACGGGGAGCCGTGCGTCGTACCACCGCTTGATGTCAGGAGCCACCGGCTCGCCAAAGTCAGGCTTGAGATTCCAGACCATCACGGACGGCAACCCCTCGGCGGTGGCGCGCGGGAGGTCCAGCGAATCGCGGACCTCGTACGGCATGAGGTGGAACAGCAGGTGCCCGCGGTACGGCGGGCCGCTGAGGAAGGTGACTTCGGGCATCCCCGGGCCGGCAACGATGCCTGCATCCGTGCGGCGCCTGGCGATGATGGCGTCGAGATCGGAGTAGAGCGCGCTGTCCGCCGCGCTCACCCGCAAACCGCCGCGCGGGATGGCGAGCCGATGCGTGAAGTCGAGCTGGCGAGGGAACTGACCAAGGTTGAAGACATCGCCCGGCTGGATCGAGACCACGGCAAACAGACCGAGAAGCACGAACGTCCCCGACAGGCGTGACGCCGCCTCCGGCATCGCCTGCAACAGCACGAGGAATCCGAGCGGTGCGACGAAGCAGTAGTAGATCGGCGCCGAGAAGGGATACTGATTGAGCGCCAGCATCGACGCGAACGCCGCGGTGGTCATCGCCGTCAACTGAATGCGTGACGCGGCCGTGCCGGACGGGATGCGCGAATGGCGCACAGCGACGAAGACGACACTCGCCGGCAGCAACCAGCGCGCACCCTCCCAGACAACCTGATAGAGCAGGATCGAACTCGCACTGCTCCAGGCGAGCCAGGCACCGACGACGACCGCGCCCGCGCGGACGAAAGGTGACGCACCCCAGCGGAGCTCGACGGCGGCGAGCAGGACGACCACGAGCCCGGCGAAGGTGACGGCGACAGGCTTCATCAGGAAGACCAGGCCGGCAGCGCGTCCCATGGCATCGAAGAGGACCCCGCGGATGAGCGCGTCGAGCGATCCGCTGAGTGCGTAGGGGATCGTGAACAGCACGACCGGAATCGCCACGCCGAACAGGAGCAGTCCCACCGGCACGAACACCTCGCGCCAGTCTCGGCCGCCACGCTTGAGGATGGCGACCTCCCGGTCGGCGGCCACGGCGGTGAGCGCAGCGATCGGTACGATGAGGTGCAGCACTTCCGAGATGAGTAGTCGTGCCCGCAGCAGGTAGACGACGAGTAGCGTGAGCACCGCGAGGCCGGCGATGATTGCGATGCTCGGTAGTCGCGTCGGGGCGGCGGCGGCGCGCGGCTCGTCGCGTTGCGCCGCGATGACGAGCGCCAGCAGCGCTGCGGCGAGCAGGTAGAGCGCGGTGATCTTGATGGTCAGGCCGATTCCGACGGCAAATCCGGCCGCGACGATCCAATGCCCCCGGTGGGTGTCGTGCCATCGCAGCAGCGCGGCGATCGCCACCGTGCCGACGAAGAGAAGGTACCAGCTCGGCATCGCCGACGGATACACGGGCAGCGTCCACATCGCGATCGCGACGGTCGCTCCCGCCGCCCACCCTGCGGCGGAGCGAGGCATCGCGCGGCGCACCCCACCGAAGATGAGGGAGAGCCAACCCAGCCAGACGGCAAAGAGGGCGTACCGCGTCGCCATCAGCGTCGTTCCGAAGAGCTGCTGTGCGAGCGCGTGCCAGTAGCCGAGGGCGCCGGTGTAGATCTCCTCGAAATCCCGGTGCGGCAGCTGGCCGAGCCTGATGCGTTCGGCGGTCTGGCCGAGCATTCCCTCGTCGTGCGGCACCCAGCCGCGATCGAGGCGCGGCCAGACGAAAAAAGCCGCGATCGCAAGCGTGACGAGCAGCGCGAGCCAGTCCCGCGACGGACGCGGCGAGCGACCGTCGGCGGTCACGTCGGCGTCGGCATCGACGCCCGGAGCGTGCGGCGATGCGAACGGTGTGGACGGCGCGGAGCGATAAGCCATGTGGGAGGTCGGGAATGAGATCGAGCGCTTGGTGCACAGCCTGCAACCCGCGCCCAAGGCCAAGGCGCGCGCGGAGTCGAGCCAACGCCGGTCAGAAGTTGAGCCGCTCCCGCTCGAAGACGAGCGGCCGGTTCTTGACATATGTGTAGATCGCGCCCACGTACTCGCCGACGACACCTACGAAGATCAGTTGCAGTGCCGAGAGGAAGAAGAACCCGATCACCAAGGGTGCGATACCGAGCGAAAAGTTGTTCCACCAGATCAGCTTGGCGACGAGATAGCCTACGCCGACGAGCAGGCTGACGCCGGCAGCGGCGGCTCCGCTGAGCGTCGCGATTCGGAGCGGGACCTTCGAGTGGCTGACGAGTCCGAGCAGTGCGGTGTCGATCAGCGCGTACAGGTTGTTCTTGCTCTTGCCTGAGCGGCGCACCTCCTGGTGGAACGGCACCAGCAGCATCGGGAAGCCCATCTCGGCGACGAGTCCGCGCAGGAACGGATACGGGCCGGCGATGCGGCGCAGCGCCTCCATGACACGCTGGTCGTAGAGTCCGAAGCCCGTCGCCTGCTGGATGATGTCGACGTCGGCGACGCTGGCGAGCAGGCGATAATAGGCACCGCGAACGGCGTACATCAGGCGGCCCTCGTCGCTCTCCACTTTCACGCCGAGCACGACCCAGGCGCCCTTTTCCCATCCATCCAGCAGCTTCGGGATCAGGGCCGGCGGATCCTGGAAGTCCGCGCTGATCCCGATCACCGCATCTCCGTCGGCCTGCAGCAGTCCGTACATCGGCGAGCGGACGGGTCCGAAGTTGCGGGTATTGAGGATCACCTTGACGTTCTTGTCCTCTGCGGCGAGCGCGCGCAGGATCGAGGGCGTGGCGTCGGTCGAGCCGTTGTCGATGAAGAGGTGCTCGTATCGGTAGTTCGGCAGCCGCAAGAACTCAGCCTTCACGGCCTCATAGATCTCGCGTGTGTTCGTCTCTTCGTTGAAGCAGGGCGTGACGACGGTGATGAGGCGGAGTGGCATCGTTTCTACGGGAGTGGGACGTCTGCTGCGCGCCGGCGAGCCTGAGAGTACCACGCCGCGAGCAGCGCGACCAGCACGCCGGGGATGATCATCGCGTGAGCCGCGACGGTGTCCCGAATGTCGAGCCGCGCGGCGGCGGCGGCTGAGAGGAGTGTGACGAGGACGGCACCGACGACGATCACCTCCGTCAGCGGCTCCCGGCGCCAGGCGCGGAAATAGCTCGTGAGGGATTGCATCATCAACCAGGCCAAGCTGGTGAGACCAAGCAGGACGACGGCCGAGGGCGCCAACGCGCGACCCTCGAGCGATGGCACGGCGACAGGAAGCCACGACACGACGACTGCGGCCGCAGCGATTCCCGCGGTGGCGACGAGCGCGGCCTGCAGCGACGAACGGATCGCGAGTTCACGAAGCTCGGCGAACGCGCCACGCGCCAGCAGCGCCGCATATCGCGGGTACCGCGCCTGCAGCCACGCGCCGGCGAGCACCGATGGCGCCATGGCGATAGCGAGCGTCATGCCGACGCGGCCGGCCGCGTCCGCGCCATGAGTCATGAGGACGATGGGCGTGAGCACCTGCGGCGCGACCCAGATGGCGAGCCAAGTCGCTGCGGTGCGACGCTGGACGCTCGCTAGTTCCCCGTCGCCAGCGGCCGAGCGCGCCGCCGCCGGGCCGAGCGCCGCGTACCGGGCGCGAAGCCACGTCCACGCCACGCCGAACCACAAGACGGAGAAGGTCGCGACAGCCCACAGCGCACCCCACCACCAGAGCACCACCCAATGAGCCGCGCAAGCGATGAGCACCTGTGCCAATCGCATCCGCTGTACCTCCACCAGGCCTCCTCCGCCCTCGATGGCGCAAAGCCGCGGCACCAGCGACATGTAGGCGGCGACGAACACCGTCGCGACCGCCCACGGCACGAGCACCGACATCGCATCGACGGCCGACGAGGCGGACCACAGCAGGAGAGCACCGCCCACGCCCACGATGGCGACGAACCACCACGCGAACCGGGCGTACCATCGCTGCGCGTCTCGAAGCATGACGAGCAGTCGCGACCGAGCCGATGGATCCCCGGTGACGGCGCCGCGCATCCCGAGCGTGATGTGCGGCGATTCATGGCTCGCGTGATTCACGACCAGGTTGCCGACGCCGAGCTCCATGAGTTGCGTCAGGCCCTGGATGTTCCAGAAGACGAAGTAGAGGCCTTGCTCGGCGAGCGGACGGCGCGTCGCCACCATCCACAGCGTCACCGGGGCGGCTGCGAGCTGCACGAACCGAGTGAGCAGCACGAGCAGGACGGTCGACCGCAGCCACGCGCGCGAGGACGAAGGGGACGCGACCGGCACCTCAGACGTCATGGAGGAGCAGCAGCTCGTTCGCGCAGCCCATCTCGCGGATCTGGGCGACGATCTCATGCTGGAAGACGCGCGAGCTGACGAGCACCGGCTCCGCGCGCGCGAGCAGCGCCTCCGGCGCGAGGATCGGCCGGTCGTGCAGCATCTTGCCGTGGTAGCGCGCGTTCGACTCGACGAACGCGGCGATGCGCGCGTTCGCCAGCGGACTCGTGGCCAGCAGGCGCGTGGTGTGCGTGCCGACGCCCCAGACGATGATCTCGCGGTCGGCGTCGACGATGGCCTGGAGGCGCTGGTGCAACCGCGTTTCGTCGGCGCGGCATGACTCGATGTAGCGCCGGAGTCCGGGCGCAGTGTCGTCGTCGCGGACCATCGGCGCGCCCGGCGGCACCGGCGTGTGGAGGTGGAACGCCGAGACGTTGGACATCACCGTGCGGTGCGACTGCACGCGATGGTTTTGCTCCGACCAGGCGCGCGTGAACCCGCGGCGCTCGAACAGGTTGGTGAGCGAGCGTGGCGCGAAGAAGTTGATGTGCTCGGTGCTGAAGTCCTGGAACGGCGCGTTCGGCCAGTCGGCGAAGCTGGTCGCGTCAGGGACCTCGGCGTAGACGAGCCCGCCGGGCGCCACGATGCGTCGCAGCTGGTCGAACGCCTCGTCAAGGTCGCGCAGATGCTCCAGCACGCCCACGAGGATGACGACATCGTACCGCTCGGGCGCGTTCGCCCCGCCGAGGTCGGCGAGCGAGTGGTTGAGGACCTCGATGTCGTAGAGATTGCGCGCCGCGCTCGCGCAGGCCGGCGACGGGTCGAGCCCACGCACGTTCGGGAAGCCACGCAACCGGAGCTCGTGCAGCAGCCGGCCGGTGGCGCAGCCGACGTCGAGGATGCGCACGTCCGCGCCCGGGAGGTGCGGCACCATCAGGTCGGCGATCATCGCGAGCCGGCTCGCATCGAAGGGCGACTCGGCGCCATCACGCTGGTGGTACTCGTACTTCGACATGTCGCGGTAGTAGCGATCGAACGCCCGCTGGTCCGGGATGCCGTCGGCGAACCCGGCGCCGCATGCGACGCACACGACGACGTCGTAGCCGTCGACGGGCGTGGACCGTTCGACGGCCGCGAACTCCTGCGTGAAGAGCACGCGACGTTCGAGCGCGCCGCAGACGGGGCACGGCCGGAGTGCCCTGCCTGTATCCCCCATCAAACGATCTCCGCGGGCTGCTTCCATCGCTCCTCGGGCACCGCATAGCAGACCAAATCCCAGCCCTCCTCGTTGTGCGGGCGAAGCACGATTCGGCTTTGCGAGAGCAGGGCGCTGCAGAGGAGTGGCACTCTCCATAGGTGATCCTGCAGGTGATACGCACAGATGGCGAGCACGGGTCGCGCGCGCGCGATGGTGGCTGCCGCGCCAGTGAGGGCGTCGAGCTCGCCGCCCTCGATGTCGAGCTTGATGAAGGACACTGCGTCGTTGGCGACGAGCGCGTCGAGCGGGGCCGTCCTGACAACGGTCGTCGCCGTCGCCGCGCTCGTCGATGCAGACACAGAACCGCTGGCCACCGCGGCAGCGCCTGCCGTGCCCGTCGCACTGAACCGCATCTCACCATGCCGTGTCGTCAGCGCGACCTCATGCACGATCACCCGAGCCGCGACGTCGGCTCCGAGCGCGGCGCAGGTCGCGCGGAGGCGTTCCAGGTTGGCCGGATCCGGCTCGGCTGCGATCCACCGCGCGAAGTCCGCGCCGCGCCAGCCGGTCCAGCTCCGGAGTGAATCACCGTCGTACGCGCCGCCGTCGACCACGATCTCACCGGCTCTCCAATCGACGATGTCGGGCGGATAGTACTGCGGATGCCAGGCGGGACCGCGCAGGTGATCGAACGACCCGGTGATGCGCAGCCGAAGCTGGTCGACGAATTCCTGCCGCGACGATTCGTCGGCGAAGAGCTCGAACGCCTCGCGCACGGCGAGGGCGGCGCGCAGCGGCGCGTCGGGCATGTCGACGAGATAGTGCGGCAACGCGCCCCGGTGGTGCCAGCCGACGACGGGGAACGAGACCACGTCGACGGCACCCAGTGCGCGGAGCTGCTCGCGCGACTGTGCCTGCCGGTGCGGCGAGTTCGCGCCCCAGATCGTGATCACGAAGATCGCGCCGGGGAACCGCTTCACGGCATCGGCCGGCGCCAGGACGGGCAGTCCGGCGACGACGGTTCCCTGTCGCGCGGAAGAGTTATCGGAGAAGGCGACGGCATCGGCGCCGTCGACGCGCATGGCGGCGAGCATCCGCTCGCCGAGGCCACCAGCGCCGTGCAGCACCACCGATCGGCCGCGGCCGACCAGCGCGGGCCACGCCCGCTCGGCGTCGGCGCGAACCTTGTCCGGGTCGAGGGAAAGCAGCTGCTCGAGCTCGTGGCGTGCCGTCACCAGGCGCTCTTCCCGCCGTCGACCACCAACTCCGACCCCGTCACGAACGACGCCGCGTCGCTGAGCAGGTAGACGAGCGCGCCGCCGAACTCGTCCGGACGCGCCATGCGGGCCATCGGAATGCGCGAGGCGGCGCGCTCGAGGAAGTCGGCCGGCTGCGCGTTCTCGACGCCGCCGAGCACGAGCGTGTTCACGCGCACGCCGGCCGCCGCCCAGTACGTCGCGAGATAGAGCGTGAGGCCGTGGAGTCCCGCCTTGACCACCGTGTACGACACCGGCTTGGCTGGCTGCTGCGCAGCCGGCACTCCGGGAATCTCGTAGAGCCGCTGGTCTGGTCCCAGGCGGCCATACTCCGACGAGATGTTCACGATGCTACCGGCGCCGCGCGCCGCCATCGCGCGGCCGAACACCTTCGCGCAGATGAACGCGCCGGTGAGACCGACCGCGATGTCGGCGCTCCACTGCGCCTGCGGAAACTGCTCGAAGCGCGAGAAGGCCGATTCGTTTCCCGCCTCCACCTTGGGATTCCGCGCGGCGTTGTTGACGAGCCCATCGATGCCGCCGAACCGCTTCGTCAGGTCGTCAGCAAGCGCCTCGACCGCGGACTCGTCGGTGATGTCGCACACAGCGCCCTCCACCTGCGCTTCCGGCTCGCGACGCGCCTTCTCGACGGCGAGTGCGAGCGAGCCGACGCGCACGTCGAGCAGCACCGCGGTCCCACCTGCGGCGGTGACGGCTGCCGCGTGGTGAGGGCCGATCAGCCCCGCACCGCCGGTGATGACGATGACTCGGCCCGCGAGGGGGCGTTCGATTGTCGCTGTCATCCCCGAATCACCCCGTTGTCAGCCAGTTCGACGCGCTCGCCGCTCGAGGCAGCGGTCCTCGCCGCGAGCGCAGTGCGCAGCACCGCGGCCCCGGTCTCGAGCGGCACATCCGTCCGCGTGCCCGAGCCGACGCGCGCCAGGAAGTGTCCCATCGCCTCGAGAAACATCGTGTTCCGTTCATAAGGCCGGAAGTCGTGCCGGATCCGTTGCCCGTCTGCGCGGCGCGCGCGGATCACGCCCTCGCGAAGGTCGGCCTCGAGCCAGCCGCCCTCCCCCACGACGCGCAAGGCCCGTTCCGGCGGCCGCTGGGCCATGTTCTGCGCGATGTGCACGGTGAGCGGCCCGTCGACGGTGCGATGCTCGCAGAGTGCGTCCATCACGTCGTCCACCTGGAGCGCCAACGATGACCGCGCACCGCCGACCGCCTGCACGGCGACCGCGTCGCCGAACAGGAAGTGCGCGAGGTCGTAGTCGTGGATCTGCGTGAGCGTGACGCCTCCACCGAGTTCCGGGCGCGCCGCGTACGACTCACGATGGTCCTCGTACGGATGCCAACCCGGCAGCCACTCGCCGAACCTGACCTGTGCGTGCAGCAACCGGCCGAGTTCGCGCCGCTCGAGCGCGCGGCGCACGAGACGCACCGCGGGGTGAAAGCGCCACTGGCAACCGACCATGCCGACGATGCCGGCGGTGCGCGCGGTCTCGAGCAGGCGGTTCACGCCATACCACTCGTGCGCGAGCGGCTTCTCGACGTAGATGGCACAGCCTGCGGCAGCGGCACGGGTCGCGATCCCGAGGTGGTGCGACGATGGCGTGGCCACGATCACCGCCGCGGGCCGCGTGGCGAGTGCCGCGTCGAGCGAGGTGTGCACCGTGCAACCCAGCTCGCGTTCCGCGTCGCGCGAGTCGTCCCGCTCCAGCGTCGGCGTGATGACCGCGGCGTCGCGCCGCCGGCGCAGCGCGTGCAGGTCCAGCGACGCGCCCAGCAGCGTGCGCAGGTTCCTCGCGTGCCGCTGCCCGACCGCGCCGAGCCCCGCGACGAGGACGCGCATCACTCGGGAAGCGGCGGGATGAGGAGGTTCGAGCGCAGCTCCTCGCGCGGCAGGAACGGCCAGAGGTCCTCGAGCGGCCGCGACACCATGGATCCGTCGGGGCGCTTGACGGACGAGAGACTCGGGGCGCGAATCTCCTCGCGCGGCGTCGCGACCTCGCAGATGACCGGGCCGTCCATCGCCAGTACGGCCTCGACGTCACGCCGGAGCGTGCGCGAATCGGCGACGCCCACCCACTTCACGCCGAACGCCTCGGCCACCTTCCGGAGCGAAGGCACGGTCACCCCGCTCGTCGCGTCGGCGCCGGTGAGGCGGCCGAAATAACGCTCCTGCGACGTGCGGATCGATGCGTAGCCTTCGTTCGCGAGGATGAAGATCCTCACGTTCAGCGAGAGGCGGCGCAGCAGCTCGAGTTCCTGGACGTTGAGCTGGAAGCCGCCGTCTCCGTCGACCGAAATGACGCGGCGATCCGGCGCGGCGACGGCCGCGCCGATCACTGCGGGCAACCCATTGCCCATCGCGCCGAGCGCCGTGGTCAGGAAGAGCCGCTGCCCCTCGCGAAGGCGGAGCGCGAGGTTGAAGATCTCGATGCCGGCTCCCGAACTCCCCGAGACGATGATGTCGTCCGGCGCCATCGTCGCAGCCAGCGTCTCGGCGAGCACGTAGGTCGAGACGCCAGCAGGCTGGTCGCGATACTCCGGCAGCACTACCGGGTACCGCTCCCGCCACGCCTCGCAGCGCTCGATCCACGGGCGCGGCGCCGGCGGGAGTGCCGCGTCATCGAGCGCGCGCTCGAGCGCCTCGAGGAAACGGCCAGCGTCGGTGGCGAGCGCATGCTCGACCGTCGGCGCGACACGCGCGACCTCTGCTGCATCGATGTCGACAACGAGCTTCCGCGCGCCGCGGGCGAAGTGCTGCGGGGCGTAGCCGGTGACGACGTTGTCGAGCCGCGCGCCCACGGAGACGAGCGCGTCGCTGTTCTGCAGCGTGAAGTTCGCGCCGCGTGGCGCCACTGGTCCCGGCCGCCCGAACATGAGCGGATGGTCGTCGGGCACGAGGTCGTGCGCGGGCCAGGTGGTGAGCACGGGGATCCCGAGCTTCCCGACCACGCGTCGGAGCACATCGCGCGCGCCCGAGAGCCGTACGCCGTTGCCGACGAGGAACACCGGCCGCTCGGCGCCGCGCAGGATCTCGAGCGTCCGCGCGACGGCGAGGGCGACCTCCGTGTCCGCCGCGCGGTCGACAGCCTCCTCCGATTCGGGATCGAACCCGGGGAGCGAGTCCTCCTCGACCATCGCGCCCTGTACGTCGAGCGGCAGGTCGATCCACACCGGTCCTGGTCGCCCGTGGCGCGCGAGCCAGACTGCGCGCTCGAGATGCGCCCGGATGGACTCCGGGTCCTCCACCGTCACCGCGTACTTCGTCACCGGCGCGGCCATGGCGACGATGTCGACCTCCTGCACGCCGAGCTGTCGCACGCCGGAATCGCGCTTGAGGTCGGCGCGCTTCACCTGGCCCGAGAGCACGATCATCGGCGTGGAATCGAGCCAGGCGCCGGCAACGCCGGTGAGCGCGTTCGTGCCGCCGGGCCCCGCGGTGACGAGGCAGCAACCGAGTCCGCCGGTGACCTTGGCGTAGCTCTCGGCCGCCATCGACGCGGCCTGCTCGTGCACCGTGCAGACGTAGTTCAGCCCGTCGGTGTGACCGACGGCGTCGTTGAGGTGCATCGCACCGCCGCCGGTCACCATGAACACATCGCGCACGCCCTCGCGGGCGAGGAAACGCATGATCCACTCCGCCACCTTGACCGGGGCCATCAGCCGACCGTCGACTGCGAGGCGAAGTCCACGAGGCGGCCGGCGGCATCGAGCACCGGGATCACGCGGGTACGGCCGGCGAGCCGATCGCGCAGCTGATCGGCGGTCATGCCGGTCGTGCCATGGCGGAATCCCCGCGTCATGACCTCGCCGATCGGCGTGTGCAGGCCGAGCCCGCGCGCGAACGCGTGGCGCAGGTCGCCGTCCGTGACGACGCCGACGACGCGGCGGTCGGGCGCGAGCACGAACGCGATGCCCATGTGGTTGGCGTCGATCACGCGAAGCGCGGTGAAGACCGTGGTGTCGGCGGGCACCTCGAGCGCGGAGAGCTGCGAGTGCGCGGCGGGCGGCGTCGCGCGCACCATGACTTGGTGCGCCCAGTGCAGGTCGCTCAACTGGTGCAACGCCTGCGCAAATCCCTCACCCGTCTCATGATGCCCCATCCAGATCTCGGGGATCAGCGTCGGCTGGCCCGCGAGCAGGGGAGGCAACAGCTCGACGAAGTTCACCTCGCCGTCGCCGATCGCGAGACCCTCACCCGAGGTGCCGGCGCCGTCGGAGACATGCAGGTGCCGCACGTACGGTGCGACGATGCGCGCGAAGTCGACGAGGCTCGCACCGCTGCGCGCGCACTCGAGCGCAGCATGCGACGTGTCGAAACAAAGGCCAAGACCCGACGCCTCGCAGAGCCGCGCCGTGTTCTCCGCATCGCAGAGCACGAAGCCGAACCAACGACCGCCGAAGTACCACGGGTATGGCGGCAGGTTCTCGAGCAGCAGCTCGACCCCGTCAGTCTCGAGCTCGCCCAGTGCCTCGAGGAGCCGCGCGGAGGCGGCGTCCACGTCGTAGCCGTGTGACTGCCGCGACATGCCGCCCACGTGCATGACCACGCGCGGCCCGCGCGGCGAGACGTCGGTGAACGATGGGCGCAGCGCGCGCGCGAGGTCGATGGTCTTCTGGATCCTCGACACCGAGAGTGCCCGTTGCGCGGCATCCTCGCTGCAGAGGTCGATCAGCGTGTCATGGCAGTACTCGGGTGCGTGCACGACGAGCCCGAACGGCTGCTCGCCGAGTGTGTATGCCGCCGGGCCGGCATCGAGGTCGCGGTCGCTGACATGGAATTCGATGAAGTGCATGCCCTTCGATGCGAAGCGCTCGACGAGCGGCGCGGCGTCGGTGAATCGCGCCACGATGCCCCACGGCGTGCCGACATCGATCGGCCGGCGCCGCTCGGCGACGCGGCGCTCCTCGATGTCCGCGGCGAGGAAGGCGTCGTCCCGCTTGATGTCGCGCGTGACCGAGCGGCCGATGAGGCTCGAGATCAGCTGCGGGGAAAGGCCGAGCCCGGGGCTCTTGCTCGTGATCATCGAGCGCTCTATGCGCACGCCGGCCGGAATATCCGCCGCCGCCACGAGGCTCTTGGCGAGCGTGCGGCGGTTCAGCGTCTCGCCGCGCGTGAGCCACCGCCGCGGCACCCCGAGCGAGAGCTCGACCTCGCGCACCGCGCGCACCTGCTCGGCGAACTCGGCCGGCTCGAGGCTCGCCTTGTGGTCGGGGCCGCGCATCGTGCGATCGAGCGTGAGGTGCTTCTCGAGCATCCGCGCACCGAGGGCAACGGCGGCCAGCGAGATGCTGATGCCGACGTCATGGCCGGAGTATCCGACCGGCACGCCGGACCACTCGCGGAGCGTGTCGAGGAAGCGGAGGTTGATCTCCTCCGGCGCGGCCGGATACGTGCTCACGCAGTGAAAGAGCGCATGCGGCGCATCGAGCTCGGCGAGGAACGCCAGGGTGCGGCGGATTTCATCCTCGGTGCTCATTCCCGTCGAGAGCAGCATCGGCCGGCCGGTCGCCGCGACGTGCTCGATCAACGGGAAGTTCGTCATGTCCGGCGAGCCGATCTTGTAGCCGTCGAGGTCGAGCGTCTCGAGGAAGTCGACGCTGGCGCGGTCCCACGGCGTGCACATGAACGTGAGCTTCCGCTCGCGGCAGTAGCGGTGCAGTTCGCGGAAGTCGTCGTCCGACAGCTCGAACTCGACCAGCAGCGGCACGATGTACTGCAGGCCCTGCTCGCCGGCGCGCGGCGAGTTCAGGATCTCCTCGCGATAGGTCTCGCTCATCAACCGCTTCTGGAACTTGACCGCGTCGGCGCCGGCGGCAGCCGCCTCGTCCACCAGCCGCTTGGCGATCGCGAGATCGCCGTTATGGTTGAGGCCGATCTCGGCGATGATATAGACGGGCTCGTTCGGCCCGATGCGGCGCCGCCCGATCTGGAGATGCCGTTCGGCCGGTGCGTTCATTCCGAGTACCAAGCGATCATGCGACCAAGCGCTTCATCGAGACCGATGCGTGGAGTGAGGCCCAGCGCCTGCGCGGCCGGGCGGACGTCGGGAACATAACGGTCGGGTGGAGCATGGCCCACGGCGCCCGTCACCTGCACACGGACGCCGGCACGATGCGCGGCGATGCGCTCGGCGAGAGAACCGATCGACGTCTCTTCCGTGCCGCCGACATCCCACGCGCTCCCGCCCGGCGCATCGAGGAGCAGCACCCAGCACCAGGTGGCGAGGTCTACCGCATGCAGGTACGTCCTGATCGCGCGGCCATCGCCATCCACCATCACGGGACCGCCGGCCAGCATGTCCCTGACGAAGTTCCCCGCCGCAAAGGCACCATCGAGTGGCAAGCCGGGGCCGAGGAGCGCGAAGCAGCGCGCCGCGACGACGGCCAGCCGGTCGGTGGAGCCACCGCGCAGCACGATGGCCTCGGCGAGGCGCTTGGCGTGGACGAAGAGGTCGGCCGGGGAGATCGTGGCGACCGGTGCACCGACAGCGCGATGCACCGCGCCGGAACTCAGATGCAGCATGCGGAGGGCTCCCGCGTGGCGCGCTGCTTCCATCACGCGACTCGTGCCACGCACGATCAGGTCACAGACTGCGGCCGGGTCGTCACGATTCTCCTCCGTGCTCGCCGCCGAGGCGCAGTGGATCACGTGTGTGAGCGTGCCGTTCACAGCCAGCTCGCGCACGTCACCGGTCACGACCTCTATCCAGTCGACCTCGTCGACCCAGGGTCGCGCCGCCACCAGACGCTCGCGCGAGCGGGTGAGGACGATGGCGCGAGTGTCGAGCGCGCGTCCGATGCGGGCGCGTGCGAGGGAGTCGAGCATCCAGCCCCCGACGAACCCCGAGGCACCCGTCAGAAGCAGTCGCGCGCCGCGCAACAGCTCCCAGCGCGCGCCCACGTTCCGCTCGACCTCGGCGAGGTCCGCGTCGGGGTAGGCGACCGGCCCACCGACCGTCATCCGTCGCTCAGGCACGCGCGCCGCGGCGGAACTCCGTCACGCATTCGGCGATGTACTCGAGCATCTCCGTCGTCAGGCCCGGGTAGCAGCCGACCCAGAGCGTGCCGTTCATCACGCGGTCGGCGTTCACCAGCGGCTGGGCGACGCGGATCGGCGCGTCCTTGTACGCCGGCTGGCGCGCGAGGTTGCCGCCGAAGAGCAGGCGCGTCGCGATGCGGCGGCTCTCGAGGAACGCCACCAGCGCGTTCCGGTCGAACGGTGCCTCCTCGCGCACGCGCATCGGGAAGCCGAACCAGCTGGGCTCGGTGTTCGGCAACGACGTCGCGAACTCGAGCACGTCCTCCTGCGGCGCGAGCGCGCACCGCAGGAACTCGAAGTTCCTGCGCCGCGCCGCGATGAAGCCATCGAGGCGGTCGAGCTGGGCCACGCCGACGGCCGCCTGGAAGTCCGTCGCCTTCAGGTTGTAGCCCACATGCGTGTAGGTGTACTTGTGATCGTAGCCGGCGGGCATGTCGCCGAACTGCCAGCCGAAGCGCTTGCCGCAGGTGTTGTCCTTGCCCGGCTCGCACCAGCAGTCGCGGCCCCAGTCGCGCAGGCTCTCGATGATCCGCTTGTGCGCCGGCTTGTGCACGAGGACGGCGCCGCCCTCACCCATCGTGATGTGGTGCGCCGGGTAGAAGCTCACGGTGGCGAAGTCGCCGAACGTGCCGACCGACTTGCCGTTGACGGTGGCGCCCACCGCGTCGCAGCAATCCTCGATCATCCAGAGCCCGCGGCGCCGCGCGAACTCCGCGACCGCCTCGGCGTCATACGGGTTGCCCAGCGTATGCGCGATGATGATCGCCTTCGTGCGGGGAGAGCAGGCCGCCTCGAGCGCGGCGACATCGACTCCGTAGTCCGGGAGTGTGATGTCCACGAACACCGGCACGAGCCCGTTCTGCAGGATGGGGTTGACCGTCGTCGGGAATCCCGCCGCGACGGTGAGCACCTCGTCGCCGGGCACGAGGCGCCGCTCTTCGAGCATCGGCGAGGTCAGCGCCGTGACGGCCAGCAGGTTCGCCGACGAACCCGAGTTCACGAGCAGGGCGTGACGCGCCGACATGCGCGTGGCGAACCGGCGTTCAAAGTCGGCCGCGAACCGGCCGGTGGTGAGCCAGAAATCGAGTCCGGCATCGACGGCGTTCTGCATCTCCTCGGCGCCGAACACCTTCCCGGAGACCGGGATCGGGGTCACGCCGGGCTCGAACGTCCCGGCCGCGAACGCCTCCGCGTGATATTCGGCGACGAGCGTCCGGATACCTTGGCGCAGCGATTCGAGCCGCTCCATCCGCTCGTTCATCGCCCCGCCCCGCGTTGGTCGCCCGGCGCCCTTGCGAGCTCAGTCGCCGGCAAGGAATCCCCGGTACCACTCGATCGAGCGCTCGAGCCCCTGGTCGAGGGAGAAGGCCGGGCGCCACTCGAGCTCACGACGCGCCTTCGCGGCGCTCAGCCACTGGTGGTGGATCTCGTTGCGCGCGTCGTCGCGGATGTCGGGCTCGAGGTCGGAGCCCATCAGCGCGAGGATCTTGCGCACGAGCGTCAGCACGTCGACCTGCAGCTCGTTCGAAAAGTTGAACGCCTCGCCGGCGAGCTTGGGCCGCACGCGCAGCGCTTCCGCGAGCGTGAGGTAGGCGAGCGCACCATCCTCGACGTAGAAGTAGTCACGCACGAGCAAGCCGTTCGAACGGATGACTGGGCGCTCGCCGCGCAACACGCTGCGGATCGTGCCGGGCACGAGCCGGTTCCAGTTGAGGTCGCCGCCGCCGTAGAAGTTTCCGCAACGCGTGATCGCCACCGGCAGCCCGTAGCTCACCGCATACGCGCGCGAGATGAGGTCCGAGCACGACTTGGAGACGTCGTACGGATGCGCGCCCTGCAGCGGCGCCGTCTCGTCGTACGGCAGCGCGTCGTGGTCGCCGTACGCCTTGTCCGACGACGCGACGATGACCGCCTTCACGAGCGGGCTCCTGCGCGCCGCCTCGAGCAGGCTCCAGGTGCCGCCGATGTTCGACTCGAAGGTCGAGACGGGGTTCCTGTTCGCGGTCTGCACAATCGTCTGTGCCGCGAGGTGGAAGATGGTGTCCGACTCGTACTCTCCCATCACGCGCTCGAGCACCGCCTGGTCGCGCACATCACCGCGCACGAGGTTCACGCGCTCGTTCGCAGCGCCCGACAGCAATCCGCTGCGCGGCACCCAGTCGCGCACGAGCACCGTCACCTCCGCCCCCGCCGCCACGAGCTCACGCACGAGCCACCCGCCGAGCAGGCCCGTACCGCCCGTGACGAACACGGGACGGTCGCGCCAGTGCGTCGAGTTCACGAGCGTAGCCACGGCGCGCCTCCCTGCCAGAGCGACTCGAGCTGCCGCACGTCGCGCAGCGTGTCCATGCAGTGCCAGAATCCCTCGTGGCGGAACGCCATCAGCTCGCCGTGGCCGCTGATGCGCTCGAGCGGCTCGTTCTCCCACGTCACGTCGTCTCCCGCGATGTAGTCGAGCACGCGCGGTTCGCAGACGAAGAATCCGCCGTTGATCCACCCTTCGCCGGTGTGCGGCTTCTCGGCGAAGGCTGCCACGCGATCGCCGTCCATGCGCAACGCGCCGAATCGCGCCGGAGGACGCACCGCCGTGACGGTCGCGAGCTTGCCGTGCGATTTGTGGAAGCGAACGAGCTCGTCGATCGGCACGTCCGAGACTCCATCGCCGTAGGTCAGCAGGAACGTCTCCTCGCCGATCCACTCGCGAAGTCGCGCGATGCGCCCGCCGGTCTGCGTCGCGAGCCCGGTGTCTATGAGGTGCACGAGCCAATCCTCGCACTCGGCGCCATGCGTCTCCACGGTCCCGTCGCGCGTGCGGACGGTCAGGTTCCGCATCAGACCGTGATAGTCGGCGAAGTAGGAACGGATCATCTCGGCCTTGTAGCCGAGCGCCAGGACGAACTCCTTGTGTCCGAACGCGGCGTACTGCTGCATGATGTGCCACAGCATCGGCCGGCCACCGATCTCCACCATCGGCTTTGGGCGCGAGCCCGTCTCCTCGGACAACCGCGTGCCGAAGCCGCCGGCAAGGATCACCACCTTCACCGTTCTGCCTCCTCGGGTCGATGGCGGGAAGATAGCACCGGGAGCACTAGCACAGGTGCACCGCCATCGCCTTGAAGCTCGCCACCACCGCCATCCCCGGCGCGAGCGCCAGTTCGTGCACGGACCGCGTGGTCAGTGCCGCCACCAACGGCGTGCCGCGCACGTCCACCGTCACGCGAGTCAGCGCGCCCAGCGTCGACAGCTCCACCACCCGGCCGGCGAACCGGTTGCGCGCCGAGTCGTGCGTCTGGTCCCGCGCGATGGTGATCTCCTCGGCGCGGATCACGGCGTGCCCCGCGCCCGGCGCGAAGTCCCCGACGGCGTAGAGCGTCAAACCCTCGCACTCGAACGCGAACGCACGGTGGTCGAGTGCATACGACGCGCTCGCGCCATCCACCCAGTCCGGCGCCGCCGCACCGAGGTCCCGCGCGACGCCGGCGAAGACATTCTCCGCGCCCAGGAACTCGGCGACGTACGGCGAGGCGGGGCGACGGAAGACCTCGGCCGGCGTACCCGACTGCAGCACCCGCCCGGCATCGAGGAGGATGGCGCGGTCGCCGAGCATGCCCGCCTCGGCGAAGTCATGCGTGACCTGGAGGGTCGTCAGGCCGCGCTCGCGATGCAGCGTCCTGACCTCGCGTCGCACGAGCGTGCGGCGTCGCGGGTCGAGGGCGCTGAACGGCTCGTCGAGCAGGAGCAGCCGCGGGCGACGCGCCACCGCCCGCGCCAGCGCCACGAGCTGGCGTTCGCCACCCGAGAGACTCGCGACGTCGCGCTGGAAGAGCTCGGTCACGCCGAAGCGCTCGGCGGCTTCCGTCACGTCGCGCTCCGTTGCGGCGCCGTAGGCGACGTTGCCGTGCACGGAAAGGTGCGGGAAGAGGAAGGCGTGCTGGTACACGAGCCCGATCCCGCGCTCCTCGACGCGGAGCTTCAGCGCGTCGGCGCCGTCGATCCGCACCGTGCCCGAGGCCGGCGCCAGCAGGCCGGAGATCACCTCCAGCAGCGTCGTCTTGCCCGACCCCGCTGGCCCGATGACCACGCCGTACTCGCCCGGGGAGAGCGCGAAAGAGACGCCTTCCAGCCGGAAGTTGCCCTTCTTCGCGCTGAGGCCTTCGAGCCGGATCATCGCCGCCGCTCCGTGCGCAAGGCGCGCAGCAGCGTAAGCGGCACCAGTGCGAGGATCGCCAGCACGGCCGCGACGGGGAGCGCCTCCGTCAGCCCGAAGCTCGTGAATCGATCGTAGCTCAGCACGCTGGCAACCTTGGGATTGTACGTCAGGATCACGATCGCCCCGAACTCGCTCACGGCCCGCGCCCACATGACCACGGACGAGGCGAGCAATCCGCGCCCCGCCAGCGGGAGCGTGACGCGGCGAAACGCGCGCCATGGGGAATCGCCGAGCGTGCGGGCCACTCCCTCGTAGCGCGGGTCGACCTTGGCGAACGCCTCCCGCGCTCCGCTCACGAAGAGCGGGGCAGACACGAACATCATCGCCGCGATGATGCCGAGCGGCGAACCGACGATCCGGAGGCCGATCTCCAGCGCCGCCCCCCCGACTGCGCTCTCGCGGCCGAGCATGAGGAGCAGCGCGATGCCGGCCACCGGGTGCGGAATCAGTAGCGGCAAGTCGAGCACTGCGGAGAGGACGGCGCGTCCCGGAAACTCGCGCCGCGCGAGCAGATAGGCCAGCGGCGTGCCGCCGATCACGCCAAGCAACGTCGCCGCCGTCGCGGTGAACGCGGTCAACGCAAGCGAGGCGCGGAGTTCGGCGTCACTGCCGAGCCGGCCAAGCCCCTCCGCACCGCCGGTGCCGATGAGCTCCACGATGGGCGCCGCGAGGAAGAGGAGCAGCGCCGATGCGGCAAGGGCGGCGAGGATGCTCGCGAAGCGCTGGGCCATGCGAGGCCGTCGCGCGTTCACGGCGCGCTCATCCAGCCGACCGGCGCGCCGTGCAGCCGAGGCTCCTCGAGCGCGTCGAGTCCCGCGGCGCGAAGGATGGCCTTGCCCTCATCGGAGAGCAGGAATGCCGCGAACCGCGCGGCAAGCATGGGATGCGGCGCGCTATCGGGCACCGCGAAGCCGTAGACGATGGGCTGCCCGCGGAAGACGACCGTCTCACCCGGCCGGGCGCCGCGCACCCGCACCGAGACCGCCGCATATGCATCAGCGAGGTCGGCGCGCGAGAGGTCGATTTCCTCCGGCAAGGTCACGTATCGCAAACCCGTGGCCCGCGCGATCGACTCGTACGACCAGATGTAGTCGAACTCACCCGCCTGCAGCAGTCCGATCAGGTCCGCCTCCTTGGGGCGGACGTTGCGCGCGGGGCTCGCCGCGAGAAGACGCGCCGCGAGCCCCGCCTCGCCGTAGTGACGCTCGGCCAGCTGCCAGACGAGGAGCGTGCGATATCCGTTGGGGTCGAGTTCGGGGTCCGAGCGCCCGACCTCCACGCCCGGACGCAGCGCGATGCGCCACCATGTCTCCGGCGTCGCCTCGCTGGCGAATCGCGAACGGTCGGTGTATGCGAGCACCATCCGGTTCCGCGCGAACTCGACGTAGCTGGAGACGTGCGCCGGCATGAGGTAGCCCGGGAACACCTCGGCATCGGCGAGCGCGACCATGTCCGGGCGCTTGCCCAGCTCGGTGAGCTTGCGCGCGGTCTCGAGCGATCCGGCGCTCTCCTGGTCCACGCGCACACCTTCGCGGCGCGCGAAGGTGTCGAGCGCGGCGCGGAGCGGCCGCGCGAGGCTGCCGGCGTTGAAGGCGACGAGAGGACCGGCGTCGGCAGTGGAGCCGCCGGTGCCGCCGCACGCCATGATGACGGTGCTGAGTGCAATCGTCAACGAACGAAACGCATATCGTCGCATCGCCCGTAGTGTCGCGAGCCGCCAGCTGCCGCACCAGCCCCGCGCCGTATATTCCCGCTGGCTCCCCACACCCCATCCGGGCCCCAATGACCGAACTCGCCCTCGACATCCGGGGCGTCTCCAAGCGGTTCGCCGAGCATGTCGCCGTGCGCGACCTCTCGCTCGCCGTGCCGCGAGGAGCCGTCTACGGCCTGCTCGGCCCCAACGGCGCCGGCAAGACGACGACCATCCGCATGATCCTCGACATCATCGCGCCGGACACCGGTTCGATCATCGTGCTTGGCCGTCCGCACCGCGACCGCACGGTGCTCGACCGCGTGGGCTACCTGCCCGAGGAGCGCGGCCTCTACAAGAAGATGGCCGTGCGCGACGTGCTCCGGTTCCTCGCCGAGCTCAAGGGCGTCGGCCGGCGCGAGGCGGACAAGCGGATCGACGAATGGCTCGACCGCATGGCGTTGCGCACGGACGCCAAGGACTGGGGAAAGGCCAAGGTCGACGAGCTCTCGCGCGGCATGCAGCAAAAGGTGCAGTTCATCGGCACCCTCCTCCACGACCCGGAGCTGGTGATCCTCGACGAGCCGTTCAGCGGCTTGGACCCGATCAACGCCCAGGCGCTCAAGGACACGGTGGTCGAGCTCAAGCGCCGCGGCCGCACGGTGATCTTCTCCACCCACGTCATGGACAGCGCCGAACGGCTCTGCGACTCGGTGTGCATCATCGCGCGGGGCGAGAAGGTGCTCGATGGCGTGCTCGCCGACGTGCGCGCCGAGAACGCGGGACTCACGATCGCGCTGGCATTGGAGGGTGACGTCGACGGTCCGGTGACCGCCATCCTTCGCGACCGCACGCTCGTCGCGCGCATGGACGAGAACAACCGGTTCTACGAGATCGAGCTGGCCGCCGGCGGTGACTCCCAGGTGCTCCTGCGCCGGCTCATCGACGCGGGCGCGTCCGTGCGGCGATTCGAGCGCGTGCAGCCGTCGCTGCACCAGATCTTCCTCCAGCGAGTCGGCGCGACGGGCGTCGAAGAGGGGATGACCGGCCATGGGTAAGCTTTGGGTGGTGATCAAGCGCGAGTACCTCGAACGCGTGCGCACCAAGTGGTTCGTCTTCGTGACGCTCTTCGGCCCGCTCTTCTTCGGCGTGATCATGATCCTGCCGGGGTATCTTTCGATCCGCGGCATGCAGGGCGCGCGCGTGAGGAGCGTGCGGATCATCGACGCGACGGACGCCGGCCTCGGCATGCGCGTCGCGGACAAGCTCGTGCCGCCGGCAGCGGACACCTCGCTGGCCACTCGCGCGCAGCGGGATTCGAGCGTCGCGCGCCTGCGCAGCGAGGTCTCGGTCGTCACGCCGGCGTCGCTGGCGGCCATCGAGGACAGCCTCGTGAAGGAGGTCGTGGCGCAACGTCTCACCGGTTTCCTCGTGCTCGACTCGGCCACGATGGCGGGATCGAGCGCCCGCTACTCCGGCCGCAACGCGGCCTCGGTCAGCGAGAACGACCAGCTCGAGAATGCCGTGCGCGCCGCGCTGCTTGACGCGCGCATCGCCGCCGCCGGCATCGACCCGCGCACCGCCGAGTCGTTCTCGCGCGTGCGCGTGCAACTGCGCGCCGAGCGCATCACCGACGAAGGGCGCGGCGGCTCCGGGCTCGCGAGCGCCATCTTCGGGTTCGGCATCGCGTTCCTGCTCTACATGAGCATCATCTTCTACGGCCAGGCGATCCTCCGCGGCGTGCTCGAGGAGAAGACGACGCGCGTGGCCGAGGTCGTGATGTCGAGCGTCAGCGCGGACACGTTGCTGGCAGGCAAGGTCATCGGCATCGGAGCGGTGGGGCTGACGCAGCAGGCGGTTTGGATCACCGGCGGCATCGTCTTCTGGAAGCTCCGTGCGAACATCCTCACCGCGCTCGGTGCGCCGAGCCTGCCGCCGATGACCTTCCCCACCGTCGAGCCGATCGTGCTCGCGGCGCTGCTGCTCTTCTTCCTTCTCGGCTACACCCTCTACGCCGCGCTCTTCGCGGCCGTGGGCGCGATGGTCGGCAGCCAGGAAGAGGCCAACCAGGCGCAACAGCCGGTGATGCTGCTGCTCGTCTTCACGATCATCTTCGCGCAGCCCGTCCTGACGGACCCCACGGGGCAGTTGGCGCTCATCATGAGCATGTTGCCGGTGTCGGCGCCGATCATCATGCCGGTGCGCATGTCCGCGACGCACGTGCCGACCATCGAGATCGTGGGCTCGCTGCTCGGCGTGGCGCTGACCTGCGTGGTCTGCATCTGGCTCGCCGCGCGGATCTACCGGATCGGGCTGCTGATGTACGGCAAGCGGCCGAGCCTGCGGGAGCTGGCGAGGTGGATTCGCCAGGCCTGACCGGCCAGGGCGGGAATGCGAATGTGCACACGATGCCGGCCACGGGGTACACGAAATCCCCGTGGCCGGCATCTTATCTCCGAAAATGCTTCGCTCAGTCACGCGCCCTTCCGACCCCGCGGGGCCGGCCGCGCTCGCGGATATCCGCGCGGCGCAGGCCGGAGACGCGGCGGCGTTCGAGCGGCTCTATCGGGCGAACGTCGGCCGCGTGAACGCGCTGGCCCTTCGGCTCACCGCCGACTCCCAGCGCGCCGAGGACCTCGTGCAGGACGCCTTCGTGCGGGCGTGGGAGAAGCTGGGCACCTTCCGCGGCGAGAGCAGCTTCCCCACATGGATGCACCGGCTGACGGTGAACGCGTTCCTTCTCGCGCATCGGTCGGAACAGCGCCGGGGCGCGCGAGAGGAGACGCGCGGCGAGCTGCCGGACTCGCCAACGACGGGTTCCGTAGACGCGCTCGGCGCCGAGGGTCGGATGGACCTCGAGCAGGCGATCGCGCGGCTGCCGGACGGTGCGCGCACGGCGTTCGTGCTGCACGAGCTGCAGGGGTACTCTCACGAGGAGATCGCCGCGTTCTCGGGCGTGGCTGCCGCGACCGTTCGCGCGCAGTTGCACCGGGCACGACGGCGATTGATGGAGATGCTGGAGCGATGACCGACACCGAACTCACCCCCGACGAACGTCGCAGGCTCGACGAGCGCATCTCGGAACTTCCGGAGAGCGTCGAGCCCGCGCGCGACCTCTGGCCGGCGATCCGCGCACGAATCGAGTCCGCGCGCATGCGGACGCTTCCCGTGTCGCCGGACGCGACGCGGACGTCGGCGACGACGTCCGTTGGCGGGACCCGCACGCAGTCTCCTCGCCATTCGCGCACGGCGCAGTGGGCGCGCCTTGCGACCGCTGCCGCCGCGCTGGTGGTCGCGTCCGTCTCGCTGACGTGGCTCGCATTGCGGGGCGGGAGCCGGGACGACGGCGCGTCTGCGGTCGCGGCGACGACGACTCCCGGCTCGCCGGCAATCACCTCAGCCGCGCTCGCCACGTTCGCCTCGTACGAGCGCTCCGCCGCCGACCTCGCCGACGCGCTCGAAAAACGCTCCGCGCGCCTCGACCCGAAGACGCAGGCCGTGCTCGAGCGCAGCCTGCGAACCATCGACGAGGCGCTCCAGGAAGCGCGCGAGGCGCTTGCCGCGGATCCCTCGAGCGCCGCCTACCGCTCGTTCGTCGAGTCCGCGTACCGGCAGAAGCTCGACTTCCTCCGGCGCGCGAACGACGTCGCCGCACTCCGAGGGGCCTGAGCCGTGCACGCACTCCGCGAATCATCGAGGCCAGCGAGTTCCCACTGGGCATGGCGCGCGGCGGCGCTGGGCGCACTCTTGTGCGCTGTCCTCGCCCCCGCCGCCCGCGCGCAGGAGAAGCTCAACCGCGGCTTCCCGCTCAACGCCGCAGGCTCGGTGAAGATCTTCAACTTCGCCGGCAGCATCCGCATCGTCGGGTGGGACCGCGATTCCGTGGCGATCACCGGGACGTTCGAGACCGGTGGACGATTCTTCGGCGGCGGTGGGCGTGACGGCATCAAGCTCGGTGTCGAGGGCCCAACGGGCGGCCCCACGCCTCGGGCAGACCTCGTGGTGCGCGTGCCGGCCACGTGCCCAGACCTGGCTCGTGGGGCGGCGACCCGGATCACCGTCGAGGGCGTCATCGGGTCGGTGGACATAGGATCGGTGGGAGGCGCCGTGCAGGTGGACGGCGCGCCGCGCGAGCTGATCGCGGAGACGATGGACGGCGCACTCGAGATCACCGGGTCGCCGGCCATCCTGCGGGCGAAGACTGCGACCGGGACGCTGCTCTGGCGCGGAGGCGGGCCCGCGGCGGCTCTCTCGAGCGTGAGCGGGCGCATCACCACCGAGGGCGGTCCGCTCGGTCGCGTGCGCATCGAGACCGTCTCCGGCGCGGTACACATGCTCGCGGCGCTCCGCGCCGACGCATCGGTGACGGTGGAATCGCACAGCGGATCGGTCGAGCTGCGCGTGCCGGCGAACGTGCCCACGCGGGTCACTGCCGATGTCCCTCAGGTCACGGGCGGGGCGGTGAAGCAGGTGAAGCGCCCGGAGCCGCGCGTGCTCGAGTTCAACTCACCGAAGCCAGGCGGCGTGGCCGCCGAGGTGACGGTGCGGTCGTTCAAGGGCCAATTGCGACTCCTGAACGACCGCTGACCGGGACCTTTTCTCGTTACTTGCTGGCGGGGCCGACGTTGGCGGCCTTCTCGAACGCACCCTCGAGATCGGCGGCGATCGCCTGCACGCTGCGGCCCTCGATCTGCCAGCGCTCGACCATGTGCACGAGCTGTCCGTCCTTGAACAGCGCGATCGACGGCGAGCTCGGCGCGTACCCAGTGAAGTACGACCGCGCCTGTCGCGTCGCATCGGCGTCGTTGCCGGCGAACACCGTGTACGTGTCGTCCGGCTTTGCCGCGTGCTGCAGCGCTGCCGCCACCGCCGGGCGCATGTTGCGCGCCGCACAGCCGCAGACGGAGTTGACGATCACCATCTGCGTGCCGCTCGCGTCCTTGAGCGCCTCGTCGACCGCGGCCGACGTGCGCAGCTCCTTGACCCCGAGCCGCGTCAGCTCCTCGCGCATCGGCGCGACCATCCTCTCGTCATACATCATGCGTGCATCTCCCCGTTTGGTTGCGGCCAGGCAGCCCACGCTCGGGCGCCGGCCAGGAACATCATCTCGACAACGCCAGGATGGCCGCCTGCGGCACGACGAGGAAGCGCTCACCCTCGAACGTGATCTCCACTGCCGCCTTCCTGAAGAACAGCGCGTAATCCCCCACCTGCGCCTGCATCGGCACGTGGCGCGTCTCCTTCGACCCCGTGATGCGCCACGGCTCGTCCAGGTGATCGGCCACCTCGGGAAGCGGAGTGCCCGGCCCCGTGGCGATGATCGTGCCACCCTGCACCGCCTGCCCCTCGACGGCCGTGGCCGGCAGGTAGAGCCCGACCTTCGACCGCTCCTCCCCGTCCTCGACGCGAATCAACACCCGGTCGCCGACGACGATCAGTTCCTTCTTCCCTTTCTTCATGTGCTGAAACTAGCTACTTGATGAGAAAGAGCCGGTCCTGCCGCCTAAGCGCCCATCGCGCCACGCCATCCGCGCCGACGATCGCGTCCTCCTCCTGCGCCATCCGCACCTGCTGGCCGCCCCATTCCCCCACCGGCGTCGTCGCCTGCAGCTCGATGCTGTACCACATGCTCGGGATCACCTTCGCGTCGCCGCGGCCCGGCACGCCGTCCTGGTAGTCCCAGAGCCCGACCAGCGGCCCCGCGCCATGGCCATGCTTGCCGATGGGGTGCGAGTAGACGGTGCCGTTCACCCCGGCAGCCTTCATCGCACGAATCGAGGATGCGAGGATCTCGTTCCCGGTGCGGCCCGCTCGCAGCTCGCCCATGACGATGTCCTGCAGGCGGTTCGCGTTCGCCAGCGCGCGCTGCAGCCCAGCCGGCGGCGCGCTCTCGCCCGGGAGCAGCACGTATCCGTTGTGCTGGGTATCCGTGTTGAGCCCGAGCGCCGTGATGCCCACGTCACAATGCAACACGTCGCCGCGCTGGATCACCGGGTCCTCGCCGAGTGACGCGGCGCCGGCGCCCTTGCGCTGCACGCTGACGCTCGGCTGGAACCAGGTGCCGAGGCCCAGGTCGTTCACCTGCTGGCGCCACCACCAGACCGCGTCGCTGGTGCGCGTGACGCCGGGCTTGATGACCTCGGCGGAGAACATCCGCTGCGTGAGGCTCCAGACGAGTTCCTGCAGCTTCGCATAGAACGCCTCCTCCTCCGGCACACGCGCGGCGATGAACTCGAGCGCCAGCGCCTCGGCGGGCCGGAACCGCGCCGCCCACTGCGGCCCGAGCGCCTCCGTCATGCCGTCACGCTCGCCGGCGCTGAGGCCGTCGGTGAAGGCGAAGGTACGCGAGACATCGATGGCGATCACCTTCGGCGAGCGTTCCTCGATCACCTCGCGGAGCGCTTGCCACTGCTCGTCTCCCCAGAGCTCGGCTTGCCGTCCGTCCGTCGCGGCATCGACCGTCTTCATGGCGCGCCGCGCCTCGTACAGTCCGCCCTGGGACGTGCCGCCGAGCGCGATGCGCTCGATGCAGGAGCCATCACCCGGGTCGACTCTGCCTGCCGACGCGCAGCGGTCGAAGAACACGTAGATGGTGCGACGGCGCGCCGCGAAGGTGGTGGGCGAGACGAGCGACGAGAACACCGGATCCTCGTTGTATTCGCGCATCGGGATGACCCACGCGTCGACGCCATGCTTGCGCATGAGCGTGGGCAGCACGGTGCGAAGGCGCTGGTCCAGCCAGCGCTGCTGCATCTCCGATTGCTCCCGCAGCGTGCCGAAGGGGCGCTCCTGCGCGTGCAGCGGGCCGGCTGTTGCGGCGATGGTGCCAAAGGCGAGCGCGATCGCCAGTGCTCTCAGGTGGCTCATTGGATCGTGTGTTTCCGCGGCAGGAGGATGAGGCGCGCGAGAGTGGAGACGACGCCGAGCGCGAGGGCGAAGAGCGTGATGCCGGCGAGCCGGAAGAAGAGGATGCGCATCGACGTGCCCTGCCAGTCCTCGAGCGTGGCGGTGAGGCTGCCGATCTTCTCGAGTCCCGCGAGCGTCAGCCCGAGGCTCACCGCGATCTCGGTGAGCGCCTCGAGGACGGCGAAGGTCGGGGCGCGCCAGGTCCACGACTTCACGGGGTAGTTGCCGAGGTGCAGCGTGGCCATCAGGAACAGGAAGACGGCGCCGATGACGAAGGTGCCGGCGATCCACGACCAGCGGTCACTCCAGCCGTACTGGAGCACGATGGTGCGGTAGATGCGCAATCCCGCGCCGGTCAGCAGGGCCATCGCCACGAGTGAGAGCGAGACCCGGCGCGCGAAGCGGCCCGGCCGGGCTGCCTGCCCCGGCAACGGATGCTCGCTCGTGACGCGGAGAAGGGCCATGTCTACTCTCCGTCACACCGTCGCGATGCATTCGATCTCGACGCGCGCGTCGAGGGCCAGTCCGTTGGCGCCGAGTGCACTGCGCGCGGGAAGCCGGTCGGCGGGGAAGTAGGTGCGGTACACGGCGTTCATGCGGTCCCACTCCTGCATGTCCGCCATCATCACCGTGCACTTCACGACGCGGTCCATGCCGGACCCGACCGCTTCGAGAGTGAGCTTGACGTTCTCCATCGTCTGTTTCGTCTCGGCCTCGATGCCGCCGGGGACGACGGCGCCGGAGGCGCTGGCGTCGGTGCCGATCTGCCCGGAGAGGAAGATCAAGTCTCCTACACGCACGGCCGGAGAGAAGGGCCGCGTGGGCGCGCCGAAGGGCGTGAGGTACGCGGCGCGTACGCTGTCAGAGACAGCGGTGCGGCCCATCGACGGAGCGGCGGGCCGGCACGCGCCGGCGACGCTGACCGCAGCCGCGAGGACCATGATTGCACGCGCGCTCATCGGATCACGTGCCCAATGCGGGACCACCGGATGTCCGAGATGAACGGCAGCGGACGGTCGGAGTCGTCCGCGTTCCACGAGTAGTACACGAACAGCGGCCTGCCGCGCACGTTCTTGCGCGGCACGAAGCTCCAGTAGCGGCTGTCCTTCGAGTTGTACCGGTTGTCGCCCATCATCCAGTAGTGCGCGTCCGGCACGACGAGCGGGCCCCAGTCATCGAGCGTCGGCTGCGCGGGCGCGGCACCAAAGCGCGACGCCTTGAGCTGCACGCGCTTCTGCCAGTCGAACAGCGGGTGCGTCTCGTCCGGCGGCGCGCCGGGCAGCGACGCGGCGTAGCCCTGCCGCTGCGGCACGCCATTGATGTGCACGACGCCGTCGCGCGAGTGGATGGTGTCGCCCGGCATGCCGATCAGCCGCTTCACGAGGATCGGGGTGGGATCCTCGGGCTGGTCCACCTGCAGCGGCGAGACGAACACGACGATCTCGCCGCGCTGCGGCTCGGCGTAGCCCGGCAGGTTCGTGTCGGTGAACGGCACGTGCGGCCCATAGCGCAGCTTGTTCACGAACAGCCAGTCACCGATCAGCATCGACGGGATCATCGAGCCCGACGGGATGCGATAGGCCTCGATCAGGAACGTGCGGAGCAGGAGGAAGATCGCCACCGTGCCGGCGAGCGACTTGAACGTCTCCCACGCGCGCTTGCGGTCAATGCCGCCGCCATTGCCCTTGCGGGCGGCGGCCACGGAGCCCTTCGCCTTCTCGGATCTCTTCTTCGCGGTCATGGGATGAATCTGCCGCCCGGACGCCGGCATTACGAGTGGGGCGAGGGCCGGAGACGAGAAAGGCGCGCCTCGCGGCGCGCCCCCCGTCCCAGCATCGCACGAAGATTACTTCAGGTTCTTCGAGACGAGCTTGGTCATGTCGAACATCGACACCTGGCCCTTGCCACCGAAGACTGCCTTGAGCTTGTCGTCCGCGTTGATCATGCGGCGGTTCTTCTTGTCCTGCAGGCCGTTCTTCTTGATGTACACCCAGAGCTTCTTGGTGAGTTCGGTGCGCGGCAGCGGCGCGGCGCCGACGACCTGCGCGAGCTTCTCGTTCGGCGTCACCGGCTTCATGAACGCCGCATTCGGCGTGCGCTTCGCAGCGGACTTCTTCGCGGCCTTCTTCGCCGGAGCCTTCTTCGCGACCTTCTTCGCCGGAGCCTTCTTCGCGGCCTTCTTGGCGGTCTTCTTCTTGGCAGCCATTCGAACTTCTCCTCGAAAGGAAGTGATGATCGCGGTGCTACGCCCGGTCGAGCACATGCGCGATCTGCCTCGAAAGTAAGGGCCCGCCCACGGTTCGCAATAGGCATTCTCCTCTGGCGGCCGGCCGATTCCCCTCTGGACGACGCCTCGAACGTCCTCTGCGAACGCCCTCAGCCCCCTATGAAGGAGGTCAGGAGCGCGACCATTCGCGCGTCCGCCGGGTCTGCCGATGCATCGTCTTCCACCACCTGCAGCCGGTCCGGCGGCGTCTCGAGGATCAGCGGAATCCCCTCTGAAACGGGGTCGTTCATGATCCAGCGGAACGGCTCCGCGCCGATCGCGCCCTCGCCGATGAGCGCGTGCCTGTCCTTGTTCGAGCCGAACGGATGCTGGCTGTCGTTCAGGTGGAGGAACGACGGCCGCTCGCCGGTCGCGGCCTCGAAGTGCGCGAGCACGCCGCGCAGCGCGCCCGGCGTCGACGCGATGTCGTGCCCCGAGGAGAACAGATGGCAGGTGTCCAGGCCATATCCGGTGCGGTGACGCAGTTCACGCGGCACCTGTGCGAGCATCAGCGAGATCTCCTCGGCGCTGCGTCCCATCGTGCGCCCGGCGCCGGCGGTGTTTTCGATCAGCACGCGCGTGCCGCTCGCCGTCTCGGGGACCGTCTCGAGCGCGTGGCGGATCGCGAGGCCCACGCGCACGGCCGCCTCGAGTGGATCGCCGTCGCCGGCCGAGCCCGGATGGAAGCAGAAGCCGCCCGCCTCGAGTGCCGTGCTGCGCTCGAGCTCCTTCGCGAGCCCGCTGCGCGCGCGCGTCGCCTTCACTTCTTCCGGTGACGCCGTGTTCAGGACGTACGCGGCGTGCACGAGCACGTGACGGCGCTCGATGCCCGCGGCCGCGAGCGCGGCGTGCACCTTCGCCGCCTTGTCCGCCTTGAAGCCGACCTTCTCGTTGTAGTAGGTGGGCGGCGCGGTGAACACCTGCACGGCGCGCGCGCCGGCGGCGGCGGCGCGCGCCACCGCCATCGCAAGGCCGCCGTCGTCGGCCGTGTGCACGCCGATGAAGCGCGTGCCGCGCGCGGCCGCCGCCGTTTCCTCGCTCACTCGGGCGCCTTGCGCGCCGTGCGCGACGCGTTGAGGTCGAGCATGCGCTGGCCCTGGATGTACTCCACCGTGCGCGGCGCCTCGATCGCGTTGAGCCGCTTGACCACGTCGGCGATGCGGCGCGCCTGCACGTCGATCGTGGCGAGGCTCTCCTTCACCTCCTCGGCCGTCAGCAGCCCGCTCGTGATCAGCGAGCTGTTGGTCAGCAGCGCCGCGAGCGGATTGTTGATCTCGTGCTGGAGCGCGAGCGAGACCTCGCCGATGCCGGCGAGGTAGCGCGCCTTCCGCAGCTCGTTCTCCGCGTTGCGTCGCGCGGCCGCGTTCTCGATCCCCTTCTCGGCGATGCGCAGTCGCGCCGCCAGGTCCGCCGGCGTCACCGGCTTGGCGAGATAGTCGTCGGCGCCGGCGTCGAGGACGCTGTCGAGGTTGTCGAGCCCCGAGCGCGACGTGATCATGAGCAGGAAGGTGGCCTGCCCGGCGGGATGCGCGCGCACGCGCCGGCAGACCTCGAGGCCGTCCAGCTTGGGCATCTGCCAGTCGAGGATCAGCATCGGCGCGGGGAGGCGCTCGAACGCCGCCCAGACGGCCTCGCCGTCCGCGTACTTCTCCACGGTGTGACCGTGCTCCGTCAGCACCGCCTCGAGCAGGTCGCGCATCGCTTCGTCGTCGTCCGCCAACAGCAGGTGCATCAGTCTCTCCTCACCAGGCCAGTGTGCCGAGACGGACGGAGGTGCGTGGCACCCCGCCGCCGCGTTGCGTCGTGGTCCACGCCACGGCCACGCGATCGCCGCGCAGCGCCACGAGGGGCGCGCGCGCTTCCCCCGTCCCATCCGACGCCGGGAGGCGTCGCTCGAAAATGTGCCCTTGGGTACGCGAGATCGCGAGGTTGATGTGCGGGTTGCGGTTGTTGGGGTCCTCGTAGGCGACGACGACGGTGTCGCCGCGCGACGCGACCGTGGCGGCGGATGGGCGGTCGCCGTAGACGATCGGCACGGGCGAGTGGAAGAGGGCGCCGCGCTCCATCGTGTGCGTGAAGAAGACTCCCGCCCCCTCCTGCGCGACGAGGTGGTACACCACGTGAACGTAGCCGTTCAGCGAGTCCGCGGCGATGAACGGCGCCGGCCTTCCGCAGCCGGTGAGGCCGACATCCGTCGAGTCGGCGGTCACCGCCGCGTTCCACGTGCGGCCGCCATCATCCGAGCGCGCCACCCGCAGCACCACGCTCGAATCGTCGCGCACGGTGAACCACGACGCGTATGCCTCGCCGTCCATCGCCGGCGTGGCGCGAAGGCTCGTGAGGCAGGTCCCCGCTTCGTGCGGCCACGTGGCCGGCTCCCATGCCCGCGCGAACTCCGGGTCGTCCACCCCGCCCGTCCAGGTCATGCGCAGCGAGTCCGAGAGCGCTCCCGGAGCGCGGCGCACGGCCTCGTCCCAGTGGACGGCCTCGGGGACGCAGCCGCCCACGCCGATGGCGAGGAGGATCGTGCTCACGGCATGGATATGTCGCATCACTGAAGTATCACCCCGTGCTGGATTAGATTTCCACCACACGACCTCAATCCTACCGATCATGCCCACGTACTCGCCCAACGGCGTTCGCCAGCTCCCGCCGCCAGTCAACGAGCCGGTCCGCAACTACGCTCCCGGCTCCGCCGAGCGTGCCGAACTGCAGTCGCGCCTGAAGCGGATGGAGGGTGAGCGGCCCGAGATCCCGGTGGTGATCGACCGCCGGGAGATCCGCGGCGGCGCGACGGTGTGCGCCGTCTCGCCGCACAAGCACCGCCATGTCACGGCGAACGTGCACCAGGCGACGGCCGAGGATGTCAACGCCGCGATCGCGAGCGGGCAGAGGGCGTGGAAGGAGTGGTCCGAGTGGACATGGGAGGAGCGCGCGGCCGTGTTCCTCAAGGCGGCCGACCTGCTCGCGTCGACACATCGCGCGACGATCAACGCCGCCACGATGCTCGGCCAGTCGAAGACCGCGTACCAGTCGGAGATCGACGCCGCCTGCGAGATGATCGACTTCTTCCGCTTCAACGTGGCGTTCGCGCGTGAGCTCTGCGCGGAGCAGCCGGTGAGCGCCCCGGGCGTCTGGAACCAGTCCGAGTACCGCCCGCTCGAGGGATTCGTCTACGCCGTCACGCCGTTCAACTTCACGGCCATCGGCGGCAACCTGCCGACTGCGCCGGCGCTGATGGGCAACGTGGTGCTCTGGAAGCCCGCCGCCAGCGCGATGCTCTCGGCCTGGCACACGCTGCAGTTGTTGCATGAGGCCGGCTTGCCGCCGGGCGTCATCAACTTCGTGCCGGGCGACGCGGCGATGATCTCCGACATCGTGCTCAAGCACCGCGACCTCGCCGGCGTGCACTTCACCGGCTCGACCGGCGTGTTCAACTCGATGTGGAAGACCATCGGCGGGAACATGGGCCAGTACCGCTCCTACCCGCGCATCGTCGGCGAGACGGGCGGCAAGGACTTCATCATCGCGCATCCGTCGGCCGACGTGGCCGCGTTCGCGGTGGCGATCGTGCGGGGCGGCTATGAGTACCAGGGGCAGAAGTGCTCCGCCGCGAGCCGCGTCTACGTTCCCAAGTCGCTCTGGCCCGAGGTGCGCGACCGCGTCGCCGCGATGATCGCCGACATCAAGGTCGGTGACGTCGCCGACTTCACGAACTTCATGGGCGCGGTCATCGACCAGAAGGCGTTCGACCGCATCAGCGCCTACCTCGATGACGCCAAGAAGAACGCCACGGTCATCGCCGGCGGCAACGTGAACGGGAAGGACGGCTGGTTCGTCGACCCGACGCTGGTCGAGACGAAGGATCCCTCGTACCGCCTGATGTGCGAGGAGATCTTCGGCCCCGTGGTCACCGCCTACGTGTACGACGACGACAAGTGGAGCGAGACGCTCCGCATCGTCGACCAGACGTCGCCCTACGCGCTCACCGGCGCGGTGTTCGCGCAGGACCGCGCGGCCGTGCGCGAGGCGCACGCCGCGCTGCGCCATGCGGCGGGCAACTTCTACATCAACGACAAGTGCACGGGAGCGGTGGTGGGCCAGCAGCCGTTCGGTGGCGCCCGCGCCTCGGGCACGAACGACAAGGCGGGCTCGAAGATGAACCTGATGCGCTGGGTCAGCGCGCGCACGGTGAAGGAGACGTTCGTGCCCGCGACGGATTACCGCTATCCGTTCATGGGCGCGGACAAGTAGCAGATGCGATTCCTCACGCTCGACGTCTTCACCGCGCGCCCCTTCGGCGGGAACCAGCTCGCGGTCTTCCCCGACGCGAGCGGGATCCCCGAGGCGATGCTCCTGCCGATCACGCGCGAGTTCAACTTCTCCGAGGTGACGTTCTGCTATCCGCCGGCCGACGCGGCGAACACGCGGCGCGTGCGGATCTTCACGCCGGGCGGTGAGCTCCCGTTCGCCGGGCACCCCGTGATCGGCACCGCGGCGGCGCTGGCGCTGCACGAGGGCGCGCTCGCCGGCGCGACGACGGGACGGTTCCTCTTCGAACTCGGGGTCGGTGTCGTGCCGGTCGACGTGCGCGTCGAGGGCGAGTCGCTCGCGTGGGCTGAGCTCTCCGCGGTGAAGATGCCCGAGATCGGGCCGCAGGTGCCGACGCTCGACACGCTGGCCGAGATGCTCTCGCTCGAGACGAATGACCTCGTGGGCGGCGCGCTGACGCCGCAAGCCGTCTCCTGCGGCTACCCGTTCCTGCTCGTGCCGCTCAAGACCGTCGCGGCCGTGTCGCGCGCGCGACTGCGCCTCGAGCGCTGGGAGCGAACGCTGGCGAAGTCGTGGGCACCGGAGATCCTCGTCGCCGCAAAGGACCCGGACGGCGGCCCGCAGCACTGGAGGGCGCGCATGTTCGCTCCGGGGATCAACATCATGGAGGACCCGGCCACCGGGGGCGCGGCGGCCGCATTCGCCGGGTGGCTCGCGCTGAAGGAACCGCGCACCGATGGGTCGTTCGCGTGGTCGATCGATCAGGGCATCGAGATGGAGCGGCCGAGCCGGATCGACATCGGTGCGGACAAGTCGAACGGCGCCGTGACGGCGGTGCGCGTGGCCGGTCGTGCGGTGACGATGTCCGAGGGGCGGCTGCGCCTGGCGTAGCGTGACGCGCGCCGGCCATGGCCCGCGCTCACTCGCCGGTCAGTCCATCACGCGCAGCATCCCCGTCACCGACGTGCGTCCCTGGCCGCTGCCGGAAGAGCCATCGAACGCACGCATGCTGGGCGCCCACGCCATCGCGCGGTCGCGGCCGTTGCGCTTGGCGACGTAGAGCGCCTCGTCGGCGCGGGCGAGCAGCATCTTCCCCACCTCGTCCGCGCTCGCAGCCGCGGCTGCCACGCCGACGCTCGTCGTGATGCGCACGTCCGCGGGCAGCGAGCGGAACGTGTGGTCGCGAAACGCCTGGAGCACGCGCTCGGCGAGCACCATCGCGCCCTCCTCGTTCGACTCCGGCGCGAGGATCGTGAACTCCTCCCCGCCGATGCGCGCCACCACATCCGGCTCGCGCGCGGTCGCGCGCAGCAGCTCGCCGACCTCGCGGATCACCTCGTCGCCGGTGAGGTGCCCGTAGCGGTCATTGATCGCCTTGAAGTGGTCGACGTCGATGGCCAGCACCGCGATGTCCTTCCGGCCGCGCATCGCGCGCGAGACCTCGCGCTCCGCGAGCTGGTTCAACCCGCGACGGTTGAAGCAGCCGGAGAGCGGATCGGTGAGCACGATCGTCTCGAGGTGCGTGCGCATGCGATTGTAGGCGCGCCCGATGATCGTCACGGGGTCGGGCATCTGGTCCGGCGCCTCGTCGTACCGCTGGGAGAAGTCGCCCTCCTGCGCCCGCGTGAAGATGTCCGTGAGCCGCCGCATGCGGGAGGCGACGTGCCCCTGCAGCGCCACGTACACGAGCACGCCGATGCCATAGAGCGCGAGCGTCCAGAGTTGTTCCGTGGCGGAGTAGGCGGGGTCGACGGATGCGGCGAGACCGACCAGCGCGCAGTAGGCAACGGCGATCAGCGCGAGGCTCGCGACGGTCGCGGTCCAGCCGAAGAACACCTGCGTGAGCTGCACCGCGAAGATCGAGATGATGAGCGCGCGGTCGAAGTGCTCGGACGGCGTGGTGAGCGCGATCGTCCCGAAGAGCGTGACCATGTCGACTGCGATCGTCAGCACCACCGGCGCCATGCCCGCGGCGCCGGCGCGCCTGAGGTATGCCGCGAGCAACTTCTGGAAGATCAGGTACGCGCCGAGGAGCGCGACGGCGAGAAGCAGCGCAGGCCGCTTCCCGTAACTCGCGACGAAGATCGACTCCGAGGAGATCACGTCGAACCACTTCAACGTGATCGCGGAGAATCCGATCAGCGGCAGGATGACGGCGCGATAGCGCCCCTGCCAGATCAGGATCTCGGCGCGATTGTGTGGATCTAGGTAGGCGGGCACGCGTGTAATCGGCAATGGCTGGGCCACACGCGCAAGGCATGCTGTCACATTGCGATGCGCTGTATTGACTATTGACAGTCGACCCACGCAGCCATCGACTGTCAACTGCCGAGACAGCCTCCCTCGGTCAGAAGCGGGCCTCGAGGTAGAGGTCAAGCCGCGTCTGCCACTTCGGGTGAATGCCGCGCGCGAGATCCATGCGAATCATCCCGTCCAGGAAACTCGCGCCTATTCCTACGCCACTCATCGGCTGGCCGACCTCCGACCAGTTGTCCCTTGGGCCTGCCCAGCCAAGATCACCGAAGACCACCGGGCGAACTCCAGCATGCGTCCCGCCGATCTCGAGCCTGCTCATCCAGAACGCCTCGCCGAACCCGGTGCCGGCGGTCTGGCCGCGAATCGTGTGCAGGCCCCCCAGGAAGAAATGGCGCTGTGCGGGGAGTTCGCCGCCGGAGCTTCCCACTGCGCCGGTGAGCGACGCCGCCACGGGCCCCAGCCCACGAGACACCGTCGCCTCCACCAGCCCGCGCACGTAGTCGCGATCACCCGTGGCCGCCTCGGCGCGCAGGTCGGTCGCGACGCGCCAGCCGTTGGGGTCGAGCCCACGGGTGGCTCTCCAGCGCGCCGCCGTGCCGTACGCCCAGATCTTGTCGGCGCCCACATTGTCGATGAAGCGCTCGTCGTGCGCGCCGCCGAACAGCGACCAGCGGTTCTCCACCGGAGCATTCCACTGCTGCTCGGCAAAGAGTCGCCACTCAAGGCCGCCCTCCGTGGACAGCGGCGGGGGGCCGCCGGCAAACTCGGCGCCCCATGCCCGATGGTAGAATCCCTCGTCGCGCGCGTACAGGAAGGACGCGAGCGAGGATCCGAACGACAGTGGGTCGCCGAAGTCCGAGCTCACGGCGAGGCGCCGGTAGGCGGTCCCGCGAAGTTCGCGGCGGCCGTTGGAGCGTGTCATGCTGAACTCGCCGTTCAGCTGCAGGTCCGCCGCCGAGCCGCGCAGCGTCAGCGCCGTGCCGTAACCGTTCCCGAGCGTGTGCTTGACCGCGGCACCCGTGGAGAATCCCTCGATGCGGTTGAAGCGGGTGTAGCCGAACCCGTATTCGTAGGTCGGCTTCTGTGGTGCCCAGCCCGGCTGCAGCCCCATCGTGAGCGACTTCACGAGCTCGTCGCGCTGCTTCACGCCGAACAGCTCTTCGCCGTCATCGTAGATCGACGGCGGCAGATCGGCGGAGCGCATCAGCCTGGCGGAGTCGCAGGGGAACTGCACTGCGGTCGTGAGGGCGCCGTCGTGGTCGGTGCGGTACACGGTGTACGACTCGCCGGACTCGCACTGCTGGCGACGATGCCGTTGTCCGACCGAGTCGCGCTCGGCACGATACCGGCGCATCTGCTCGCTCAACTCGCGGCCACTCATGCCCGTGGCGACAAGGCTGTCGCGGTATGCACGGAGCGTCGCCTGCAGTGACGTAGGCACCTTGGGCAACGATTCGATCGCGTTCACGCTCTCGTAGCTGAAGCGTTCCTCGAACCGCACGGGCACCCGCAAGAACCCGACGCGCGCGTATCCGTCGAGCCCCTGAAGCTTCGGCAGCCAGAACCGCTGGTTGTATAGCCCATACTCCACGCTGATGGCCGTGATGTCCGCCGTCATCGGAGTCATCATCGCGCGCGCCCAGACAGGGATCTCGTCCATGTCGTTGTCGTCCGTGCTCGCGACCGCCCAGAGGTCCATTGGCGTCGAGAGGCGGTAGACGGCGCGCACGAGGTGCGCCGTGCCGGTCTCGAACCAGAACGAGCCTACCGTCACGTTCCACTTCGGCTCGCGTGCCGCGATCCGCAACTCACGCAACGTGATCCGCTTGCCGTCGGGGAGCGTCATGATCACCGAGTCGCCGGTGGCGAAGGTGTAGTACGCCTCTGAGCCCTCGGCCACCGGATGCACCAGCTCCCGGTCGTTGACCTCGGCCTTGGCGAGGCCGCCGCTGCCCGTCCACAGCTGTTCCTTGCCCGGGTAGTATGGGATCGCGAACATGTCCGCGTCGTGCATCGGCTGCTCACCCTCACCGACTATCGGCGCCGTGGCGCGGCCACCGAGCGCCGTGACGCGCGCGCCCGCGTCGCGATGCCACTGCACCCGCGCCGCGGTCTCGGTGCGGAACGCCAGCCGGTCACGCGCCACGGCGCGCAGCGCCATGCCCACCGAGATGCGCCGGTAGCCCTTGGCGTCATAGCTCATGAGCATCGAGTCCTGCGTCATTCGCGCCGCGCGCGCCCGCAGCAGGAGGTCGCGGGCGCCATCATCCTTGAACGCCGTGCGCCGCATCTCCTCCGTCACCACCACGCGACGCGGTGCGCGGCGCGTCGAATCGTCCCGCGTGATCTCCTGCTTGGGCCCGATGGAGACGGTCGTCTGCAACGCGAGGGCGAGGGCGGGGAAGATCAGCATGACAACAGGGGCTGTGGGGCGACGGCGGAGAGCGCTGCGGGGCCCTTCCTTCTACGGTCGACGGGGGGAGACTGTTTCCTGTCGCGCCGCGAGCGCATCCTCGCGCGCGCGCACCGCCGCCTGCCGCTCGCGGACCATTCGTTTCCGGAATCGCTCGTTCATCCATTCCATCTCCACCTGCCGCTCGCGGTCCTGATCGAGGGCCGGCGGGAGCATCAGCGCCGCCACGAGGATGGGGCTCAGGAGCAGCGGCACGCCGCCCGGGAACCTTGGGCGGCCGTCGTCGCTGACGGTGCCAAAGCGCTTCACCAACTGTGCCGAGTTCCGCTGCACCCACACGGTCGCGATGATCACGCCGATGCCCAGCGCCGCCAGCACGATCGGGAAGAACGGGGTGTCGCGGAAGGTCTCGCTGGCCAGCCAGCCGAGGTACCAGACGAACCAGGCCATGCCCAGCAGCACCCAGGCACGGCGGCGCATCAGCAGCGCGGCGGCGAAGGCGATGAATGCGGAGGGCACGAGCAGGTGCCGGTAGACCGGGTAGCTGTTGATCAGGGTGATCGACGCCCCCAGCGCAGCCACCGCCGCCGTGCCATGCAGCCAGTACGCGAAGTCCTCGTCTCCGCGCTGCTCGCGGTCCGTCACGTAGGCCGCCGTCGCTGCCAGGCTGGCGCCGACGAGCCAGACCCAGCCCGAGGTCGCACTGCCGTACCCGTTCCGGCCCAGCGCGTCGGCCAGGTGGAAGAGCATGCGCAGCGCGACCACGGCGACCGGCAGCACCAGCATCGAGAAGCGCACGCGCCTGAGCGCGAACAGCGCCGCCGCCGCCGTCGCCAGTTCGGCGACGACCTCCTCACCGCGGCAACTCCAGAACAGGAAGTCGGGGGAACGGCAGGCGAGGCCCCGCGACCCGCCGAACCATCCCGTGATCTCGTTGAGTGCGAGCGCGGCGATCGGCGTGAGCAGCACGGCGAGCAGCACGGCGAGGCCGCGTGCCGTCATGAAGCCCTCGCGCGCGAGCACGCGCGCCGTGAGGAGGAAGAGCGCCGCATAGATGGCGACGACCGCAAGCACGCCGCGCGGACCGAGCCACTCCCAGCGGTCGGCCAGGAACCAGCCCATGGCGATGACGACGGTGATGGCGCCGAGGCCATAGGCGATGGTCGCCGCAGTGAAGTCGCGGGGCACGAGGCTCGTGAGGGCGGCGACGTGCACCGTCCCCGGCAGCGCTTCGTCATCGACGGGCGTGAGCGACTTGATCGCCGCCGACTGCTCCTCGGTGATGATCCCGGCCTGCACCGCCCGGTCGAGCCGGTTGTCGGACGTGCTCCTCGTCATGCTACGCTCCGGTTCTGCGTGTGTCCCGCGACGAGGAAGCTACGGCCACAGCGGCAGGTGCGCGCCTCGAGACGGGGAGTGCGGCCGTCGGTCACGGTGTGACCGAGCGTTCGGCCGGCCGGAACCCCGCTCCCGTACCCGGTTAACAATTTCCTGAACGTGACATCCAAGTATGTAACCGGTCGTCCTCGCGCCCTCCGGCCGCGCGACGACCGGCCGTCCGGCAACCAGGAGGGTTCCGATGTCGAGGGTTCCGATGTTCCAAAGGATGGTCGTCCCCGCACTTGCCGCCACGCTCATGCTCGGGGCCTGCGACGACTCGCCGTCCCAGCCGTCAGAGGTCGTCGAGGATGACTACGCCCTCGTGATGTTCGGTGAGCCCGGCGCGGCGCTTGAAGGGATGATGGGCGCACAAGACGCTGCCCGCCCGTTCGACGGACGGTCGGGGATGCATCGGTTGCCGGACGAGCTCAGGCTGAGTGCCGAGCAGATAACGGAGCTTCAGGCGCTGCGCACCGCATTCCTTGCCGAGCACGCGGCGGAGGTCGACGCGTTGCAGGCGATCTTCGTGGAGGCGCGCGCGGCGCGGCAGGCCGGTGCGACACGCGAGGAAGTACGCGCCATCCTGATGGAGGGCCGCCCGATAGCGCTCGCGCTGCGTGTCGATCTGCTGGCTCTGCACCAGGCGATCCTCGGGGTGCTGACTCCCGCCCAGCGCGAATGGCTGAGGGAGCATCGTCCGCGGTTGCCGACACCGATCGTGCCACGGCGAGGGTGAGGATGCGGGGGAACTGCTGAACCGCAGGGAACCGCAGAGAGCACAGAGAACGGCGGGAGGGGTTCGGAGTTGGACGCGAACGCCTGAGCTGATGGAAAGAAAATTTGAAGGGGGCTTACGGGCGAGATCTCGCCCGGAAGCCCCCTTTCAAGTGCAGTTGCCACCGGCTTAGATGGCGGTCCCCGACAGTCCCTGTACTCCCTGTGCTCCCTGTGCTCCCTGCGGTTCAATCAGTTGCAGTTCAACGCAGATCGAAGAACCTGACTCAATGCGCCGCCTTGCTCGGCACCGCATACTCCTCGGTCTTCGGCCGCACAGGGACCTTGAACCACCCCGCGACCTTCTCCCTCCACTGATCCATGATCTCGTAGACGGTCGGAATCACGAGCAGCGTCAGGAACGTCGACGTGATGACGCCCCCGATGATCGCGCGGCCGAGCGGCGCACGGAAATCCGCGCCCTCGCCGACGCCGAGCGCCACGGGAATCATTCCCGCGATGAGCGCCATCGTCGTCATCATGATCGGCCGCAGGCGCACGCGCCCGGCCTCGATGATCGCGTCGCGACGCGTCATCCCCTGCTCCCGTCCCCACTTGGCGAAGTCAATCAGCAGGATCGCGTTCTTCGCCACCAGCCCCATCAACAGGATCACCCCGATCATCGACATGATGTTCAGCGTGTCGCCGGTGATCAACAGCGCCAGCACCACGCCGATGAGCGAGAGCGGGAGCGACACGAGGATCGCGATCGGCTCGAGGAACGACCCGAACTGCATGACGAGGATCAGGTACATCAGCATGAGCGCGATGCCGAGCGCCGCGAGGATGTCACCGAACACCTGCGCCTGGTCCTTCACCTCGCCGCCGAACGACCAGCGCACGCCCTGCGGGATGTTCATCTTCTCCAGCGCCGCGGTGATCTCGCTCGACACCTCGCCCACCGAGCGGCCCGATACGTTGCCCTGCACGACGATGACGTTGTCGCGGTCGAGGTGGCTGATCTTCGCCGGCCCCAGGCCCTGCGACACCGTCGCGAGTTGGCCGAGCGGCATCATTTGCGTCGGGCCGCCTCCCTGCCCGCCCACCGCAATCGGCAGCCGCTCGATGTCCGTCACCCTCGTGCGCGACTCCGGCGTGAGGCGCACGCGCACCTTCCGGTTCTCGCCCGAGGGATCGATCCAGTCGCCGGCATCGACGCCCGCGAACGCCGGTCGCAGCGATTGCGCCAGCTGACCCACGGTGACGCCCAGCGTGCCGGCGAGCGAGCGGTTGAGCGTGATCTCGAGTTCGGGCTTCTGGCCCTTGGTCGAGAGGCTCACGTCGACCGCGCCGGGAATGCCGCGCATCAACTCCTGCACGGAATCCGCGACCTGTTGGAGCTGCCGGGAGTCATGGCCGCGCAACTCGAGCTGGAGCTGCTTGATCGCGCCACCGAACCCGGAGGTGAACACGGCCACCGTGGCCCCGCCGATCTGCTTCACCTCTTCCCGCAGCACGGAGCCGAACTGGTCCTGCGAGAGGTCGCGCGTTGCCTTCGGCGTCATGCGCACGTACACGGAGCCCACGTCCACCGCGCCGAGCGCCTCGGACGGGTCCATGCCCGCGCCGGCGCCGATGGTCGTGAAGGTGTAGCGCACCTCTTCGTGCGCGCGCGCCAGGCGCGCCGCCTCCTCCGCCTTCATGCGCGTGTACTCGAGGTTCGAGCCCGGCGGCGTCTCGATCTGGATCGTCAGCTCGGAGTTGTCGGCAACGGGGACGAAGCCGAACCCGCCGAAGGTCACCTGCAGCCAGAGCGCGCCCACCATGCTGGCCGTCGCGAGGAAGATCACCGCCACGCGATGGTCGAGCGCCCAGCCGATCACATGTGTGTAGCGCTCCGCCTGCCGGTCGAACCAGTCGTTGAACACGACCAGCTTGCGCGAGATCCAGCTCCGGTGCTCGTTCGACTCGATCTCCGGGTCCGGCCAGTAGGCCGAGAGCATCGGGTCGAGCGAGAACGAGACGAACAGCGAGACGAGCACCGCGCAGGCGATCGTCAGCGCGAACGGCTTGAACCACTGTCCCGAGATGCCGTACATGAACGCGATCGGCACGAACACCGCGACGATCGAGAAGGTCGTCGCCGCGACGGCGAGGCCGATCTCGTTGGTGCCCTCGTGCGCCGCCCGGAAATGGTCCTTTCCCATCTCCACGTGTCGCACGATGTTCTCTCGCACCACGATCGCGTCGTCGATCAATATGCCGATCGCCAGCGAGAGGCCCAGCAGCGACATCGTGTTGAGCGTGAATCCGAACGCCCACACCGCGATGAAGCTGGCCAGCACCGAGATCGGCAGCGCGAGACCGGTGATGACGGTCGACCGCCATGAGTTCAGGAACAGGAAGACCACCAGCACGGTCAGGAACGCACCCTCGATCAGCGTGCTCTGCACGTTGTGCACCGATGCCGCCACGCGCTCGCCGGCGTTCTGCACGACGTCGATGACGGTGCCGGGCGGCAGCGTCGGGCGAAGCTCCTCGACCTCCTGCATGACCCGCTCGGCCACCTGCGTGGTCGAGTAGCCCTTTGACTTCTTGATCATGATGCCGACGGCGTCTCGTCCGTTGTAGATCGCGGCGGTGCGCGGCTCGGCGGTGCCGTCGCGCGCCATCGCCACTTCGCCGAGCCGGATTGCGCGGCCGCCGCGCTCGGCGACCACGAGCCGCAGGAAATCCTCCGGCGTCTCCAGCTTGCCCTTGAGGCGGATGGCGCGCTCGTCGAGCGTGCCGTTCAGGCGGCCGACCGGCACCGCGAGGTTCTGCGCCTGCAACGCCGCCACCACCTGCGCGACGGAGACGCCCGCGGCTTCCATTGCGTCGGGACGGATCTCGACCGTGAGCTCGCGCTCGATGCCACCGACAACGGACGCCTCGGCGACGCCGGGGATGCCGCGCAGCACGCGCGTCACGCCCGGGTCCGCGATGCGAGTCAGCGCCGGCGCGTCGAGCGTGTTCGAGTTCAGCGACAGCTGGACGATCGGCTGGTCGGCCGGGTCGAACCGCGTCAGCACCGGCTCCTTCATCTCGACCGGGAGGTCGGAGCGGATCCCGGAGATCTTGTCGCGGATGTCCTGGGACGCCTGCTGCAGGTCCTTTTCGAAGACGAAGAAGACCGTGACGTTCGCGAAGCCGTCCTGCGCCGCGCCCGAGATGCGGTCCACGCCGGAGATGCCGGAGACGGCTTCCTCGACACGGTCGAGCACCTCGCGCTCCACGACGTCGGGCGATGCGCCCGGATACGGGATGGCGACGTTGATGATGGGCTGCTGCACATCCGGGAACTCGTCGGTCTCGAGTTGCCAGAGAGCGAAGAGGCCGAACACGACCAGCGCCACCATCGATACGATGGTGATCAGCGGCCGCTTTATGGCGAAATCGGAGATGAACATGGCTTGGTCCGGTCAGTTCCTGGAGACGGAGTCGCGCGGCTTGTCGGACGGGGTGCTGATGCGCAGCGGCGTGCCCGGCGAGATGCCGAGCGCGGCGCCGAGGAGGACGGTGTCGCCGACGGCGAGCCCGGTCAGGACCTCGACCCGCTCGGTCGACTCGTCTCGCGCGCCGAGCGTGACCTCGGCGCGCTCGGCGCTGCCGTTCTTGATGCGCACGATCATCGGCGCGAGGCCGCGCAGGTCGACCGCCGACGCGGGGATCGTGAGCGTCTCCCGCGAATCGGTGCTGACGCGACCGTCGGCGAAGAGGCCGGCGACGAGCTGGTTGCCGGCATTCGGGATGCGCACGAACAGGCGCACCTGGCGCGTCTGCGGGTCCGCGGCCGGATTGATGTTCGAGACGCGTCCCTCGAAGGTGCGGCCGGGGTAGCCCGTCACCGTGAAGCGCACCGGCGCCCCGACCCGGATGGCGCTGAGCTGCTCGGCCGGCACCGCCGCCTCGAGCCGCATCGTCGCCGGATCGACCACCGAGAAGAGCGCCGCGCCCGGCGTCACGACGTCGCCCGGGTTCACCATGCGCTCGCTGACCACGCCGTCATACGGCGCGAGCACGTTGGTCGCGTCGAGCGCCTTCTGCGCTGAGGTCAGGCGCGCCCGGGCATCGTCCAGCATGGACGTCGCCGTGAGGTTCGCGCGCCGCGCGTTCTCGACGTCGCGGTCGGAGATGGCGCCCGCGGCGGCGAGCTTCGTCGCGCGGTCGAGCTCGCGCGCGGCGATGTCCGCCGACGTCTGCGCTGCGGTCATCCCCGAGCGGGCCGAGAGGTAGCTGTCGTTGATCGAGCGGTCGTCGATCTTGGCCAGCGAGGAGCCCTTCTTCACGCGGGCGCCCGGATCGACAAAGACCTGCACGACGGAGCCGGATACCTCGGCGCGGATCTGCGCCGTGCGCTCGGCCGCCAACGAGCCGGAGAGGATCGGGCCGGTCGAGAGCGTCGTGCGCTCCGCGATCGCCATGGCCTCCGGCCCGACAAGGACCGTCACCGGCGCGTCCGCCGCGGCATCCGCCTCGGGCGCCCCGCTGCCGCACGCGACGAGGGAGAGACTGGCAGGAACGGAAAGCGCGGCGAAAAAGAATGGGAGGAAGCCTGCGGCACGGATCGTACGGGACATCGGGGACTTCCTCTGGGTGTCTTTGTCTTGGGGGATGGCACTTCGCTCAGGCATGACGCCGGATGGCACATAGATGGTCGGCCGAAGGCTCGGCACTCCGCAGCTCACGATGCACGGCTTCATGATCAACGCCCTCCCGTCGCGAGCGGGAGATCCTTGAGCAGCGCGAGCCGGAGCCGAGCGATCTCGAGATCGCGCGCCGCGGTCACCCGCTGCAGCCGCGCCTGCTCGAGCTGCACGCGCGTCTCGGTGAGCTCGAGCTGCGTCGAGATGCCTTCGGAGAACCGCACTTCGGCGATGCGATACGCCTGCTCGGCCTGCGCGTCGGTGCCGGCGGAGGCGAGGTATGCCGCCGCCGCCTGCTCCAACTGCGTGAGCGCGAGCAGCGCATCGAGTTCGGCACCCTCGCGCACCTGCCGAAGCTGCGCCTCGGCCTCGATCACGTTCGCCTGCGCGACCATCCGCTCGCCGCTCAACCGCCCGCCGGTGAGGATCGGGATCGAGAGACCCACCGACACGGTCCAGTTGGGGAAGTAGAGGTCGAGCGCCCCCGGGAGGAACGTTCCCTCCGGCGGGTAGGCGAAGCGCTGGTAGGTGGAGCTGAGCTGCACCGACGGCAGTCGCGCGAGATTGGCCGCGCGGAGCGCCGAGCGCTGAGCGCCCAGCTGCGCTTCTGCCTGGCGGACGACGCTGCGCGCGTCGGTCGTCGTGTCGGGCGTGAGGGTGCGCTCGTCGGCCAGCATCACCGGCGCCAGCGCGTCCGCGACGACGGCGGAGTCGTCGCGGATCGGCGTCGTCAGCGTGAGCGGTGCGGCGAGCGGCAGCTCGAGCACCTGCTTGAGTCGCAGGAACGCCGTCGTGCGATTGCCGCGTGCCTGGATCACGAGCGGCCGCTGGTTGTCGCGGGCGACGCGGGCGCGGAGCAGGTCGAACTCCGCCGCCGTGCCGAGCTGGCGCGCCAGCTCCGTCTGGGCGAGCGAGCGCTCCGTGAGGACGAGTGACGACTCGGCGATCGCCAGCACACGGTCGGAGGCGACGGCGTCGTAGTACGATTGCGCCGCCTCCAATGAGGCGCCGGCGCGCGCCGAGGCCAGCGCGATGTCGGCGGCACGGCGTGCGGCATTGGCGCCCGCGCGCGCGGCGCCGATCCGGCCCGCCGTGTAGACGTTCTGCGAGAGATTGAGCTGCAGCAGCGCCGTGTTGGGCGCGGCGAAGATCTGCGCGAGCGGCGAGTCCTCGATCCCGCCCCCGCCGCTTCCCGTGTCGGGCGCGAAGCGCTCGGAGATGGCCTGGAACTGGCTCTGGATGGCTCGCGTGTAGGAGGCAGAACCGTCGAGCTGCGGCAGGAGCTGGCTGTCGGCCTGGCGCTGCTGTCCGCGCGCGCGCGCGACGCCGGCGACGGCGATGCGCACGTTCTCGCTCTTCTGCTCGGCCATGCGCAACGCGTCGGCGAGCGAGAGGTCGATGGGCTGTGCGGCCTGCGGCTGCTGCGCGAGCGCGGCCGAGGGCAGCGCGAGGAGGAGGAGGGCGAGCGTGGCGCCGAGGGCGCGGAGGAAGAGTCTCACGTAGGTGGCGGTGGCGCGTTCGAGTGGTGGCAGTGCGGAAGGCATGACGTCGCGGCCCATCGCGTCGGCGAAGAGGGTCCCGACGAGCATCGTCGCCGCGGGTCCGGCGTCGGCGGCGGAGGGGATGAAGCGGTGCTTGGCGAGGCGCGCGATATAGGCACGCAGTTCCTGGAGCGCACAGCGGGACTGCTCGATCGTCGAGGCGGCGCAGTCGGGCCGCTCGGCCGATTCCGCGAGGACGGTCCGCGTGAGGTCGCGATTCTCGAGCATGAAGGCATGGTCTGCCTTCGCCCAACGCGTGAGCTCGGCGACCGGATCGAGCGGGACCTCGGGCAGGGTAGGCCGGGGCGCGATCGCGGCGTTCGCACGGATGGCCTCCTCGATCAGCGCGCTCTTGGTGCCGAAGTGCCGGAAGAGCGTGACCTCGTTGACGCCGGCCTCGTCGGCGATGCGCCGGGTGGTCGCGCCGCGGAATCCGCACTCCGCGTATACGCGGACCGCGGCGTCGATGAGCTGTTGTCTGGTCGGTTCAGCCATTGTTCGGATGCAAGTGAGGGCTTGCAATAAGGCAAGCGAACACTTGCAACGCAAGGGCGTGGGCCGCGGATTCCGGCAGGATGGCGTGCGGATGCGGATTCATCGAGTCGCCAATGATTCGGGGTTTGTTCGGCTTTGTCAAGTGTCTCCGGCTTCCGAAGTCCTTACCTACCCCGATGTCGGAACCGTCATCCACTCCGGCCGATTCCTCACATACCATGAAGAAGAAGCCAATCGACCCCAAGCTCGAAGCCGCGCTCACCGACCTTCAGTATCAGGTCACCCAGTGCAGCGCCACCGAGCCTCCGTTCCGTAACGAGTTCTGGGACAATCACGAGCCCGGGCTCTATGTCGACATCGTCTCCGGGGAGCCGCTCTTCGCGTCGACCGACAAGTTCGACTCCGGTACCGGGTGGCCCTCGTTCACCAAACCGATCGTCGAGGAGAACGTCACCGAGCACGAGGACACGCAATTCGGGCGGCGCATCGAGGTGCGTTCGGCCGGCGGCGACTCGCATCTCGGACACGTCTTCCCGGACGGGCCGGGACCGACGGGGCTGCGCTACTGCGTCAACTCCGCGTCGCTGCGCTTCATCCCGGCGGGCAAGCTCGAGAGCGAGGGCTACGGGCAGTTCGCGCACATGTTCAACGAAGGCGCGGCCGGAGAACCGAAATGACGGCGCGCGCCGATGGCGTCACGACCGAGATCGCGACGCTCGGCGGCGGATGCTTCTGGTGTCTCGAGGCCGTCTACCTGCAACTGCGCGGCGTGAAGTCGATCAAGAGTGGCTACTCGGGCGGCCATGTGGCGAACCCGTCGTACGAACAGGTGTGTGCCAAGCGGACCGGACACGCCGAGGTCGTGCAAGTGGAATTCGACCCCGGCGAGATCTCGTACGGCGACGTGCTCGATGTCTTCTTCACGATCCATGACCCCACGACGAAGGACCGGCAGGGTGGCGATGTCGGTCCGCAATATCGATCCATCATCCTGACTCATTCGGCCGAGCAGGCTGAGACCGCGCGTGCCAAGCTCGCACTGGCGCAGGCGCATTGGGTCGACCCGATCGTGACCGAGATCGTGTCGCTGGAGAAGTTCTGGCCCGCCGAGTCCATGCACGATGATTACTTCGCCCGCAATCCGCAGAATCCGTATTGCGCGGTGGTGATCGCGCCGAAGGTCGCGAAGGCGCGCAAGGCGTTCCTCGATCGGCTCGCTGTGCCCTGACGCGGCCGTTCCGGTTGCGCTAGCGCATTCGTCGGGGCATCCTCCGACCCATGCCTCACCCCGTGCCGTTCTCGCTCCGCGACCTATCCAAGCGGAGCCTCGCGCTCGCCGCCCTCGCGTTCTCGGCCGCGGCGGCGTGCGTCGGGCGCGCGCCGGCCGACAAGTTCCTCGCCTCGCTGGCTGCGCACTGCGGCAAGGCGTACGAGGGGCGGATCGTGAATCCGCAGCCGGCAGACACGGCGTTCGCGAAGGAGCGCCTCGTGATGCATGTGCGGGGCTGCGATGCCGACTCGCTGCGGATCCCGTTCCACGTCGGCGACGACCGCTCACGCACCTGGGTGCTCACTCGCACGGCCGCGGGCGTGCGGCTCAAGCACGATCATCGCCACGAGGACGGCAGCGAGGACCGGGTGACGCAGTACGGCGGCGATTCCCGCGAGGGCGGCACGACCACGCTGATGGACTTCCCGGCCGACAGCTTCACCGCCGATCTCCTTCCGACCGCCCGCACCAACATCTGGACGGTCGAGATCACGCCCACCGAGTTCGTCTACCAGCTGCGGCGCGAGGGGAGCGACCGGCTCTTCCGCGTGGTGTTCGACCTCACGCAGCCCGTGGCGCAGCCGGCTGCGCCTTGGGGTGCGGAGGACTGACGTCTCGATGAAAGGACTTTCGTGTAGATGGTTCCTGCTGCCGCTCGCGGCCGCGCTGCTGATGGGGGTGCCGACGACGCGCGCGGCCGCGCAGGCCGGCGTCATCCGCGGCATCGTCACGGACACGGCCGGGAGGCCGCTTCGCGGCGTCGAGGTGCTCTCCATCAACTTCAAGCGATCGACGCGCACCGACGCCGAAGGTCGCTACGTGCTGGCGCGGCTGCCGTGGGGCACGCAACTCGTGATGGCGCGCTTCCCGGGGTACCGGGCCGGCGAGAAGTCGGTGTCGATGCTGGACGAGACGACGCCGCCGGTGAACTTCGAGCTGCACCGGCTCGTGCAGCTGATCGACACCGTGCGCATCACGTCGCACGACGGCTGCGCGGCTTACGACATCGCCGGATTCGAATGTCGCCGCCGCGCCGGCATCGGCCAGTTCCGCGGCGTCGAGGAGATCGACGCCCTGCGACCGCTCTACTGGGCGGACATGTTCGAGGGCCTCACCGGGCTTCGGCGCAAGGCGTACATGAGCAAGCAGGGCCAGGACTGGACGGTCGAGTCGACCACCGGATGGCGCTGCCTGATGGAGGGCTGGAATGGCAGGCACAAGACCGCCGCCGACGAGAACACGATGCCGCGCGACATCGTGGCGATCGAGCACTACGACGTCTACGAGAAGGTGCCGGCCGCCTACAAGCGGCTCGCCTGGCCCAACGGGCAGGACAAGCCGTGCGCGCTGATCATGTACTGGACGCGCGGGTTCGTGGAGCACGAGAAGCAACGCTGAGTCCGGTTTTTTCGCGCCTCGCGGTGCGATCCGGTGAGCGTGCTCCGCAGTTACGTCCGCGCACCGAACCAGAACACGTCGTCCGCGCTCGCCGCAGCGAGCCAGGCGCGCACGACGAGCGAGCCGGTGGAGTGCGTGATGACGCTGAACGGCTCGTCCTGTCTGAGTCCCGCCTCGATGCACAGCGCCCGCGCGAATGCCTGGGCGATGTCCGCGAGCGAGAGCTCGTTCGCCAGCGACTTCCAGCTGGCGATGCGGATCGTCCGCGCATCGAATCCGGCCCTGACGAGCCGGTCGCGCCACGCGTGGAACGACTTGCCCTCGTCCGAGTAGCCGTGGATCAAGAGCACGGGATAACTTGGGTTTCCCTCGCTTGGCATCGCGCTCGCCGCTCCGGTGGGATGTCTACGCCACGCAAGCCGCACTCAATGATGCGCTCCGGACGCCGCAGCGCCACCCCAGACAAGAAGCGACCCCGTGAGAATCCTGCTGACGCTGGCCTTCGTCCTCTCGGGCGCGGCCGGATTGATGTACGAGTCCATCTGGAGCCGGTATCTCGGACTCTTCGTCGGTCACAGCGCCTACGCGCAGGTGATCGTGCTCGTGATCTTCCTCGGTGGGATGTCCGGCGGCGCGGCCATCGCGGCGCGGCGCTCGGCGGGGCTGCGCGAGCCGCTGCTCTGGTATGCCGCGATCGAGGGCGTGGTCGGCGTGCTCGGGCTCGTGTTCCATGAGATCTTCACGACCACCACGAACATCGCGTACGACAGCATCTTCCCGTCGCTCGCCGGCAGCGGGATGCTCCTGGTGGCGAAGTGGACGATCGCGGCACTGCTGATCCTGCCGCAGTCGGTGCTGCTTGGCGCCACCTTCCCGCTGATGAGCGCGGGGATGATCCGGCGCTTCGCGCGGGGCGGCGCGACCGGCGGCGCGACCGAGGGGGTCGCCACCGACGCCCCGGCCGGCGCGAACGGCAGCGGCCGCATCCTCGGCGTCCTCTACTTCGCCAACTCGCTCGGCGCCGCGCTCGGTGTGCTCGTCGCCGGCTTCTGGCTCATCGGGCTGGCCGGACTCCCGGGCACCCTCGTGGCGGCGGCGATCATCAACCTCGTCGTCGCGCTGGTGACCTTTGCGGCAGTGCGGCTCGAGGCGGACGACGAGGACGCGGTGCAGCCGGCCGCGGCGCAGGTGGAGGTCCGCGGCGCGGCGCCCTGGCGGCTCCTGCTCGCCGTCAGCTTCGGCACGGCGGTGGCTTCGTTCATCTACGAGATCGCGTGGATCCGCATGCTCTCGCTCGTGCTGGGAAGTGCGACGCACGCGTTCGAGTTGATGCTCTCGGCCTTCATCCTCGGGCTCGCGGTCGGCGCGTTCTGGATCCGCTCCCGCGCCGACCGCGTCGCCGACACGATGAGGATGCTCGGCATCGTGCAGTTCGCGATGGGTGCGCTGGCCATCGCGACGCTCGGCGTCTACCTCAACGCGTTCGACTGGATGGCGGCGCTGATCGAGGCGCTGGACGAGAACGAGACCGGCTACCGCGTCTACAACGTGGCGCGCTACGGCATCTCGCTGGCGGTGATGCTGCCGGCCACCTTCTGCGCCGGCATCACCCTGCCGTTGATCACGCGCATGCTGCTCGGCGCGGGCGGCGGCGAGCGCGCGATCGGCGCGGTGTACGCGTGGAACACGCTGGGGTCGATCGTGGGCGTGGCGCTCGCCGCGCTGGTGCTGATGCCACTCGTCGGATTGCGCGCCATGCTGATCATCGGCGGCGGACTGGACATCGCGCTCGGCGTCTGGCTGCTCTGGCGGGCCGCCGCCGCGCGCCCACATACGCGGCAGACGGCGACGCTGGCGACGGCGGCCGCGGTGGCGGTGCTCGCCGGCGCGGCGCTCGCGCCTTCGTTCGACCCCGGCATCCTCTCGGCGGGCGTCTTCCGCTACGGCGCCGTCCCCGCGCGCAACAGCCGCAACATCGTGTTCTACGAGGACGGGCGCACCGCGACGGTGAGCGTGATGCTGGGCAGCGACAGCGCCTATTCGCTCGCCACGAACGGCAAGCCGGACGCGAGCATCTCCCGCGTCTGGTTCAATGAGCCCGCGGCGGACAGCCTCAGGCCGGCGATCAAGGGCGACGAGTCCACGCAGGTTCTCCTGCCGCTGATCACGCTCGCGCATGCGCCGCGTTCGCGCGAGGCGGCGGTGATCGGCCATGGCTCCGGCGTGTCGTCGCACATGCTGCTCGGCAGCCCCCTGCTCGAGCACCTGGTGACGATCGACATCGAGCCGGAGATGATCGAGGCGGCCCGGCTCTTCCTGCCGGCGAATGCGCGCGTGTACGACGACGCGCGGTCGACCTTCGTGCACGACGATGCCAAGTCGTTCTTCGCCGCGAGCGGGCGGAAGTTCGACCTGATCCTCTCGGAGCCGTCGAACCCCTGGGTCAGCGGCGTGTCGGGGCTCTTCACCGACGAGTTCTACCAGCGCGTCTCGCGCTACCTCACGCCCGATGGCGTGTTCGGGCAGTGGCTGCACCTGTACGAGATCGAGGATGATCTCGTGCTCGGAGTCCTCGAGGCGCTGCACCGCAACTTCCGGTCGTATGCCGTCTACCTCACGAACGAGGTCGACGTGCTCGTGGTGGCCACGAACGCGGAGCGGCTGCCGGCGCCGGACTGGCGCGTGTTCGGCTACGACGGCGTGGCGCAGGACCTCCGGCGGTTCCGTCCGATCACGAGCGACGCGCTCAACGCGACGTTGCTGCTGACGCGCGCCGAGCTCGCGCCGCTGCTGCGCGACGGCCAGCGCGGCAACTCCGACTTCTACCCTCGCCTCGACCTCGGCGCCGAGCGCGCACGCTACCTGAAGCACTCGGCGTACGGGTTCCTCGGCGTCTCGACGGACCGTTACGACATTACGGCGGCGCTCGGCCGGCGAGTCGTTCCGCTCACGACGGACCGACAAGCCTCACTGACCCACGCGCGGGTGACGTCGCAGGAACTCGCGGCGCGTCTCCGACGCGGCGAGACGCTGCCGCCGACCGACACGCTGGCCGTGAACCGCGCGTTCCAGGCGGCGCGACTGCGCGGCCAACGACTCGACCTCGAGCTCGCGTCGGGACGGCCGCCGGTCGACTGGTTCACCTGGTTCACGGACATGATCGAGGTCGAGGGCGATCGGCATGGCGGCACGATGGGCGAGGTCGATGAGGTGTGGTACGACCGCGTCGAGCGCTACATGGTCGCGCAGAAGGCGCCGGCGGACGGGTTGTCGGCGTTGCGGTTCCTGCGGGCGGCGGCGTCCTACCGCTGGATGTCGGCGGCGCGCGAGGTCGAGGTGCTCCTGAACGCGCGAAACGCCGGTCGGCATTGGCTGCCGCCCGGGCTCTTCGTCGACGCGGCCGTGACGGCACGGCTGCACGCCGGCGACATCGAGGGCGCGCGCGTGGCGTTCGCGCGGCTGAACTCGGCGTCCGGCCGCAACGCGGACGACCTGCGCACGATGCTGCTCAATGCGCACGTCGCCGCGGCGGAGCGGAAGGCTCCGCCAGAGGGCGGTCTACCGTAACCGCACGAGTTCGATAAGGGTTCCGCCGCTCTCCTCGTCTTCACGCGGTACGAGCAGGCGGCCATCGGGGAGCGAGCCAAGCGGGAGTGAAGCGTTGTGCCAGGTTCGGAGATAGGTGCCGCCAAGGCTGAATTGGTCAACCGTGCCTGCAGTCTCCCGCGAGAACGTTCTCAGCACCCAGATCGAACCGTCAGCGGTCAATGACAGTCCATGAATGGCGGGGAACACCGATGCTACGCCAACTCGCTCGATGAGTTCAGTTGCCGACACGGAGCACTTTCGCCCATTCATGGTCAGGCGATAGCCCCGACCGGCCGCGAGGGATACCTCACTCTTCGTCGGTGGACGGCTCTCGATTTCCCGACGAATGGACCTCACTAGACGGTTCCTGTCAGAAACCCAGAGCTCATACCGCTCGGTACCCGCGACCACCGCGGTCTCGTCCAGGGTCGAGATGTGGAGCCGGGGCGACAGGATAGCTGCACGCTCCGTGGGACGACTATCGCATGGGAGATTGATCAAGACGATCGGAGGCATCGCGAAGGCGATGAGCGGATGCGGTCGACCAGTCCAACCGACCGTACCCCATGCCTGCCGACGCTCGCTCATCTCGCCCACAGAGAGCACATTCTCTCCAGCGAGCGCGAGCACCGTGCCGAGCTTCTGATTCTCGGGCCAACTCAACTGACCGAGAAGCGAATCTCCATAACTCGACCAGCGAAGCAATGCGCGCTTGGTCGCGTCGACGACAGCGACGGTGTCACCCCGGAGCATCAAGGTCAGGGGAAGCATCATCTCGCCCGGGCCGTTACCACGCTTGCCGATCTGCGACACAGGGTGGCCAGCGGCGTCGAACCGAAGGATCGCACGAAGGTCCGAAGCAATGACAAAGACATCACCATGCGGGGAGACTCGCACCCACTGCCTTGAACTGCCGCTGAAGATTCGCGGTGTGCCATCCAGTTCCATCAGGAACGAATCCGCAGCGGCTGGAAAGCGCGACACCACTTCACCGCCCGCGGACGACACGAGCTCTATCCCCCCTGAGTCCGAGCGAGCCAGCGCCTGATGAGGGGTCGCTTCAGGCATCGCACACGCTGCCGCGCAGGTCACGACGATCACCGTCAGTCCTCGCAGCTCAATCCTGCGCATATCAATCCCCTCAACTGAGAACGCGTGGCAGCAGCGCGCACCCGAAGCGAGCGGTGCAAGAGTGTAGAGGTGTCACCGAACTGGCAATAGCGGTTCTTGTTGCCATTATTCTCACGTCGACATTCGCGTCGTCGGCCGCATCTCCCGTCGCCCCTCCCACGGAGTCGCACCGCATGAGACGTCTTTCCCTCGCCCTGCTCGCCACCGTCCTGCTCGCGCCGGCCGTGCCGACCGGCGCACTGTCCGCGCAGGCCTACCGCCAGCCGCCGGCCGTCGTCGCGCAGATCCTCGACGCACCGGCCACGCCGATCGCCATCGTCAGCCCCGATCGCACGCGGATCGTGCTGCTCGAGCGGCCCGGCCTCCCGTCGATCGCCGAGATCTCCGCGCCCGAGTATCGCGTGGCGGGCATCCGGCTCAACCCGCGCACGAGCGGACCCTCACGACAGAACCCGCCGCGCGGCATCGCCGTCATGCCGCTCACGGGCGGCGAGCCCAAGCCGCTGGCGATGTCGCTGCCCACGGACGCGGGCATCAACTACACGAGTTGGTCGCCGAACGGGAAGCTGATGTCGTTCGTCGTCAGCACCGACGACGCGCTCACGCTCTGGGTGGCCGACATCGAGGGGATGACGGCGCGTCAGCTCTCGACGCGCCGGCTCAATGCGGTGCTCGGCGCTCCCTGCGACTGGACCGGCAACGACGCGCTCGTCTGCACGTTCGTGCCGGCGAATCGTGGCGCGGAGCCCAAGTCCGCCGCCACGCCGGAGGGGCCGATCGTGCAGGAGGCGCTCACCGGCCGCTCGGACCGCGCGGCCACTTACCAGGACCTGCTGAAGAGCCCGCACGACGAGGCCATCTTCGAGCACTACGCCACGAGCCAGCTCGCGCGCGTCACGCTCTCCGGTGCAGTGGCCGAGATCGGCAACCCGGCGATCATCAGCGCCGCCTCGGCGAGCCCCGACGGTCGCTGGCTGCTCGTGACGTCGCTGGCACGGCCGTTCTCGTATACCGTGCCGCTCAACTACTTCCCCACGAAGATCGAGATCTGGTCGCCGGACGGTTCGGTGGCGCGCGCGATCGCCACGCGGCCGCTGATCGAGCGCGTCGGCTGGGGTGGCGACGGCGCGCAGGCGGGCCCGCGCAACCCTGCGTGGCGCAGCGACGTGGCGGCGACGCTCACCTGGACAGAAGCGCTCGACGGCGGCGAATCCACGCGCGAGGTCCCGAAGCGTGACCGCGTGCTGATGCTCGATGCGCCGTTCACCGCCGCGCCGACGACGCTGTTCGAGTCGGAGTGGCGCTCGCGGGGGCTCACGTGGGGCCGCGCGGACCTCGCGATCGCGCGCGAAGGCAACTCGAAGACGCGCAAGGCGCGCACGTGGGTGATCGACCCGAGCGGCAAGAAGGCGCCACGCCTGCTCTGGGAGAACTCGACCGAGGACCGCTACAACGATCCGGGTGCGTTCCACACGACGACCGACGCGCGCGGCCGTTCCGTGCTCGCATTCACGCCCGACGGCAAGTCGGCGTTCCTCCGGGGCAATGGCGCCTCGAGCGAGGGCGACCGTCCGTTCATCGACCGCGTCGATCTCGCCACCGGCAAGGCGACGCGTCTCTTCCGCTCGTCCGCGCCATACTACGAGACCGTCGTTGACGTGCTCGATGACCGCGGCCAGCGCCTGCTCACGCGGCGCGAGTCCGTGGATGAGGCGCCCAACTACTGGATGCGCGATCTCGTGCGCCGCACGGCGCCCAGGCAGCTCACGCAGTTCAAGGACCCGGCGCCGCAGTTCGCCGGCGTCAGGAAGGAAGTCGTGAGCTACAAGCGGAAGGACGGCGTGCAGCTGCAGGCGACGGTCTACCTGCCGCCCGGCTACGACAAGGCGCGCGACGGTGCGCTGCCGTTCCTGCTCTGGGCCTACCCGCGTGAGTTCGGCTCGGCGGAAGCGGCCTCGCAGGTTCTCGGCTCGCCGTACCGCTTCACGCGACCCGGCGGTTCCTCGCACCTCTTCGCGCTGCTGCAGGGTTACGGCGTGATGGACGACCCGACGATGCCGATCGTGGCGATGAACGGGAAGGAGTCGAACGACACGTACGTGGAGCAGCTCGTGGCGAGCGCCGAGGCGGCGGTCGACAAGCTGGTCGAGATGGGCGTCGGCGACCGCGACCGCATCGCCGTCGGCGGCCACTCGTACGGCGCCTTCATGACGGCGAACCTGCTGGCGCACACGAAGCTCTTCCGCGCCGGCATCGCGCGGTCGGGCGCCTACAACCGCACGCTGACGCCGTTCGGCTTCCAGGGCGAGGAGCGCACGTACTGGCAGGCCCCGGATCTCTACGAACAGATGTCGCCGTTCACCTACGCCGACAAGATCAAGACGCCGATCCTGCTCGTGCACGGCATGGCCGACAACAACACCGGCACGTACCCGATGCAGTCCGAGCGGATGTACGCGGCGCTCAAGGGCAACGGCGGCACGGTGCGGTACGTGCAGCTGCCGGCCGAGTCACATGGCTACGCCGCGCGCGAGAGCGTGGGGCACACGCTGTTCGAGATGCTGAACTGGCTCGATCAGTGGGTGAAGGAGCCGCGTCCTAGGATGTGAGGCCGTCCTCGGCATGGTGCTTGATGGTCTTGGCCTCGACGAGATAGACCACCTCCTCGGCGATGTTCGTCGCGAGGTCGGCGACACGTTCGAGGTTGCGCGAGACGAGGACGAGCTCCATGCCGACGCCTATCACCTCCGGATCCTGCACCATCCGCGCGAGCACGGCCCTGAAGACGGAGCGGTTCAGTTCGTCCACCTCGTCGTCGCGGAGGCAGATGGCGCGGGCGCTCGACGCGTCATCGCGGATGAAGGCATCGATGGCGTCGGACAGCATGGCGCGCGCGAGGCGGGCCGTCTTGGCTATCTCCAGCTCGGGCAGGTCCCGGCGCGAGCCGGCGAGGCGGGTCGCCGCTTCGGCGATGTTGACCGCGTGGTCGCCGATCCGCTCGAGCGAGCTCGCGATGTTGAGCATCGCCAGCAGCATCCGGAGGTCCTTCGCCATCGGCTGTTGCAGCGCGATCAGGGCGATGCAGCGCTCCTCGATCTCGACCTCGCGGCGGTTGATGTCCTGGTCACCGGCGAGCACGTGTGCGGCACGCTCCGGGTCGCGGTTGAGCAGCGACTCGACGGCGAGCTCGAGCGCCGACTCGGCGGCGCCGGACATCGTGAGGAGCCATTGCCGCACCTCGGCCAGCTGATCGTGGAAGTGACGATGTGTCTCGCCGGTCATCCGAACCTCCCTGTGATGTAGGCCTCGGTGCGCGGTTGCGCCGGTGCGGTGAAGATCTGCTCGGTCCGCCCGTACTCGACCAGCCGCCCCGCCTCGAAGAACGCCGTGCGATCGGCCACTCGCGCGGCTTGCTGCATGTTGTGCGTGACGATGACGATGGTGTAATCACGCTTGAGCTCGACGATGAGCTCCTCGATACGTTGCGTCGCGATGGGGTCGAGCGCCGAGCACGGCTCGTCCATCAGGAGCGTCTCGGGGGAGTTCGCGAGCGCCCGCGCGATCGACAGCCGCTGCTGCTGTCCGCCGGAGAGACCGGCGGCCGGCCGCTCGAGGCGGTCCTTGACCTCGTCCCAGAGCGCGGCCCGCCGCAGCGAACGCTCCACGACCTCGGGCACCTCGCGCTTCGGCACCAGTGCGTTGAGGATGGGCCCGTACGCGACGTTCTGGTAGATCGACCCCGGGAACGGATTCGCCCGCTGGAACACCATCCCCACCCGCTGGCGGTGCGCGACGAGGTCCATCTGGCGGTCGTACACCGAGCGCCCGTCCACCAGCATCTCGCCGGCAACGCGCACTCCCGCCACGAGGTCGTTCATCCGGTTGACGCTGCGCAAGAACGTGCTCTTGCCGCAGCCCGACGGGCCGATGATCGCGGTGACAGCCCGGCGCGTGAACTCGAGCGAGACGTCGCGCAGCGCCTGGCGCTCGCCATACCAGAGCGAGAAGGACCGCGCCTCGATCGCGGCGGCCGTGTTGGGCGACGCGCTCATCCGAACCGTCCGGTCACGTAGTCCTTGGTGCGTGAATCCACGGGAGCGGTGAAGATCTGGCTGGTCTCGCCGTGCTCGACCATCGCGCCCATGTAGAAGAAGCTGGTCGTGTCGGCGACACGCGCGGCCTGCTGCATGTTGTGCGTGACGATGATGATCGTGAACTCGCGCTTCAACTCGAACACCAGCTCCTCGATGCGCTGGGTTCCCTGCGGGTCCAGCGATGCGGTGGGCTCGTCGAGCAGGACGATGGTCGGCCGCGGCGCGATGGTGCGTGCGATGCAGAGCCGCTGCTGCTGGCCCCCCGAGAGCCCGCGCGCATCGGCGTCGAGGCGGTCCTTCACCTCGTCCCAGAGCGCGGCCCGGCGCAGCGACTCCTCCACCCGGTCGGCGACGTCGGCCTTGCTGAGCCCCTTCTCGGCCACGAGACCGGCAGCCACGTTCTGCGCGATGGACATGAACGGGAAGGGAGTAGGCTTCTGGAAGACCATCCCGACCCGGCGCCGCAGCGGCATCGGCGACACGCCGGGCGCATAGACGTCCTCGCCCAGGATGAGGACGCGCCCCTCCACCCACGCACCCGGCGTCTCCTCGTGGAGACGATTCAGCGTGCGGAGGAACGTCGACTTCCCGCACCCCGAGGGGCCGATGAGGGCGTGCACGCGATTCGGGGCGAGCTCGAGCGAGACCTCGTACACGGCGCGGAGGTCGCCATAGGCTGCGGTCAGCCGCTCGGTGCGGATCGCGCTCACGGGACTGGTTGCCATGATCAGAGCCGCTGCCGGGTGGCCAGGCGCGCCGCCACGCCGAGCAGGAAGACGACGAGGATCAGCACGAGCGAGGCGGTCCACGCCAGCTGGTGCCACTCGGGATACGGACCGGTCGCGTACTTGAAGACGACCAGCGGGAGCGCCGCCATCGGGCGGTCGAGGTCGAACGAGAAATACTCGGAGCCCAGCGCGGTGAAGAGGAGCGGCGCCGTCTCGCCCGACACGCGCGCCACCGCGAGCAGCGTGCCGGTGACGATGCCCGGCAGCGCCGTGCGCAGGACGACGAACGTGGTGCGCCATCTCGGGTAGCCGAGGGCGAGCGCCGATTCGCGCAACTCGTTCGGCACGAGCTTGATCAGCTCCTCGGTAGTGCGCATCACCATGGGCAGCATCAGGAGGCCGAGGGCGAACGATCCCGCCGCGGCCGAGAAGTGGCCCTGTACCGCCACCACCCAGGTCCACGCGAGGATCCCGACGACGATCGATGGCGTGCCGTTCAGCACGTCGGCGACGAAGCGCGTGAGTTGTGCCATCCGCGTCCCGCGATACTCGCTCGCATACAAGCCGGCGGCGATGCCGACCGGGACCGCCACGAGCGCGGCCGTGCCGACGATCATCAGGGTGCCGAGGATCGCATGGGCGACGCCGCCCCCCAGCTCGCCGACGGGCGCGGGCCGGTTCACGAAGAACTCGGGCGAGAGCGACTGCGCCCCGCGCAGGACGAGTGACGCGAGGATCAGGATCAGCGGCAGCATCGCGACGACCACGGTCACGCCCATCAGCGCGACCATCACCCGCGACTTCGCCCGGCGGCGTGCGCGCGGGTCCATCATGTCGCGCCGCCGCGTCGTGCCACGCGCCAGATCATCAGGCGCGCGGCTCCGTTCACGATCACCGTCACGCCGAACAGGATCAGCGCGAGGTAGATCAGCGCCGACTCGTGCAGCGGCCCGCCCGCGGCGTCCGCGAACTCGTTGGCGATGACCGCCGCCATCGAATAGCCTGGCGCGAAGAGGCTCGCGGCGATCTCGTGGCGGTTCCCGATCAGCATCGTCACCGCCATCGTCTCGCCAAGTGCGCGCCCGAGCCCCAGGATGACCGCGCCCAGGATCCCCGATTTCGCATATGGAACGATCACGGTGCTCACCGCCTCCCAGCGCGTCGCGCCGAGCGCGAGCGCTGCCTCGCGCTGGCCCGGCGGCACCGCGAGCAGCACCTCACGCGAGACCGACATGATGAACGGGATGATCATCACCGTGAGGATCAGCGACGCCGAGAGCACCGATGGGCCGTAGACCGGCCCCGCGAAGAACGGGAGGAACCCGAGCCGCGCCTCCAGCACGGGGTACACCCACGTGCGCAGGAAGGGGATCATCACGAAGATGCCCCACAAGCCGTATACCACCGACGGGATCGCGGCGAGCAGCTCGATCATCGTCGCCACCGGCCGCCGGATGCGCATCGGCGCGAACTCGGTGAGGTAGATCGCGACGCCGAGCGCCAGGGGAACGGCGAGCAGGAGCGCGAGCGCCGAGGTCAGCAGCGTGCCGAAGACAGCCGGCCACGCGCCAAAAGTCCCCGCTACCGGGTCCCAGCCGGAGCCGAAGATGAACCCGGCCCCGAACCGGTCGATGGCCTGCCGCGCCCCGCGCGTGAGCTCGATGACGAGCGCGATGAGGAGCGCGGGGATCGTGCTCGCCGCGAGGAACAGCAGCGCCTTGAAGACCGTGTCGCCACGCCCGCCGCCGCTGAGGCGCCGGCGTGGATTCATCTCCCGTCCGCGATCGGCGCGCCGCCGGCGGTCAGCGTCTCGATGCGAGCCGCGACCAGGTCCGCTACGCTCTTGGGCAACGGCGCATAGTGCAGCTCGGCCGCCATCGCCGCCGCCTCAGGCCTTGTCATCCAGCGCAGGAAGTCGCGGATCGCCCGTGCCTTGGCGGCATCGGCCATATCGGGCCGGACCAGGAGCCAAGTGAACGATGCCACCGGATATGCATCGGCCCCGGCGGCATCGACGATCGAGACGCGGAAGTCGGTGTCCGCCGCGAGGTCCACACCTGCGGCCGCCGCGCTCACGCTCTCGAGGGTCGGCAGCACGAACTGGCCGCTGCGGTTCTTGATCGCCCCGTACGGAAGCCCGTTCGCGCTCGCATAGATGAGCTCGACGTAGCCGATCGTTCCCTCGACCTGCTTGACCTGCTGGGTCACGCCCTCGTTCCCCTTGCCGCCGACGCCGGTGGGCCAGTTCACTGACTTGCCGCGCCCGATCTTCGCGCTCCACTCGGGAGAGACGGTGCTCAGGTAATCGGTCCAGATGAACGTCGTGCCGGAGCCGTCGGCGCGGTGCACCACGAGGATGTCGAGCGAGGGCAGTGCGACTCCCGGGTTCAGCGCCGCGAGCCGCGGGTCGTCCCACCGCTTGATCTTCCCGAGGAAGATGTCGGCGAGCGTCGCACCATCGAACCGGAGCTGCGTCTCGCCCAGCGAGGGCAGGTTCCAGGTCACGACGTCGGCGCCGAGCACCGTCGGAAGGTGGACGACGGCGCCACCGACCGCCGCGATCTCTTCATCGGTCATGGGGCCGTCCGTCGCACCGAAGTCGACCGTCCCCTCGGTGAACTGCTTCACGCCGGCGCCGGACCCGATCGACTGATAATTGACCTGGTGTCCGGTCTCGTTGTAGAACGCGTCGAACCACTTCGAGTAGATCGGATACGGGAACGTCGCGCCCGCCCCGGTGAGCTGCACGGTGTCCTTGTCGCCACAGGCGACGAGCGAGGTCGCGGCAACGGCGACCAGCGCCGCGCGCAGCACACCACGCTTCGATTCCCTATTGAGCATTGTCATTCCGTGTCGGATGGTCATGGCGGTCAGAACTTGATCTCGGTGTGGAAGACGACCGAGCGATTGTCCGCCTGGAAGGAGTTCGGTACCGCGCTCCCCTGCACCGAGGCCACGTCCGCGTCGAGCAGGAGGCGGACGTTCTTCGCCAACTGGTACGAGACGCCTGCGATCACGCGCACCTGACGGCTGCTGGCGGCGTCGAACGCCGCGGGCGAAGATGCCGTGTTCGGGTCCCATTGGTCGACACGGGCGATGAGCCCGACGGGCGAGCCCACGCGCTGGTGCGTCGCAAAGACGCTGACGATCCGACCATCGGTCTCGGCGTCGGCGAGCGTCGAGTCGGTCGTGATCCAGTACTCGGCGCCGAGCGTCGTCGCTTTCGTCTGATATGTGAGAAGGCCGAGATATCGGTTGCGCACCGCGCCACCAGTCGCGCGCCCTACGGATGCGAAACCGGTGAGCCGGAGCCCCCCGGTGCGGCTGTCATTGTCGGTGGCGAGCAACCGCACCGAGACGCGCGCCGAGGCGTCCTTCCGGTGATCGCCGGGGGCACCGTTGTAGCCTTCACCATTGAACACGCCGGCATGCGCAGTGATCGCCTGCTTGCCCCACGATCCCTCGGCGCCCAAGCCGATGTCGGATGAGGACAGGTAGCGATACCGGTCGATCGGCACCGGTCCCTGGACGCGGTAGCCCCAGGTGTCCTCGATGTAGCCGACCGCCGGCGTGTTCTGCATGCCGAAGCGCCAGGTGATCGCGCTTCCTTCCGGCGTCCAGTCCGCGAACGCGTACTTGAGGCGGATGGTCTGCTGTCCGGCCGACGCGCGACGACCGTCGACGTCGACGGTGACGCGCGTGGCGATGCCGCCGGAAGCCTTGCTGCGGACGTTCAGGTACGCGCGATCAAGCTCGAAGTTGTTGCGTCTGCTGGCGGGCACCAACGACGAATCCCGCTCGAGTCCGTAGCGATAGCTCGCGTAAATGAGCCCGTCGACCGTCGTCTGCGCAGTCGCGGCGCGGGCGAGGCCGACGAGGAAGAGAGCCGTGCCGACCGAGAGACCGACTCCGCGTGCGAGTTTCATTCATTGAACTTGGGCGGACGGTGTCCGCCACACCACGAATCGATGGAACGGGCTCGTCACGTCTTTGTCACGAACGCGTCACGGACCCTCAGGGTGCGAGCCTGCCCGGCTGGACCGTCCTCCGGAGCACGCGGCCCGGGCGCTGTGGCGTGAACGCCCCACCATCGACCACCGGCGTGCCATTCACGAGTACGAACGGGATGCCGACCGCGTAATGGTGCGGGTCGGTGAAGGTCGCGGGGCTGCCGACGCGATCCGCATCGAACAGCGTGATGTCTGCCGCGCAGCCGACGGCGAGGCAGCCTCGCTGACCCTGCAGGCCCATGCGAGTGGCAGGCATGCCGGTCATCTTGTGCACGGCCTGTTCGAGGGTCAGCACCTTCAGCTCGCGCACATAGGTGCCGAGCACACGCGGGAAGGTCCCGTAAGCACGCGGATGCGGCACGCCTTCGCCCGGCTGCGTGAGCCGGCCGTCAGACGCGATCATCGTCTGCGGGTGCGCCATGATGCGGCGCACGTCGCCCTCGTCGATCACGTGGTAGATCATGGACGCGCCGCCGTTGAGCTCGCCCTCGAGCACGAGCTTGGCCGCGGCCTCGAGCGACGGGCCGACGTCCTGCCGCACCGCCCAGTCGAACAGCGTCTTGCCCTCGAGTGAGTGGTCCCAGGCCACGCGGCCGAACTGCACGCGGCGCGTGTCGCCGCCGCCGCGATCGGTCTTGAGGTATTCGACGACGCCGCGTTCGATGCTGTCGCGGAGCGCCGGCTGCGCGAGTCGCTCGCGGAGCGCGCGCGTGCCGCCGGCGAGCGCCCAGGGTGGGATCAGCACGGAGAGGCTCGTCGATGTCGCCGTGTACGGATATTGGTCGATCATCACGTCGAGGCCCGCGGCGCGCGCCTCGTCCACCATGCGCAGCGTCTCCACGCTCTTGCCCCACATCGGCTGGCCGACGGCCTTGTGATGCGTGAGCACGACCGGGATCCGCGCGTCGCGCGCGATCGTGATGGCCTCGCCCACGCCCTCGAACAAGCCGAGCCCTTCCTCGCGCAGGTGCGACGTATAGAAGCCACCGGAGTCGGCGGCGGCGCGTGAGAGCGCGACGACCTCGTCGGTCTTGGAATAGAAGCCCGGCACGTAGCGCAGTCCGGTGCTGATGCCGAAGGCGCCGTCGCCCATGCCCTGCCTGACGAGTGTGACCATGCGAGCGAGTTCGTCGGCCGTGGGCGCGCGATTCTCCGTGCCCATGACCTCGCGGCGCACGGTGTTGTGCCCCACGAGGTAAGCGACGTTCATGCCGAGCCCGCTCTTCTGCGCCGAGTCCATGTATGACGTGAGTGGCCACGGCGAGCTGCCGTCGGGGCCGCCGAGCGCGAGCGTCACGCCTTGCGTGACATGGCTCTTGGAATCGGGCAGGCGCAGCAGCGGGTCGATGTGCGCGTGCAGGTCGATGAAGCCCGGCGCGACGATGAGTCCGCCGGCGTCGATGACCCGCGCGGCGCGTGACGCGTCGAGCGCCGTGCGCGAGAGCGCGACGATGCGGTCGCCACTGACGGCGATGTCACCGCGATAGCCCGGCGCGCCGGTGCCGTCGACGATGGTGCCGTTGCGGATGAGGACGGACCACGCCGGCTCGGGCGTGCTCGTGCCTGGTCGTGGCGCGGCACACCCTGCAAGCGTCACAGTGCACAGGATGGCCGTGCGCGCTGCGCTGCGCACGCTGCTGGAGAGGCGCGCGTTCATCGCGTCACCGCGGCGAGCGCCTTGCCGAGGAACTCGTTGATCGCTCCGTTCTGGATCCAGCGCACGACGATGACGAGGTCCTGCTCCGGCGCCACGAACACGAGGTTGGTGCCGTTGCCCACATGCCCGAACGCGCTCGCCGGCGCGGCCGGCATCCACTTGCGGTCGGTGTTGAGGAACCAGTTCATGTAGCCGTAGGTTGGCTGTGGCACTGTGGGCGTGAGCGAGAGCTTCACCCACTCCTCGGAGAGGATCCGCTTGTCCCCCCAGACGCCGCGTCGCTGCGTGAGCAACCCGAAGCGTGCCATGTCCCAGGCGTTGATGAACATCCCGCCGCCCCAGTGGCCTCCGCCGCTCACGACCTGCACCGGCTTGCCGTCGAGCGTGATCCAGGCGTTGTCGTAGCCGTACCAGCGCCAGGTGCGCGACGCGCCGATCGGCTCCATCAGGAGTTCGTTCAGCACCTCGGGCAGCGACCGCCGCCAGACGTTCGTCGCGGCGAGCGCGAGCACGTTGACGCGCACGTCGTTGTACTCGTACGCCGTGCCCGGCGCCTTGCGCGCTCGCGTCGTCCACTCGGCGGCGCTCTGCGACGGACGGTCGGCCCATTCCGGCTTGCCCCAGAGCGAGCCTTCCCAGTCGCTCGTCTGCCGCAGCATGTCGTCCCACGTGATGGTGCGATTGTGCGGCGTGTCGAAGAGCGAGAGGAACATCGGCTCGCCGTATCGCGCGCCGGGCTCGCTCGGCGCCTGCAGGCGAAGTGCGTATGTTGGCGCCTGCGACTTCCAGACCGTGTCGCGCACCGATGAGATCAGGCCGCGATCCACCGCGAGCCCGACCGTGGCAGAGAGGAAGCTCTTGGTGACGCTGTGCGTCATGTCGACGCGGTCAGGTTCACCCCAACTCGCAACGACGTACCCGCCGCGGAGAATCACGCCGCTCGGCTCACCGCGCGGCTTGAAGGGGCCGATGCCCTGCCCGAACGGCTCACGGCCGAAGCTGCGGTAGTGCGATTCTTCCATGTCCCGCGGCGCCGTGGCGTCGTTGGCGACCGCGAAAGCGACCGCCTCGGCGAGCTTGGCGCTGTCGATGCCGGCGGCCGCGGGAGCGCGGCGCTCCCAACTCGCTCCAGGGACGTAGGGCGTCGCCGGGCGCGCGGAGCTGCGTTGCGCTTGGAGCACGGGCGCGGAGACAGCGAGGATCGCGACGACAGACGCGGCGAGGATCGCCGCCGGGAACTTCGAGGCGTGGGCGATCGAGGCGCCGCGCTTGACGGTGCCGACGGTACGCGAGCTAAGCATCAGGAGTCTCGTGAAGGTTCGCGACGAAGCTACCGCAGTTGGCGCGGCGAGGTGAGAGGTTCGAAAGCCGAGAATCTGCAGTTCCACTCACCTGCCACCTGCTCCCTCAAACCTTTTTTGCCGCCAGCCTCGCCCGCTTCCGCTTGGTCAGGTACGGCAACACCCACAGGTACAGCCCGGTCACCCAGAGCGCGAACAGCACGATCCCCGACGGCAGGAAGATCCAGAGCTTCGCCGGGTCCCCGAAGAACGAGCCGTCGTGCAGCGTCTCGATCAAATCGCTGCGGCGATACGCCGTCTGCAGCACCTCGCCCGTGCCCAGCGCGAGCTGCAGCTCCCAGCGGCTCTTCGTGATCACCTTGAGGATGCCCTTTCCGGGCCGCACGTCGAGACGGTCGATGTCCTCCCACCCCGTGACGCCGGCTTGGGGATGCGCCTTCGCGGCGGCCAGGATCACGTCCCACTCCATCGCCGGCGCGCTCACCGCGGTGCGCTGCTCACCGGGCTGCACCCACGGGAACTGCTTCTTCACCTGGAGCAGGATGCCGGAGCCGATGACGAGCAGCAGGGGCAGCCCGATGCCGATGGACCCCCAGCGGTGGAGACGGCGGGAAAGTATGGAGAGGCGCATCTTGTGAGTACGCGGGTCGAGAGCGATATGTTGTCTCCCGGAGCCCCCTTCCGCCGCGTCTGGCTCAACCTCGCCGACGCCTGCTGCGTAGGCACTCGGACCTTCGCACCCACCGCCCAGGAGCCGCTCGATGTCCCGTCCCGCCACACGAGTCTCACGACTCGTCCTCGCGCTCGCCAGCGCCTCACTGCTGTGCACCATCGCGCCGCGCGCCGGCGCGCAGGCCGCGCCGGACTCGGCGCGCATCGAGCGCCTCAAGGCCGAGGCGCTCACGAAGATCGAGGCGCGCGCCAAGCTCGTGCAGGAGATGATCGACCATCAGTTCTCCTTCAGCGAGCTCGGCTTCCAGGAGTTCGAGACGCAGAAGTACCTCACCGGCATCCTCAAGCAGGCCGGATTCGACATCACGCTCGGCTACGCGGGCATGCCCAGTGCATGGGTGGCGCGATGGTCGAACGGCTCGGGCAAGCCGGTGATCGCCCTCGGCTCCGACGTGGACGGCATCCCGCAGTCGAACAACAAGCCGGGTGTCGGATTCCTCGATCCGCAGGTGGTCGGTGCACCCGGCCACGGCGAAGGGCACAACACCGGGCAGGCCGTCAACATCGCCGCGGCGCTCGTGGTGAAGGAGATCATGACGCGCGAGAAGATCCCCGGCACGCTCGTGCTCTGGCCGGGCATCGCCGAGGAGCAGATGGCGGGCAAGGCGTTCCTCGTGCGCGAGGGACTGTTCAAGGACGCCGATGTCGCGCTCTTCACGCACGTCGGCAACGGGCTTGGCGTCTCCTGGGGCGCGAGCGGCCAGTCGGCGCTGATCTCGGCGATCTTCCAGTTCAAGGGCACGAGCGCGCACGCGGCGGGTTCTCCGTGGCGCGGCCGCTCGGCGCTCGACGCCGCGATGCTGATGGGCACGGGCTGGGAGTACCAGCGCGAGCACAACGAGCTGCCGACGCGCTCGCACTATGTGATCATGGACGGCGGTGACCAGCCGAACGTCGTGCCGAGCACGGCGAGCATCTGGTTCTACTTCCGCGAGCGCGACTACGAGCGCACGAAGGCGCTGTTCGAGACCGGCAAGCGCATCGCGCAGGGCGCGGCGCTGATGGCCAACGTCGAGCTCGACACCGTGATGATGGTGGGCTCCGGCTGGAGCGGTCACTTCAACAAGACCATCGCCGAGGTCACGTTCGACAACATCAAGCGCGTCGGCATGCCGGCGTGGGACGATGCCGACCAGACGCTGGCGAAGGGCCTCCAGAAGGAACTCGGCGCCCGCGAGAGCGGGCTGAGCACCGCGAGCGAGTTCGCGATGGGCACGCCGGTGCCGGAGAGCCGGATGCTCGGCGGCGGCTCGGACGACATCGGCGACGTGTCGTGGAACCTGCCGACCGTGACGCTGCGCTACCCGTCGAACATCCCCGGTCTTCCGGGCCACAACTGGTCGAGCTCGATCGCCTCGGCGACGCCGATCGCGCACAAGGGCGCGGTGCAGGGCGCCAAGGTGCAGGCGCTGACGCTGATCGACATCCTGATGAAGCCGCAGGTCGTCGCCGACGCATGGACGTATTTCCGCGACGTGCAGACGAAGGACGTGAAGTACGTGCCGTTCATCTCCGCCACCGACAAGCCGCCGATCTGGATGAACGCCGACATCATGGCCCGCTACAAGCCCGAGCTCCAGAAGCACTACTACGACGCCAAGAAGTACAAGTCCTACCTCGAGCAGCTCGGGATCGCCTACCCGACCACGCGCGAGACCCTCAAGCCCAAAATGGATAACTGATCAGTGATGCGATTCCGCAACAGACGATCGATCAAGCTCATCTCGTCGCTCGCCCTCGCCGTCGCGGTGATTCCCGCGGCGGCGGGGGCGCAGTACGCCGGCACGCTCGACGCCGCCGCGCAGGACGTGTTCCGCTGGCGCTCCGTCGGCCCGTCGAACATGTCCGCGCGCGTGACCGACATCGAGGCCGTGGTCGGCAACCCCAAGGTCTTCTACATCGCGTACGCAAGCTCCGGCATCTGGAAGACGGAGAACGGCGGCACGACCTTCAAGCCGGTCTTCGACACCCAGGACGTGATCTCGATCGGCGACATCGCCATCGCGCCGTCCAACCCGAACGTGATCTATGCGGGCACCGGTGAGGAGGACGGACGCAACTCCATCTCCCCCGGCGGCGGCGTCTACAAGTCCATCGACGCCGGCAAAACCTGGGTGAAGACGGGCCTCGAGAAGACGCGCCACATCGGCCGCGTGATCGTGCACCCGACCAACCCGGACATCGCCTGGGTCGCGGCGCTCGGCAATGTCTGGGCGTCGAACCCCGAGCGCGGGCTCTATCGCACCGAGGACGGCGGCAAGACCTGGACGCTCGCCAAGTTCGTGAGCGACAAGGCGGGCTTCATCGACCTCGCCATCAACCCGAAGGACCCGAACGAACTCTGGGCCACGAGCTGGGAGTTCCGGCGCGGACCCTACTTCATGAACTCGGGTGGTCCCGGATCGGGACTGTGGAAGTCGAACGACGGCGGCAAGAGCTGGCGCGAGATCAAGGGCAACGGATTCCCGGCGCAGAACAAGGGTCGCGTGATGATCGACGTGCACCGCGCGAACCCCAAGATCCTCTACGCGATGGTCGAGGCGGACACCGCGCCGAACCCGGTGAAGCCTACCGGACCGCGGAAGGTCTACAACTATCCCGGTGACCCGGGCGATCCCGAGCTCTACGGCATCGGGCTCGACATCTATCCGCTCGCGAAGACGGCCTCCGGCCTCTACCGCTCCGATGACGGCGGCGAGAGCTGGCGCCACATCAACAAGAGCAACACGCGCCCCTTCTACTTCTCGCTCGTGCGCGTGGACCCGGTGAACCCGGACCGCGTGTACTGGGGCAACAACGACTTCTTCTTCTCGAACGACGGCGGCAAGACGTCGACGCAGGGCGCCAACGACATCCATATCGACTGGCACGCCATGTGGATCGACCCGAACGACCCGCAGCACTTCATGGTCGGTGGCGACGGCGGCATCGGCATCACGCGCGACAACGGCGGCGCGTACGAGTTCATCAACACGCACGCGGTCGGGCAGTTCTATGCCATCTCGTACGACATGCAGCCCTTCTACCGCGTCTGCGGCGGCCTCCAGGACAACGGCACCTGGTGCGGCCCCAGCCGCACGACGGACAGCGACGGCATCCTGCACCAGGACTGGTTCCAGGTCGGTGGCGGCGACGGGTTCTACTCGGCGCAGGACCCCGATGACCCGGACATGATCTTCTACGAGTCGCAGGGCGGCAACATCGGCCGCGTGAACCTGAAGACGATGGAGCGAAAGTCTCTGCGCTCCGGCGCCGGCAGGCCGCGCCGTTCGCCCTGGAGCGACTCGCTGCGCATCGCGCGCGGCGACACGAACGCGGCGGTGACTCCAGCCATCACTGCGCGCCTCAACGACATCAAGCGTCGAGCCGCCCTCGACTCCGCCAACACGCTGCGCTTCAACTGGCAGGCGCCGATGGTGATGAGCGTGCACAATCCGCGCACGCTCTACGCCGGCGGCAACAAGCTGATCAAGTCCGTGAATCGCGGCGACCAGTGGAACGTCATCTCGCCCGACCTCTCGTGGCAGGATTCGGTGCGCATCCGCACGTCGATGCAGTCCTCGGGCGGCATCACGAAGGACGTGACTGGCGCCGAGGTGAACGGCACCATCACGACCATCGGTGAGTCGACCTTCCGTCCGGGCCTCATCTGGGTTGGCACCGACGACGGCCGCGTCTGGCTGACGCGGAACGACGGCACCACGTGGGAGGACATCACGCCGCGCTTCAAGGGCAAGGTGCCCGAGAAGACCTGGGTGTCGCGCGTGGAGGCCTCGCGTACCGATTCCAACACGGTGTACGTGACCTTCGACGCGCATCGCGACGGCGACCTGAAGCCCTATGTGTTCGTGTCGAATGACGGTGGCAAGAGCTTCCGCACGCTCATGAACGGGCTGCCGAGCGACGGCGTGCACTTCGTGCACGTGATCCGCGAGGATCCGGTGAACGCCAACCTTCTGTACCTCGGCACCGACGTCGGCGCTTATGTATCGACCAACAAGGGCGCGAACTGGCAGCGCTTCGGCTCCGGGTTGCCGACCGTGCCCGTGCACGACCTCAAGGTGCACCCGGTGCAGCGTGAGCTGATCGCCGGGACGCATGGACGGTCGGTGTGGGTCAACGATGTCTCCGCGCTGCAGGAACTGACCGATGCCGTCGCCGCGAAGGGCTCGCACCTCTTCTCGCTCCGCACCGCGTACCAGTTCGGCACCACCAACCTGCTCGGCGCGACGCAGGGGCATCAGCTCTTCATCGGTGACAACCCGCCCTACGGCGCGGCGATCAACTACCACGTCGGCGCGGGCGGAAGCGGCAACGCGCGCATCGTCATCACCGACGCGGCTGGCGAGACCGTGCGCGAGCTGACCGCGCCGGGTTCGGCGGGCCTGCACCGCGTGTACTGGGACCTGCGCGGCGGGCGTGGTGCGACGCCGGTGCAGCCGTCCAAGCTGAACAGCGAGACGCGGTCCGACCGGCCGGGCGAGTCGTCCGGCGCGGCCGGAGGCGGCGGACGGTTCGGCCGCGGCGGTGGCGCTCCGGTCGCAGCCGGCCAGTACCTCGTGACGCTCACGGTGAACGGTGTGACGACCAAGCAGATGCTGACCGTGGAGCAGCTCGGTCCCGTGGCGGGCGGGTTCTACGGCGGGGACGACGACCAGCAGTGATCCGGTAAGGTCGGCGCGCCTGTGGCGCGTCGGACCAGCATGCACGAAGTCCGAAGAAAATGGGGGACGGCGCGGCGCACGGAGGTCTCGTGCGCCGCGCCGTCCTCTTAGATTCTCTGGATGACAGAGACCCCGAAGTTCTACCGGTTGGTGGGCGCCGACGGCTCGTTGGTGGCGAGCCCGACACCGGGCACGCTCGGCGGTTATCGCAAGGAGCGTCGCTACGGGCGGCTCGACTGCAAGGTGGCGCGCCGCGCGCTGCAACACGGCGGCCACTATGCGCAGCAGCGCGTGTTCTTCAAGGACGAGGCGACGGCGATCGCGGCCGGCTACCACCCGTGCGCGGCGTGCATGCCCGAGGAACACCAGCTCTGGAAGGCGAAGCGGGCGCAGTAAGACGGATGCGCATGCCCTGTCGCGGTTATAGACTGCAAGGCCAAGCCCGACAGCGCATGACTTCACGCGATAGCGTTCTTTTTTGGAGGCGGAGGATGGAGCTCGCAGCTCACCACACCATCGTCACGGGCGGTGCC